>NZ_QSGK01000028.1:295-573 GCF_003468125.1 Collinsella sp. AM40-7AC | reverse complement strand
TGACTTGAAGAAGGGGGAGGCCTCGCGGCCTCCCCCTTTTTTGCGTTCTAGAAGCTAACATTTGCCCTTTCTGTTTTAGGAGTGCTCGGATTGACTTTAGTCGAGGGCATCGTTGTCGCTTGCGGTGAGGTAGAGCCGATCTTTTTGTTTATGTCGCGTTCTGGTGGCGATCAGCCGGCTCCAGGGTTCTGTCGCCACGTATATCCGGACGGATCTTTTGCTCCTTATTTCCAGTAAATCAATTAAGGGGCGTTGTTTCAATCAAATACACTCCGCCA
>NZ_QSGK01000028.1:0-249 GCF_003468125.1 Collinsella sp. AM40-7AC | reverse complement strand
TAATTAGTGATAGCCCCCCCGCTGGCGTTTTATAGGTTTGTTAACGTTGTCCTTCAATTTATGATGGGCTAACTAGCGGAGACCGACGAGGGTATAAAGATGATATGTCTACAGTGGACAGCAAGATTCCCGAGGTCATACGGTCTGTCCGAGGTTTATGACCATATGTGCGACTCTGAGCAACTCGGAGCCCAGTTAATTAATTTGTGAACAAAATATGGAGTGCGCGATTCCCGCCCCCGGCGCCCC
>NZ_QSGK01000027.1:0-1015 GCF_003468125.1 Collinsella sp. AM40-7AC | reverse complement strand
GGGCTCATGAAGAGAGGCTAGTTTGTGGGCGCTTTGCCTGGCGCCCACGGGAGAGGCAACGGAGTAGGGACTACTCGTGGATGCGGGTACCGGAGAGGCCGGCCATGGTCTCGGCGGCCTTGTCCAGGGCGCCGATGATGCAGGTGCGGCCCTTGCGGGAGCGGGCGAACTTGATGGCGGCGCGGACCTTGGGCTCCATGGAGCCCTTGCCGAACTGACCCTCGTCGGCCAGACGCTCGGCCTCGTCGGCGGTGAGGTCCTCGAGCTCCTCCTGGTTGGGCTTGCCAAAGTTGATGGCGACGTGCTCGACGGCGGTCAGCAGGAACAGGACGTCGGCGTCGCAGTCCTCGGCCAGCAGCTCGCCGCCCAGGTCCTTGTCGATGACGGCGGGAACGCCCTTGTAGCAGCCCTTGTTCTCGTAGTCGCGGACGACGGGGATGCCGCCGCCACCGCAGGCGATGACGATGAACTCGTTGTCGAGCAGGTTGAGGATGGAGTCGGCCTCGACGATCTTCTTGGGATCGGGGGAGGCGACGACGCGACGCCAGCCGCGGCCGGAATCCTCGACGAAGACCTTGGAGGGATCCTCGGCCATGAACTCCTTGGCCTGCTCCTCGGTGTAGAAGGGGCCGATCGGCTTGGTCGGGTTCTTGAACGCGGGATCGTCGGGATCGCACTCGATCTGGGTGACGACGGTGGCGGCGTGCCAACGCTTGTAGCGCTTGTGCATCTCGCGGCCGATGCCCTGCTGCAGGTGGTAGCCGATGTAGCCCTGGGACATGGCGCCGCACTCGGGCAGCGGCATCTCGGGGGTGCCGATGGCGTCGTGGGCGGCGGCGAAGGCGTTCTGGATCATGCCGACCTGCGGGCCGTTGCCGTGGGTGATGATGATCTCGTTGCCCTGCTCGATGAGACCGAGGAGAGCGTGGGCGGTGTTGCTCACGGCCTCGATCTGCTCGACGGGGTTGTTGCCGAGGGCGTTGCCGCCGAGGGCGACGACGATGCGATCGGGCTT
>NZ_QSGK01000026.1:0-1267 GCF_003468125.1 Collinsella sp. AM40-7AC | reverse complement strand
GGCCCGAAAGAAAGGTAGGAGGCCATGACGAAAGGTCTGCACGTGCCTTCCGAGATCGGCAAGCTCAGGAAGGTCTGCCTGCACCGTCCCGGCGACGAGCTCCTCAACCTGCCGCCCGACGAGCTCGAGCGACTCCTGTTCGACGACGTCCCGTTCCTTGAGGTCGCGCAGCAGGAGCACGACACCTTCGCCCAGATCCTGAGGGACCAGGGCGTCGAGGTGCTCTACCTCGAGAACCTCGTCGCAGAGGTGTTCGACCAGGTCCCCGGCGCCCGCGCCGAGTTCACCGACCAGTACATCGCCGAGGCGGGCATCCGCGGCCAGCACATGCCGCAGATCGTCCGCGAGAAGCTGGACTCCATCGAGGACAACCTCGAGTTCGTCAAGAAGACCATGGCCGGCATGACCAAGGCCGAGATCGACATGCCCCTCACGGCGTCCACGACCCTCGACTCCCTGGTCAACTCCGAGTCCGAGTCCGACCTGATCATCGACCCGATGCCCAACCTCTACTTCACCCGCGACCCGTTCGCGGTCGTCGGCGAGGGCGTCAACCTCAACCGCATGTACTCGGTCACCCGCAACCGCGAGACCCTGTACGGCAAGTACGTCTTCAAGTACCACCCCGACTACAAGGACGTCTCCCTGTACTTCCGCCGCGACTGCCAGTTCCACACCGAGGGCGGCGACGTGCTGAACATCAACGAGAAGACCCTCGCCGTCGGCATCTCCCAGCGCACCCAGGCAGCCGCCATCGACGTCATGGCCCAGAACATCTTCTGGAACTCCGACTCCAAGGTCGAGCGCATCCTGGCCTTCGACATCCCCGTCTCGCGCGCCTTCATGCACCTCGACACGGTCTTCACCCAGATCGACGTCGATAAGTTCACGATCCACCCCGCCATCATGGGCACCCTGCGCGTCTACGAGCTGACCGCCGGCAAGAACCCGGGCGACGTGAACATCCGCCTGATCGAGGACACCCTCGAGCACGTCCTGGAGGACGCCACCGGCGTCGACCAGGTCAAGCTGATCCCCTGCGGCGGCGGCGACCCGATCGCGGCCTCCCGCGAGCAGTGGAACGACGGCTCCAACACCCTGTGCGTCGAGCCCGGCAAGATCTGCGTCTACGCCCGCAACACCGTCACCAACGACGTGCTGTACAAGGAGGGCCTGGACCTTCTCGTCGTGCCCTCCGCCGAGCTCTCCCGCGGCCGCGGCGGCCCGCGCTGCATGAGCATGCCCTTCTGGCGCGAGGACCTCTAAG
>NZ_QSGK01000025.1:0-1621 GCF_003468125.1 Collinsella sp. AM40-7AC | reverse complement strand
CCTTGATTCTCATTTTCATTGCAACAGCCTCAGGACTCAGCGCAACGCGTTGCGCTGAGTCCTGAGGCGCGAATCCGGGTAGGCAACCCCAGAGGGGCCGGAATCCCCCGGCCCGCGATGGAGGGAGGCCGGCATGTCCAGACCCAAGCCGTCCGGAAGGTCGTACGGGAGGCTCACGAGGCACGAGAGGAACACGGTCGAGAGGATGCTCGACCGCAACCGCAGCGCCCGCGAGATCGCCGCGGAGCTCGGCAGGTCGCCCTCGACCGTGACCAGGGAGGTCGCGGCGCACCGCTACGTCACCGCGCCGCGCTCGCGCTACGGCGAGCCCGCGCCCGCGGACCTGTCGGGGGCCTGCCCCAGGCTCTCCGCGTGGCCGAGGTGCTGCAACGGCTGCCCGCACAGGAGGGGCTACGGCTGCTCGAGGAGGCCCAGGGTGTTCTACAGCGCCAGGAGGGCGCAGGAGGCGGCCGACGCCGAGCTCTCGGCGAGCAGGTCCGGGATCGACGAGACCGAGGAGGGCGCCGCCGCCAAGCTCGCGGCCATCAGGGACGGGCTCGCGCGCGGGCTCTCCCCGCAGCAGATAGCGGCGACGACCCCCGGGCTCAGCGCCTCCACCGTCTACAGGTGGGTGGACGCCGGCTACGACGGCATGACGAACATGGAGCTCAGGCGCAAGGTCGGCTACAGGCCGAGGTCGCGCCGGGCCCCGAAGAGGGCGACGTCCCACTCGTCGCGCAGGTCGCACGCGTCGTTCCTCGCGCTCGGCGAGGACGCCTGCGCCGCGGCCTGGGAGATGGACACCGTCGAGGGCTCCAGGGGCGACTCCGCCAGGCTCCTCACGCTCCTGCACCGCCCGAGCCGCTTCCAGCTGGCCCTGCCGCTGCCGGACGGCACGTGCGCCTCGGTCCTGGCGGCGCTCTCCTCCCTGCGCGGGGTCCTCGGCGAGGACGGCGCGAGGCGCGCCTTCGGCGCCGTGCTCACCGACAACGGGAGCGAGTTCGCCGACGAGGGCGCCATCGCGGCGCTGATCGGCGAGCGGGACGGCGAGACCAGGCTCTTCTACTGCGACCCCCGGCAGAGCCAGCAGAAGGGCGCGTGCGAGAAGAACCACGTGGAGATCAGGAAGCTGCTGCCCAAGGGCGCCGGGGCCAGGTTCGACCGGCTGACGGCGGAGGACTGCGCGCTGCTCATGTCGCAGGTGAACTCCGAGCCGAGGGGCGCGCTCGGTTTCCTGACGCCGGCGCGCGTGCTGCGGATGGCCCTCGGGGAGGACGCCTCCGCCCTCATGGACGCGTTCGGGATAGAGGAGCTGGCGCCCGGCGAGCTGGACCTCACGCCCGGCTGCATCGACAGGGCCAGGGCCGCGAGGGGCGAGGGGCCGCTGGCGGGATAGGCGGCGGGCCGGGACATGGGCCGGAGGGCCCGTTGCGCTGAGTCCGGAACGGCTGCGCGGCGGGCTGGCGGAGCATGCGGCGGCGGCATGGGGGCACCGGCCTCCATAGCCTCTCCACCTGCGGAAACGATGCGACGGCCAGGTGCCGGGAGCTATTCCCGCGTTGCGCTAGCTGCGGAAACGCGGGGCCCGTTCAGGCTGTTGCGTTGAGATTGAAAATCAACC
>NZ_QSGK01000024.1:0-1903 GCF_003468125.1 Collinsella sp. AM40-7AC | reverse complement strand
GGCACGTGCAGACCTTTCGTCATGGCCTCCTACCTTTCTTTCGGGCCCCTGTCAGGGCCGATTCGTTAGCGCCCCTCCGTGTGAGGCGTTATTGCTGACGACATATTTATATCCAAAATCAGTCCATACTTCCACCTCGCCCCCGAACGGGTTTATATGAGGGGTGAACGGCATACACATATACTTCACGCATGGCACACTTTGATTTAATAAAGTGTATTTACGTGCTTAAACGCGTTTTCAATCCAGAAATCAAATGGAACTAAACTTTGTTAAACCACCCTCAAATTGTATATTTCCAATAAAGCTATGAATAGAATTAGCGATTCGTACCACGTCTCAACCATTTTCATTTTTATTCAAAAAAAAGTTTGTCCTATTCATTTCTGGTAAACAAATTACCGTTTACCAGACGCTTGATACCGTTCACCGGAAGCTCAGTATAAGGCCCAGCGGATACCGACTCGCTTTACGGCCCCATTTGTAACAACTTGACTTCTCGGTATGGAAAAACGGACCCGCTTCCCCTAGGGAAACGGGTCCGTTTTCGATTATCTTCGGCCAATTTAGATAAGGCCCTCGAAGATCATCGGAATCCTAGCGATCAAACTCCGCCAGTGCCTCGCCCAAAAGCCTCAGGCCCTCGCGAAGAACGTCCTCGCTCGCGCAGTAGCCCAAGCGTGCGCCGCAGGGGAGCTCAAAGCGGCTGCCGGGAACCAGCAGCACTCCCCTCTCAGCCAACAGGCGCTTGCAGAACTCCTCGTCGTCCTCGGGAATATCCAGCTGGATAAACGAGGTGGACACGCCCTGCGGGGCCGTCCAGGACACGCGATGCTGCGTATCGATCCAAGCCTGCGTGATATCGCGGTTGCCAAACACGATCTTGCGGTTGCGCTCGAGAATCTTGTCCTTGTGCTCGAGCACGTAGGTCGCCAGGGCGTCGTTGAACACGCCGCCGCAGATCATGGTGTAGTCACGATACGTGCGGATGCGGTTGGAGACCTCTTCGTCGGCCACGACCCAGCCCACGCGGGCCGCAGGCGTCGAATAGGTCTTGGACACCGAGTTGGTGACAATGGCCTTCTCGTACACGTCGGCCATCGATATAAAGGACTCGGTGTTCTCGAGCGGCAGATACACCTCGTCGCACAGCACGTAGGCGCCCACCGAACGGGCGATCTCGGCAATCTGGCCGAGCGTATCGGCATCGAGCACCGTACCGATGGGGTTCGATGCGTTATTGATGCAGATGAGCTTGGTATTGGGACGCACCAAGCGCTTGAGTTCCACGATATCGGGCTTCCAGCCGAGTTCCTCGCGAAGCTCCCAATACTCGACCTCGGCACCGAGCGTACGCGGAATCTCATAGAGCGGCGCATAGGTAGGCCACTCGGCAATCACGTGATCGCCGGGCTCGACAACAGCCATGATGGCATTGAGGTTAGCACCCGTACAGCCATTGGTCTGCAAAATGTGATCGGGATTGACCTCGCGACGATACAGCTTGGCGACTTCGGCCTTAAACTCCGGCGAACCCTCGATCCAGCCGTAATTCATCTTCTCGCGATCCAGGCGCTCGTAGAACGTAGCACCGTCCTGCTCGTCAAGTGCGCGAAGCTCACCCATGGTCAGCGACGAGATCGTCGACTGAGCGATATCCCAGGTAGCACTCTTCTCCCAAACGTTGAGCCATTCCTCAACGCCAATTGTCTTGATATCCATGGCCACCTTATCTGATCTTAATTTAGCGTCAATAAACATGAATGGGACGGTGCGAAAGAACCGCACCGTCCCATTGGGAGACATCTAATGGCAGCTAGATGTTTGTATTAAGACCTGTACGGGTCTTTGAAAACCTTAGAGGTCCTCGCGCCAGAAGGGCATGCTCATGCAGCGCGGGCCG
>NZ_QSGK01000023.1:0-2052 GCF_003468125.1 Collinsella sp. AM40-7AC | reverse complement strand
GGGGCGCCGGGGGCGGGAATCTGGGCGTACACATTTCCTACACATATAAGGACTCTCGGCTGGCTGGGTAAATATAAGAGGGGACCTCGTTTCCGAGATCCCCTCTTTCGCCTATCTACAGTAATAGACTCTTAAATACCTTATGCCAGCAGCTTGCGACCGGACTCTTCAATCGCGTCAAGTGCTGCATCAGCTTCGGCGGCATCCGCGCCCTTGGCAAAGATATACAGCTTGATCTTGGGCTCGGTACCGGAAGGACGGACGATACCCTTGTTGCCACCCTCGAGATCGAACTCAATGACATTAGCCTTCGGCAGGCCGTTCACGCAGGTGTTGTAGTCCACGACGGCCTCAATCTTGGAACCGGCGAGCTCCGCGGGCGGGTTCTCGCGCAGACCAGCCATGATGCCGGCCATCTTTGCCGCACCCTCAGCGCCCGGATAGCTCAGCGAAATCGTCTTGTTGTGATAGTAGCCATACTTCTCGTACAGCTCGTGCATCGCGTCGGCGAGGTTCTTACCCTGCAGCTTGTAATACTGAGCCATCTGGCAAATCAGCAGCGAAGTGCTCACGGCGTCCTTGTCGCGCACGTGATCACCAGCCAGATAACCGTAGCTCTCCTCAAAACCGAAGATAAAGCGATCGACTTCACCGGCATCGGAAAGCGAGGTAATGATGTCACCGATGTACTTGAAGCCCGTCAGGCAGCGACGGAGCTCAAAGCCATATTCCTCGGCCAGAGCATCGACCATGGCGGAAGAAACAATGGTAGTAACCGCGACCTTCTTAGTGAGGTCCTCGCCGCGGGCGGCACGGGTCTTGCAAATATAGTCGAGCAACAGGACGCCCATCTCGTTACCGGTCAGCAGCAGATAGTCATCGCCATTCTTAACGGCAACGCCAACACGGTCGGCGTCGGGATCGGTCGCAAGCAGCAGATCGGGGTGAACCTGCTCGCAGAGATCGATGCCCTTCTGCATGGCCTGTCGGATCTCGGGGTTAGGATACGGGCAGGTCGGGAAATCGCCGTTAGGTTCCTTCTGCTCGGGAACAACCGTGACATCAGTGATGCCAGCGCGCTCGAGCACCGTGGTGACGGGAATGAGGCCGGTACCATTCAGCGGCGTATAGACAAGCTTGAGCGGTGCGCCGGCAATCTCCTCGGCAGAAAGATTCGTAACGCCGCGAGCGAGAACGGCGTCGTAATAACGCTCGAGGCACGAGTCATCGATCCATTTGACCAGGCCCTGCTCAAGAGCCTCATCGAAGTCCATGGACTTCACACCGGTGAACGTATCGGTCTCGGCGATAGCCTTAGAAATTGCATCGGCGGCCTCGCTGGTGATCTGGCAGCCGTCGGGGCCATAGGCCTTATAGCCGTTATACGGTGCCGGGTTATGACTAGCGGTCATGCAAATGCCACCGGAGCACTTAAGATCACGGACGGCCCAGGAGAGCGTCGGCACAGGAGAAATCTTGGGATAAACGAGGGCAGTCACGCCGTTTGCTGCAAGAATGGCAGCCGTCGTCTTAACGAACAGCTCACCTTTATTGCGGCTATCGCGAGCGATGGCAACCGTTGGATGCTCGAAGGTCGCATTGAGGTAGTCAGCGAATCCCTGGGTCGCACGACCGACCGTATAGATATTCATACGGTTAGTGCCCGCACCGATAGTGCCGCGAAGGCCGGCAGTACCGAAGGCGAGATCTTGGAAGAAAGCATCGGTGATGGCGTCCTCATCACCCTGCTCCTTCATCGTGTTAAGCTCAGCGAGGAGCTCCTCGTCCTTGACATTGGCAATCCAAGTATCAAGCAGCTCATGAACATCTGCCATGTGAGTCCTTCCTTCACAATCAATAAAACGACCCGTGTAAAACAGGACAAGCGCAGCAGTGCGCTAAAGCAAATATTAGTCCATTGAGAACAGAGAACCGACCAAAGAACGGTGAACGTCTATATTCAGCGGTGGATGATTAAATTGATTTAATTGCATAAGGAATGTTGCCCGTAAACGCAAAAAAGGGGGAGGCCGCGAGGCCTCCCCCTTCTTC
>NZ_QSGK01000022.1:0-2914 GCF_003468125.1 Collinsella sp. AM40-7AC | reverse complement strand
CTCGAGGCTGGGGTAGAGGTGGTAGAAGCCGTCGAAAAGGCTCTTGACTACTTTCGATTGATGCTCAGTGCCCATTGTATTCGCTACGATTAAACTCGGCACAGGGGATACTGGTTTTCCGTGCGAAAACGCTCATGCCGCTAAATTGAGCGACCGCCTGTACTGCAGCGGGATCATCCGCCCGAGCGATCCCTTAATCCGTCGCCCGTTGCGCCAATCGGCAGAAGCCACGCGTGGACGCTGATCGCTCGAGCAAATCGTCGTCGGTTTTCGTTTAACGATTTCTTTTTCCGCTATTATCTGACCCTCGGACTTCCTCGTGATAGAAGTAGTCCACGATCACCGGATGCCCCTGGGGGACTCTGCCATAAGGCATTTCGTTGTCCACAAAGGGGCAATCGTACTTCTTGGCCATTTCCTCGGCTTTTACTTCAAGCGCTTCAAAATAGCTACGGTTGCGCTTGTTATAGATCTCATCGTAAAGCGGTACGAGATTGGGATGTTTCTCGGCGATATAATCCAGGATCGCTTTTTTGAAACCACCCCGAAGATTGAGATTTTCGAGCCAAAACAAATCGCACCGATCCTTTACTCGCTCAAAAATCATCTCAAAATCCGTGATGCCGGGAAATACCGGGGACACGAAGCAGACCGTACGGATACCTTCGTCATACACCTGCTTCATAGCAGCGATACGACGCTCGATGCTCGACGCGGAGTCCATATCGTTCTTGAAGTTCTCATCCAGCGTGTTGATCGACCATGAAACGGTCACTCGTCCAAGCCTCTTCAGCAGATCGATATCCCGTACCACAAGATCGGACTTTGTGCAGATCAGAATATCTGCATCGCTGCCAATCAGCTGCTCCAGGAGTTTCCTGGTATTCCCGAATCGCTCCTCCTGTGGATTGTAGCCATCCGTCACAGAACCGATAACCACCCGCTGTCCAGCGTATTTCTTCGGATTCTTGATTTCCGGCCAATGCTTCACATCAAGAAAGGTGCCCCATTCCTCCTTGTGTCCGGTAAAGCGCTTCATAAAGGAGGCATAGCAATACTTGCAGGCATGCGTGCAGCCTACATAGGGATTGACCGAGTAGCCGCCTACCGGCAGGCTGGACTTGGTCATGATGTTCTTTGCTTCCACCTCATTGATGAGGATTCCATCGATCACTTCCGCCATGTTCTCTGCACCTCCAGCACTCTTTCGAATTCTTCCGGCAATTCCTGAATCATGTTTTCGTCCCCTATGACAGAGACGAGGTCTTCCTTCATAAACATTGGAATGCCAAGCGCGTGCGCCTGGTCCGTCAAAGACCATGCCCACTCCGGTTCCGTATGAACCTTCCTGCTCTGCGCCCCGGTCATGGTACCGACGACGATCCAGTTGATTCCGGAAAGGTCGACCGTACCGGGATCGTCGAATAGCGGCTCAAAAGTAACGAAGAAGTGATTTGCTTTGACGTTTTTCCGAAGGGCGTCGATACGCCACAGCTCCGCTTTCCTCGTCACCGTAACGCCGAACCATGCGTTTTCCAGGTCGGTATCTAAATCCAGCAAATCGGGTCTCTTGGTCAGGAACAGGAACTGATGCTGTGGATTCTCATGGATCTTTGCAAATACCTCGTCTCGCCATTCCAGCTTCCACCCGGAGAGATCGCTCATGCCGGTAAGGAGAAAGTTCTGCGGGCGTTTCTTTTCCATCATCTTGAGCTTGCTCGGGAAGAACGCAGGATCAGCGAAGTCGTCAATCATATGCCAACGTTTCACATTGTTACGGGCATAGCAATATGGACACCCCACCGTGCAGCCGATGACGATATTCATATTCTGAATCTGATTTTTGATGCAGATGCTCATAACGCCTGCCTACCTGCCTCTCCCGTAAACACACAATCAGCCTCCCCCACCTTGCGGACAAAAGCCTCGATATCTTGCTTGAAAGCAGCAGGCTCGCAATCGCTCAAATCGTATGACGTGCCGCCGTTTCGATAGACGGCCCGATGGGAAAACGATCGGCTGACAAGCCCGATGCCGAGCTTCTCGCACAGGGTCATCCGTGCTCCCTTTCAGCTATAAAAAACAGGTGTCTATAAACAGTATCCTTGTTGATTTTCGCAGGGGCAATGAACAAACGCGTGCACCTGTCGATAAACGAACAGCTACTGGACATTGTCAAACGACTCAGATTGGAGAGGCGATGGGAGAAACCAAGATCGACCGCCGGCGGCGCTACACCCTCTCGGTCATACAGGAGGCGTTCTTCGCGCTGCTGGCCGAGGTCGGCTTCGCGAAGATGACGGTGGCGGACATCTGCCGCCGCGCCGAGATCAACCGGGGAACGTTCTATCTGCATTGCGAGGATAAGTACGCGCTGCTCGATGCGCTTATCGACGAGGCATTGGCAGCGGCTCCCCCGCTTGAGGGGGTTGAATCGGCAACGCTTTGCCAGCGTCCGCCGGCAGACGACGATTATCGCCTGCTTTATTCGGACAGCGACGCATACGCTCGCGTAGCCCAGCGCGTCATAGAACGCGGAGCGGAGCAGATGGTTCCCTGGGTCATGGAGAAAACAGGGCTTTCACGCGAAGACGCCTTCCTGCTCTTCATCCACAACGTCCAGGGCAATCTGGCCGTCAACCGCCTGCTCGGCTGGAGACGAGGCCCCGAGTTCACCCATGCCCAGGAGCTGCTCAACGCCTATTCCGAAGGGGGCTTACTGGCGGTATCCGCTCTTCGCGATTCCGATAACCCATCGTGACCTGCGATTCAGGAATACCAGCCTCCGAGCCCTCTCGTTCGGAGGCTGCGGCTAAAACCTCATTGCGCGTCTACCGCTCCGCGTTACTCGCCACCTGCCCGCGCCACCGAGAGCAGGGCGCCCAAATCGGCCTGGATCGCCCCTGCCTTGCTT
>NZ_QSGK01000021.1:0-3425 GCF_003468125.1 Collinsella sp. AM40-7AC | reverse complement strand
GGAGGGCGCGGAATAGACATAGCCCCCGTCCCGGCGAGCCGGGCGGCCTTCGGGGATACCCCCTATTTCGCTGTGCGCGCGGAGCCCTCCGCATGCGCCTCGACAGACTTGGGGAACCCCGCCGAAGGAATGGAGTGCGGGCCGACAGAACGGTATCCGCGGATATGAGACTGAGCCGAAGGCGTCGATGACATGCCGGGGGCGGACCGGGACGGGTTAACGGCAGGCCCCGCCGACCGATTGCAAGCGGTCGGCGGGGCCATTGTGGCTCTTGACAGCGGATTGGGTCATATGAGCGAACAGGCGCCAGAGCGAGCAAGCCGCCCCCTGCGCCAACAATGGCAGCGCCGCAGGTTGAGCATAAGTCAGCGAAAGCCCGCCAGAGCGAGCAAGGTGACGTGAAAGAGGAGGGCATAGGCCTTTTGGCCATGCCCGACGATTGAACGTCAGATTGCCGCTCTGGCGGGCTTGCAGCGTCGAGTGATTCCGGCGTTTGGTAAAACGCCGGAACACAAGAGCGCCCCCTCCCGCGCACGGAACGGGAGGGGGCTAAAGGTAGGAGTCTACCGGTGGGTTGACCCCACCGGACAGACGATGACCAGGTGATCCTCTACAGGATCGTCAAGGTTTCCGTGGGGTACCCGTTGGGTACTTAGAGCATCACGCAAGCGACGGTCAGGATGATGGCGCAGACGACGGAGAGAGCGACGATGAGCTTAAGGGCAAACTTGAGCCAGGTCGTCCACTCGATCTTGGCCAGGGCAAGACCGCCCATGATGGCGCCGGAGGTCGGGGTGAACAGGTTCACGACGCCGATGGCGGCGGAGAAGATCATAACCATGACCTCGGGCGAGAAGCCGAGCTTAACAGCCAACGGTCCCATGATGGGCATGGAGACAGTAGCCATACCGGAGGTCGAGGGGATCAGGAAGGACAGGCCGAAGTAGACCAGGAAGCTCATGGGAGCGAAGATCACGCCGGACAGGCCAGCCAGAGCATTGGCGGCAGCATCGAGGACGTAGACGTCGAGGCCGGTGCTAGCCATGAGGACGGAGATACCACGGGCGAGAGCGATGACGAGGACAACGGACATCATGTCGGCAGCGCCGGTGATGAAGGTGTTGACGATCTGCTTCTCGGACAGGCCACCGATGATACCGATCAGGATAGCCATGAGGAAGAACCAGGTGGAAGCCTCGTCGAAGTACCACTGGCCAATGGGCAGGCCGGTGATCAGGGCAGACCAGCCCTGGACGACGGCGTTACCGTCGGCGTCGTAGACAGCGCCAGCGTCAAAGAAGTTGGCGACGCCCTCGTTAAGGTCGGCCAGCGGGATGAAGCCGACGATCATGACGACGAAGGTGAAGGCAAAGGCGATCAGAACACCCTTCTGACGACCGGTGAGCTTGACCTCCTTGTTAACCTCGGAAGCAGCCTTGCCGTGAGCCTCTTCGGCGTCCTTGAGCTCCTGCATCGAAAGGATGGTGGAACCCTTGTCAGCCTTGACCTTCTTGGCATAGCTCATGACGAAGAAGATGGACATGGCAGTGGTAACAATCCACAGGACGGCACCGAGGCCGATGATGATGGACTGGTTGACCTCAATGCCAACACCGGTCAGAGCGTCGACGGCAGCGCCGACGGCGAACGGGTTAACCGTGGAGCCGAGGCAGCCGCAGCCAGCGCCGAGCAGGACGGTGGCAGCACCGACCATGGGGTCGAAGCCAGCGGCCATCATGGTAGCGGCGAGCAGGGCGTAGAAGGGAACGGTCTCCTCGCACATACCATAGGTGGTACCACCGAGGGAGAAGATGAGCATCAGCACGGGAATGAGCATGATCTCATTGCCCTTAAGCTTCTGCACCAGAACGGCAATGCCGTTGTCCAGGGCGCCGGTCTCGGTCATCATGCCGAGGAAGCCGCCGAGAATCATAACGAAGAGGCAGACGGGCAAAGCGTCAGCGAAGCCCTTGACCGGGGCGGTGCAGAAATCGCTCAGGCGGGCAGCGGTAACCTCGCCACCGGACGTACCGGAGACGATAACGGTAACAACCGCGACGATTGCCAGCAGAGCAAGAAGAATGGTGAACGATGAAGGCATACCGCGCTTTTTCTTAGCGGTCTCAGTCATAGTTCTCATCCCCCCTTCATAAATCATTTACTGATCTCGCCCGAAGCGGCTCTTCCGTGCCGTGCATGTCGCTCGGTGCGAGATTTTTACCAGACAAAAGCGCTCGGGGTGCGCAGCAATGCACCCCGAGCGAGATGCTAGATGCTCTTACTTGAGCGTGGCGTACATGACAGCCTTGATGGTGTGCATGCGGTTCTCGGCCTCGTCGAAGACCTTGGAAGCGGGGCTCTCGAAGACCTCGTCGGTGACCTCCTGCTCGGTGATACCGAACTGCTCGCACTTCTCGGCGCCAATCGTGGTGTTGGTGTCGTGGAAGCTGGGCAGGCAGTGCAGGAAGATGGCACCCAGGTTGGCCATAGCCATGACCTCGGAGGTAACACGATACGGGGTGAGCTGAGCGATGCGCTCGGCCCAGACCTCGTCGGGCTCGCCCATGGAGACCCACACGTCGGTGTAGATAACGTCGGCACCGGTGACGCCGTCCTTGACGTCGGTGGTCAGCTTGATGGTGCAGCCGTTGGCCTCGGCGATGGGCTTGCAGGCCTCGATGACATCGTCGGCAGGCATGCACTCCTCGGGGCCGCAGGCCACGAAATTCATGCCGAGCTTGGAGCAGACGACCATGAGGGAGCGAGCAACGTTGTTCTTGCAGTCGCCCATGAAGACGAGGGTCTTGCCCTTGATGTCGTAGTTGAAGTTCTCCTGGACGGTCAGGATGTCGGCGAGCATCTGGGTGGGATGCCACTCGGTGGTCAGGCCGTTCCACACGGGCACGCCGGACTTAGCAGCGAGCTCCTCGACATCGTCCTGGGCAAAGCCACGGAACTCGATGCCGTCATACATGCGGCCGAGAACGCGGGCGGTGTCCTCGATGGACTCCTTCTTGCCCATCTGCGACGAACCCGGATCGAGGTAGGTGACGCCCATGCCCAGATCCATGCCGCCGACCTCGAAGGCGCAGCGGGTACGAGTGGAGGTCTTCTGGAAGAGCAGAACGATGTTCTTGCCCTCGAGATAGCGGTGCGGAACGCCAGCGCGCTTCATGTCCTTGAAGTTCTTGGAGAGCTTGAGCAGGTACTCGATCTCCTCGGTGGTGAGGTCGAGGAGCTTGAGGAAGCTACGGCCGGAGAGGTTAACACCCATGGTTCGATTCCTTTCGAAGAAATGAATTACGTAAGTATTAGTGTTGCCCGTTTAACGGGCGAAGCCGGTGCGGTTGTAGGGGGACCGCACCGGAAACGGAAAGACTTAGAGGTCCTCGCGCCAGAAGGGCATGCTCATGCAGCGCGGGCCG
>NZ_QSGK01000020.1:0-6267 GCF_003468125.1 Collinsella sp. AM40-7AC | reverse complement strand
TGGGCGCCAGGCAAAGCGCCCACAAACTAGCCTCTCTTCATGAGCCCTGCAGTCCGCTCCGACTGCGGGGCTTTTGCTATTGAGGTCGCTGTTCATGGGTGGTCATTGGGGACAGACTTAAATGAGTGGTCGCCCAATGACCACTCATTTAAGTCTGTCCCCAATGACAAGATCCGATCCAATTAGATGCTCAGGTCATGGGATGCCTGAAACCAGACGATGACTCCGAGAATCCTGATTCGGCGTTTGTCCAGCACAATATCCGGTTCCGATGTGCGATATGAGTAGGATGACAGCATCACTGTGTTCGTGCCGGTGCTATACCGCCGTATGACCACTCTGGAATTATCGGACAAGGCGAGGACGGAGCATCCGTTCCAGGGCTTCAGGTTGGGGTCCACTAGGAGAAAGGATCCCATCGGATAGCATTTGGACATGGCAGATGTGTCCATTTGAACAAAGAAACACCCGCGATGTTTTTTGAATACGGATGAGGGGAGCGCCGTTGTTCCGGTCTGCTTAAGTCCTGTTCTGCCTCCATTCATCTGGATTTTAAATACATCGCAAAGGGAGTCAGTAGCAGTTTCCTTGGAATTCGGCTTCCGTCCTCCGTGGTCGAGCTTTGCGGCAAGCCCTGCGGTTTCTGATGCGAGGTCGTCAAGCTGCAGATTGAATTTCGAAACGATCTTGAGCAGTGTCGACCGGCGGATGGCATAGCGGTCCTTTTCCCAACGGCATACCGTTTCTTTGGAGACGCCGACGAGTGCCGCGAACTCCTCCTGCGTGAGCTGGTCGCGCTTGCGAAGCGCCTTTATGTTTTGACCCGTTCCCATGTTATGAAGCGCGGACGAGGGGAAGGCAGAGGCAGTTGGGGCCGCCAAAGCCGTTTGTCAGCTCGAAGATGGAGATGGGAACAAGTTCAATACCGGCCTGCTCCAGTGCCTTGTTCGTCTCGGTGTTCTCTTCGTATACGCAGACCTTGCCGGGCTCCAGGCAAAGCGTGCTTATAGCATTGTTGGTTCTTTCGACCTCTGCCGCTCCGGGATTTGAGCCGCCGCAAGGGATAAATTGCGGTGAACTTAAACCCAGGGCTAATCCCAGCGCTTCTTTTAGTCCGCCTTCGACATGACGCGCCCGGGTTGTCCTTTCCGATCTGCCTCGTGTAATGCAGTAGACCCGCGCTTGGTCCAGGAGCTCCCGGTCAATGAGGAATGTCTCATAGTTAACACGAGCAAAGTATGTGTCGAGATGAATGCAGAGATCATCGTAGGGAACCTCAATGGCCCATACGGACTCAATAGTCGAGTTCTCGTCCCAGAGCAAGTTATTCGCTAGGGTGTCTATAGCTGCTGGCTCGGTTCGTTGAGAGATGCCAACGGCTACATTTTCGCTGTTGAGGTTGTGAAGGTCGCCGCCTTCAATGTGGTAAGTCGATTCATGCTTGAAGAACTGAGGAGTCTCGCGGAAATCCGGATGATAGTTAAAAATCGTTTTATAGGCGATAACCTCACGGTTGCGCTCTGGCCAGTACATATGGTTGAGCGTGACACCTTCGCCGATGACGCTTGCTGGATCGCGCGTGAACCACATGGTGTTAAGGGGGGCTATGAGAAGGTCGTCGGGTGAGTATGCGTCTCCCGTCAGCTTTGAGAGGCTGAACACCTCCTTGTTCGTGTCGAAGACCTGGGAGTAGCGAACGCCGTTGACGGCTGCCTGGACCAGGTCGCGGGAACCTTCGATATGCTCAAGATACTCGCGAATGGCAGACTCGAGCTCAATGCCCCGCGCGCCGCATTCTGAAATGTAGCTATCGATAAAAGAGCGACGCGCTTGCTCTGTCGCATCAAGGGCTTCGGTAAGAAGGTTTTCAAGATAGAGAATCTCTACCCCTTCGTGCTCGAGCATCGCCGAGTAAGCATGATGCTCCCTAAGGGCTTTATCAAGATCGAATGAGCTGCTAGACGGACGCAACGTAAAGACCCGATTGAACTGCCCGTCGGGGTAGTTGCGCGTTTCGGGGCCGGGGCAGTGCAGGAGGGCCTTTTTTAGCTTTCCTATTTCGTTTTGAACATGTAGTGCGGACATAAGACCTCGCTTTGGCGATGAGTATTGATTGCTTCCATAGTGGCACATTACGAGTTCGATTCAATTTACATCATATCTGTCACAGGTGAATGGCACGAACCGGCTTAGTAATTGATGTTAAACATCAATCTAGAAAGCAAATTGACAAATTACGTCAATCTAAAGTCCGTTTACGGGTCGATGCGCTTCGTTGGCGGGCGAAGAGACGGAAGGGTGTTTTGCGCGATGACACAATGGCTTTGCCGGCAACGAAAAACCCCTGAATTAAGGAGGAGAGATGGCAGAGACAGAAAAGAAGCGCACTCTTCGAGTCCCGCACGTGTACACCATCATTCTCGTCTTGATGGCCGTATTTGCCGTTCTGACCTGGGTCGTGCCTTCGGGTTCGTTTGAGCGCCAGGAGGTTAACGGTCGCGAGGTAACGGTCTCGGGCACCTATGAGCCTGTCGATAAGGTCTATACGGACGAGGACGGCAACGAGGTCGATCTTCGCCAAGGCATCTTCGAAGTACTTGAGGCCCCTGCGATCGGCATCCAGCAAGCGGTCGAGGTCGTTGCATTCATTATGATTGTGGGAGGTTCCTTCCAGGTCATCACGGCGACCGGAGCCATCACGAGCGGCGTCGCCCGAGTGGTGAAGAAGTTCAAGAGCAAGGACGTCCTCATCATTCCGATCCTAATGGCGCTTTTTGCCTTGGGCGGCAGCACCTTTGGTATGGCAGAGGAGACGCTTCCGTTCTTTGCGATTCTTATGCCGATCATGATGGCCATGGGCTTCGACTCAATTACAGCGTTCATGACGGTGTTTGTGGGTGCCCGTATCGGATACATCGCATCTACCGTAAACCCGTTCAACGTCCTGATTTCCCAGGGCATCCTCGGTATCCAGGGCAACCCCCAGCTTTGGTTGCGTACTATCGCCCTTGTCGTGCTCACGGCAGTTGCCATCGCATGGGTTGTGATGTATGCCCTCAAGGTTAAGAAGAATCCCGAGGCATCCCCAGCTTTCCACGATGATATCGAGAAGCGCAAAGAGTTTGGTGCGGACGAGAATCTCCTCGATAGCGAGTTCACCGGTAGGCAGAAAGCCGTTATGGTTATTTTCGTGCTTGGACTTGCCGCCATCATTTGGGGTCTGGTGGCCCAGGGCTGGTACATGAACGAAATCTCTGCGATTTTCTTGGCCATGGCCCTTCTTTCGGGTGTTGTTTCCGGGATGAATGAGAAGGAGATCGCTGGCGAGTTCGTTAAGGGAATTGCAGACTTCGCGTTCTCTGCCATCGTTGTTGGCCTCGCCCGCGGAATCCTCGTAATCGCCAATGACGGCCTCATCATCGATACGATTCTCAACACGCTCGCCACGGCTCTCTCTGGAGTTCCGGCAGTTATCTTTACGAGCATTCTCTACGTCGTGGATAACCTTCTGTCGATCCTCGTTCCGAGCTCCTCGGGCATCGCTGCTCTTACGATTCCCATTTTCGGCCCGCTTGTTGAGCTGATGGGCTTAAACCCCGAGGCTGCAGTTACCGGCCTTTCCATGGGCAGTGCTGCCATGTCTCTCATTTCGCCGACAAGCGCGATGCTCGTTGCCGGTCTTGGCGTCTGTAAGATTCCGCTTGGCCAGTGGTGGAAGATCGCTTGGAAATTCTTCCTGGTCGTAAGCGTTATCTGCATGGCATTCACTGCGGTTTCGGGTCTTATCCCCCTGCCGTAAATGCAAAACCCCACATACAAGTTGTGAGAAAGAAGGATAGAGATGAACAAAGGACTGAACGTTCATAGCGAGATTGGCGCCCTCAAGAAGGTGTGCGTCCATCGCCCCGGTATGGATCTTGTAAACATGAAGGCGGAGGATTTCGACCGCGTTTGGATTCACGACGCGTTCTATCTGGACTATGCCCAGAAAGAGCACGATCAGTTTACCGACCTTCTTCGCGGCGCTGGCGCCGAGGTCGTCTATATGGAAGAGCTGGTTGCCGAGACGTTTGATAAGGTCGAGGGCGCGCGTGCGGAGTTCATGGGAAAGTTCATGAACGAGTCGGGTATCAAGAACGCCGCTCTTCGCCAGGCGGTTGTCGAGAAGCTCGATTCCATCAAGGACAACAAGGAATTTGTCCTCACAGCTATGGGCGGACTGTATGTGCGCGACCTCGAGATCCCGCATGTCGGCGGCTCTCTTGCCAGCCTGGACGGCGACGAGCTGAAGGGCGACGATATGGTGCTGTTCCCCATGCCGGCCTCGTATTTCTCCCGTGACCCTCTGGCTGTCGTGGGCAAGGGCGCTACCATGAACCGCATGTACTGGAATCAGCGCAATCGCGAAGTAATCTTCTACGAAACGGTGCTGCGTAACCATCCTGATTACGCTGGTAGCCCCATTTGGTATGACCACAACAGCGAGTGGCATATCGAGGGCGGCGATATCCTCAACATCAACGCCAAGACGCTCGCCATCGGTATTTCCGAGCGCACCCAGACTGCAGCCATCGATGAGCTCGCCAAGAATATGTTCTGGGGTTCCGATGAGGCCGAGATCGAGAACATCTATGCCATCAAGATTCCGCACGGCTATGCCTACATGCACCTCGACACCGTCTGCACGCAGGTCGATCGCGATAAGTTCACGGTCTATCCCGGCATCTACCAGACGCTTCGTGCCTACCGCCTGACCAAGGGCGATTCGGAGGGGGAGGTGCATATCGAGGAACTCGAGGGCACCCTGCAGCATATCCTCGAGCTTGCGACGGGTATGGACCATATCACCATGATTGAGTGCGGTGGTGGCGATCCGATCGAGGCTTCCCGTGAGCAGTGGAACGATGGTTCCAACACTCTTGCGGTCGCACCGGGCAAGGTCTGCGTGTATGAGCGCAACGTTGTAACCAACGATGCTCTTTACAAGGCTGGCGTCGAGCTGCTCGTCGCTCCCTCCGAGGAGCTTTCTCGCGGTCGCGGCGGCCCGCGTTGCATGACCATGCCGTTCTGGCGTGAGGAAATCTAGTCAGCGTTAGCGTATCTGGGCGGCGCGTGTGGTCTGCGCCGCCCATCCCTCCTTGTGTGTTCCAACAACCGAAAGGACTCAAATCATGGCTCTTAATCTTTCTGGTCGAAGCGTTCTTACCCTGCTTGACTTTACGTCCGAGGAAATCGAGTACATGCTCGACCTCTCAAAGAACTTCAAGGATATGAAGCGCGCCGGTTATCCGCACCGCTTTCTCGAGGGCAAGAACATTGTCCTGCTGTTTGAGAAGACCTCAACGCGCACGCGCTGTGCCTTCGAGGTCGGCGGTATGGACCTGGGTATGGGCGTGACCTACCTCGACCCCGGCTCGTCGCAGATGGGCAAGAAAGAGTCCATCGAGGATACCGCCCGCGTGCTCGGTCGCATGTATGACGGTATTGAGTATCGCGGCTCCGACCAGTCGATCGTCGAGGAGCTTGCCGCCAAGGCTGGCGTTCCCGTCTGGAACGGTCTGACCAACGAGTACCATCCCACCCAGGCCCTTGCCGACATTCTTACCATGCGTGAGGAGTTTGGCGACACGCGCGGCATGAAGCTCACCTATATGGGCAAGGAGCAGGGCAACGTCAGCGACTCCCTGATGGTTATCTGCGCCAAGCTCGGCATTAACTTCTGCTCCTGCGGACCCAAGGGCGATGTCGAGGGCGCCACGCACTTCGATCCCGAGCTTCTTGAGCGCTGCCAGGAGATCGCCGCTCAGAATGGCTGCACGATCCAGCTCACTGAGGATATCGAAGAGGGCGTCAAGGATGCAGACGTGATCTATACGGACGTTTGGGTCGGTATGGGCCAGGCTGAGGAGCTGTGGAAGAGCCGAATCGATCTTCTCTCTCCCTATCGAGTAACGCCCGAGGTCATGGCCAAGGCAAACCCCGGCGCCATCTTTATGCACTGCCTGCCGAGCTTCCACGATACGCAGACCACCATCGGCGCCGAGATTGCCGAGAAGTTCGGCGTGACCGAGATGGAGGTTTCCGACGAGGTCTTTGAGAGCGCGCAGTCTCGCGTGTTCCAGGAGGCCGAGAACCGCATGCATACCATTAAGGCCATGATGTACGCGACGCTTCGCTAGTAGCTGGGAAGTGAACGAACACTATGAGTAAACCGTACGGAAAGCCCGATCGCATCGTCGTCGCCCTCGGCGGCAACGCCCTCGGCAA
>NZ_QSGK01000002.1:0-298423 GCF_003468125.1 Collinsella sp. AM40-7AC | reverse complement strand
GGAAAGCACTTAATGTGCTTTCCGTCTTGCGCAGGACTGTAGAGCAGCAAACTTAACCCCCGCCCCCAGCCCCGGAGACCCTCCCGGAGGGACCGAAAAATTTTTTCAAAAAAGTTGTTGCGCGCCGGACAGACTTCTGTGTATACTAATCCCCGCAGCGCACGCGAGCGGAAACAAACGCGAACGCCTGCCTGGGGAGTTAGCTCAGTTTGGTTAGAGCGCCGGCCTGTCACGTCGGAGGTCGCGGGTTCGAGCCCCGTACTTCCCGCCAACGCAATTAAAGCCACGTCTTCGGACGTGGCTTTTTGCGTTTGATACACTTTGTTTCGATAGAACGATCGCCCTGATGCATCTTTTCCCAGAATCCCCGCGCCTTCGGGAACGCAAGTAAAATCCAATAAGTATATTTGTCTGAACAACAGCTTTGTTGCGCAACACCTGTTCAACGAGACAGGGGGTTAGGTTATACTAAATTGCACTGTAGGCCGCATCTGATGCATTTCGCTCCAAGCGCGGCACTCAGTGGATATCCAATTTATCATTTGGATGTCCTAGCGGTCATTTAGCGTCTCGACACAAGCTCGGCCCCGGAGCTCGTTCGAGCTGTTCGTATTCCTTGAAAGGGGAAAAATGGACATATCGAGGAAGACTGATTACGCCCTTCGTATGTTGGCGATGCTTGCCGAGGATCCGGAGCGTTTGCTTTCTGTTCGCACCGCTGCCGAAGAGGTCAATGTCCCGTATTCGTTTGCCCGCTCGATTCAGCACGGTTTGGTCCAGGCCGGTATTGTGGAGAGCCTGCGTGGCGTTCGCGGTGGCATGCGTCTCAAGGTCAGTCCGGACGATGTCACCATCCGCCAGGTCGTCGAGGCTGTTCAGGGCCCCATGGTTATGAACGACTGCACCGCGCCTGACGGCGACTGTGCGCGCATGGGCACGTGCTGCTATCATCCCCTGTGGGCCGGAGCCCAGGCGTTGATGCGCGACTATCTCGATTCCGTTTCGCTCGGCGATATTGTCGCCCATCGCCAGTTCCCGGCTGTTGATCCCAAGTTCGCCGACCGCGATGCGTTTCCCGAGTACGCCACCTGCGCGTGCGCTTGCCGGGAGGAATAGCGCAGCATAAGGAGCATTGCCATGATTCAGGACCCCTTTCGTTCGATGATTCGTTCGGAAGGGGTCCTGCGTTATCGCGACCTTCCGTGGCGCCGCACGCGCGACCCGTATATCATCTGGCTTTCCGAGGTCATGCTGCAACAGACGCAGGTGCCGCGCGTGGAGACGCGCATGCCGGCGTGGCTCGATCGCTTTCCGACCGTCCAGGCGCTCGCTCAGGCCGCTCCCTCCGATGTCTTGGATGCGTGGCAGGGGATGGGCTACAATCGCCGCGCTCTGGCGCTCCATAGGGCCGCACAGTGCGTTGTGGAGGACTGGAATGGGGAGTTTCCGCGCGAGACGCGCGATCTGGTCGCGCTGCCCGGTATTGGCCCGGCGACGGCGCAGGGCATCCGTTCGTTTGCGTTTGATCTTCCGGGTGTGTATCTGGAGACCAACGTGCGCACGGTCTTTCTGCATCATTTCTTTCCCGATGTGCCGGCTGTTCCCGATCGCGAGCTGGTGCCGCTGATCCAGGCCGCCTGTCCGGCAGCCCCCGGCACGGCGGCGGACGAGATCGCACCCTTTGCCGTGCCTCAAGACGATGCCGACACGCCGCGCGCGTGGTATTACGCGTTGCTGGATTACGGCGCGTATCTTAAAAAGACGCTGCCCAACCCGTCCAGGCGCTCGGCGGGCTATAGTCGTCAGTCCAAGTTTGAGGGCTCGCGTCGCCAAAAGCGCGCGCATATCGTGCGCATGTTGCTGGCAGCGCGCGACGGCCAGCCGGCGGGGATTACGCTTGCTGGTGCCGTGGTGGGCGTTAACGAGATGGAAGCGGCGGCTGGGCGTGGACCGGTCGAGCGCGAGCTTGTCGCGGGCATTCTAGCCGACCTGGAGCGTGAGGGCTTTTGCCGAGCCGAGGGCGATCGCTGGCTGAGCATCTAGCCTGTGCAAATCTGAAGAACAGGATTGTAAGGTTTAGATTTCCGGCATGAGGGCATCCTAAAGACGAGGCCGCTCGAAGCCTACGGGCGGCATGCGTTGAAGGGAAGTACACCTATGGATTTTGAGAATTCCCAAACCAAGAAGAACCTCGAGACCGCTTTTGCCGGTGAGTCCCAGGCACACACCAAGTATCGCTACTATGCATCCAAGGCCAAGAAGGATGGCTACGTTCAGATCTCGAACATCTTTGCCGAGACCGCAGGCAACGAGTCCGAGCACGCCAAGCTGTGGTTTAAGTATCTGCACGACGGCGCCGTTCCCGACACCTTGGACAACTTGCGTGATGCCGCTGCGGGTGAGAACTACGAGTGGACCACGATGTATGACGAGTTTGCCAAGACCGCCGAGGAGGAGGGCTTTGTCGAGATCGCCGAGAAGTTCCGTGGTGTCGCCGCCGTCGAGAAGGCCCACGAGGAGCGCTACAACAAACTCGTCGAGCGCATTGAGTCGGGCGAGGTGTTTGAGCGCGAGGGTGTAAAGGTGTGGAAGTGCCTGAACTGCGGACACCTGCATGTTGGTGCCGAGGCGCCCGAGGTGTGCCCGGTGTGCAACCACCCGAAGGCGTACTTTGAGGAGCAGGTGGTGAACTACTAGCGCGTGGCGCTGGCTGCTGCGGGGCGCGGGGCGGGGAGATACCTTCCCCTCTCGCTCACGGCTTCGCAGAGTCGCGCGAGGGGAAGGTATCTCCCCGCCCCGCGCCCCGGCGTTGGGTCGTCGCGTGCTCGCTACAGAAAAGCTGATATTAAAGTTTGTGTGCCGCCCCCTATGGGGCGGCACGTTTTGTGTGGGGATGGACAGTTAGTTCAGATTCGTATTTTCCAATCGCTCGATGGCTGTCTTTTGGGTCCTTGGAGGTCTGTTGGGCGTCATTTGGATGCCTGTTACGCCTGACTTTGGGTCTTTGATGTCCGTTATGGGGGACTAAAATGCGGCAAACGGAGCGTGTCGGCCCTTCTGTGGGGGGTCTGATTTATACATATCTGAACTAACTGTCCAGGCTGTTTCGCTTGGGGCTGTCACGTTTTACTTGAGGTCCCGGTCTCCACAATTTTCGTCAAGCTTTTGGTTAGGTTTTGGTCGGTTGGCGCAAGGGCGAAAGGGCAAAAGATTGCTGGCGAAAAAAGCTCAAAGAAAGTGCTGGTAGGGGAGTTGTTGAGCTTTTCGACAGCTTTTGAGCAAAAGAAACTTTGTGGCTATTGCCGGCGATTGCGTTGTCGCGGTCATGGCGGTGCGGGATGCTGGTCGTAAGCGTCGAATGCCCCGATTTTGGAGGCCAACATGGATCTGTTTCTTGAGACTCCGCAGCAACAAGCTGAGCGCATGCTGCGTCAGCAGCAACGACTCATGGAGATGCAAATGCAAGGGGTTGCCAACCAGGCGCCCGTGCAAAACGTCGTGCCCGCTGCTGTACCTGCAGCTGTGCCCGGGTGTGAATCGGCGCCAGAGGCCTATTCCGTACAGCAAGATTCATATGCGCAGGAGCTCGCGTTCGACAAGCGCCGCGCGCGCCGCCGCCGGTTGGGCCAGCGCCTGCGCACATTGGCGATGATCGTGCTCATCCCGTTGGGGCTTGCGGCCATCTTTCTGGCGTCGTATGCCCTCACGTGCATCCTCAATGGCGCATCGCCCAACGAGGTGCTTCAACATCTAGCGGCCCTGGGCCAGCGCCTAGGTGACGTCATAACAACCATCCGCGCCGGTTGGGAGAGCTAGCGTTTTAGCGTCCGCGGCTCTAAGAGAAATTTGTCTGCAAGGCAGTGAGTGATCCGTGTGTGTGGCGGGGTAAGATTGATCGCGGTTTTGATTGGTGCTCGATTGGGTTTGTTGGGCGGAGTTTATGTCTGCTATTGATGCTGTGCTTGTTGTAATCGCCTTAGTGGCGGTGGGAGTTGCTGTGGTTTGCGCCCTGCAGCTTAAAGACCTGCGTGTCGAGTTGCGGGGGCGTGGCGACAGTAGCACGGAAACGCTGGCGGCACTCGAGCAGGCCAACAATGCGCTCGATGCCCTGAACGTCGCGCTGGCTGAAACCCGCCGCACGGCCAATGCCATCGCGCAGCAGCAGACGACCGATGCGGCCGTGGAGCAGCAACGTTACCTGACCATCGCACGCGAGTTCTCGCAAGCTGGTGATCGGATGGACGACCTGCGCCGCGAGACGGCCCAACAGCTCGGCGCCAATCGCGAGGGCATCGAGCAGCGCCTGGACAAGGTGCGCGAGACGGTCGATGCTCAGCTGGGTGCCATCCGCAAGGACAACAACGTGCAGCTCGATCAGATGCGCGCGACGGTGGACGAGAAACTCTCCCGCACGCTCAACGACCGTCTGTCTGCATCGTTTAAGCAGGTGAGTGACCAGCTCGAGGCCGTGTACAAGGGCCTGGGCGACATGCAATCTATCGCCACTGGCGTGGGCGACCTTAAGCGCGTGCTGGGTAACGTCAAGGCGCGCGGCATTTTGGGCGAGGTGCAGCTGGGCGCGATCCTGGTGGACATGCTTACGCCCGACCAGTATCTGGAAAACGTCGCCACCAAGCCCGGCGCCTCGGAGCGCGTTGAGTTTGCCGTCAAGCTGCCGGTGGACGAGGGCAACCCCGTCCTGCTGCCGATTGACTCCAAATTCCCGGGTGATGCGTATGAGCATCTGCTCGATGCCCAGGAGTCGGGCGACGCGGAGGCCGTCGCCGCTGCGCGCAAGACGCTCGATGCGATGGTGAAACGCGAGGCCAAGGACATTTGCGAGAAGTACCTGAGCGTGCCTGCGACCACCAACTTTGGCATCATGTTCGTGCCGTTTGAGGGCCTGTACGCCGAGATTGTCAGCCGCCCCGGGCTTATCGAGGCTCTGGGACGCGACTATCACGTCAACGTTGCCGGCCCCAGCACCATGGCTGCCATCCTCAACAGTCTGCAGATGAGCTACCAGACGTTTAAGCTGCAAAAGCGCACCGACGACGTGCTGCGCGTGCTCTCCGCCGTCAAGGCCGAGCTGCCGCGCTATCAGGCGGCGTTGCGTCGCGCGCAGCAGCAGATCGAGACCGCGGGCAAAACGGTCGAGGGTATCATCACCACGCGCACCAACGTCATGGAGCGCAAACTCAAGGACATCGACGCGCTGGAAGACGCCGACCAAGCCGATGAGATCTTGGGACTCACGCCCGCGGACCATCTCACAGACCAAAAAGACGAGGACTAGCCGCACCTGACAGCGGGGCGTCTGCGCAGGCGCGGGGCGCAGCGCTTTTCGCATCGCACTTGTCTGGAGCGTGCCCCAATGTGCAACAATGGCGTTTCGCCCTATCAGACGCGAAAGGAAGCCCATGTCTCAGAGAAGCACCAGTCCGCTCAAACGCTCCACCGTGCGCCGCACGCTGCAGCGGTTTTGGGGTGTCACGCGCACGCAGCCGCTGATTGTCTTTCTCTCGGTGTTCTCGTCGGCGGGCTACATCTTTTTGCTGACGTTTGCCAATACCTATGTGATGGCCCTCATTGTCGACCGCGTTCAAGCCGGTCCCGTGGCGGGTGACCAGGTGTTTGAGGTCTTCGGCCCCTATATCCTGGCGCTCGTACTCGTTAACCTGGTGGGTCAGATCCTCTCCAAGTTACAGGACTACACCGTCTACAAGCTCGAGATTGCAGGCAACTATCACCTGGCGCGTCTGTGCTTCGACACGCTCTCCAACCAATCCATGACATTTCACACCAGCCGTTTTGGCGGATCGCTCGTGAGCCAGACGAGCCGTTTTATGAGCGGCTATACGGGACTGGTGGACGTGACGGTGTATTCGCTCATTCCCACCATCACCTCGGTCGTCTGCACGGTGGCGGCACTCGCCCCGGTGGTGCCCACATTTACCGTGATCCTGGTGGGCATCATGGTCGTCTACATTGCGTTTGTCTGGCTTATGTACAAGCGCATCATGCCACTTTCGGCCGCGACGTCCGCCGCGCAAAACAAGCTCTCGGGCGTGCTCTCCGACGCGGTCACGAACATCTTGGCCGTCAAGACCTGCGGACGCGAGGACTTTGAACGCGATCTGTTCGACACCGCCGATCGTGCCGCGCGCGACGCTGAGACGGTCTCGATGCACGCCATGATGCAGCGCAACTTTACGACCTCGGGCCTTATCGTCATCACCATGGCCGTGGTGAGTGTGTTCGTGGCGGGCGGCAACGCGTGGTTTGGCATCTCGGCCGGCTCGCTCGTCATGATCTTTACCTACACGTATAACCTCACCATGCGTCTGAACTACGTGAGCTCCATGATGCAGCGTATCAACCG
Organism: Collinsella sp. AM40-7AC; assembly: GCF_003468125.1. Lineage (NCBI taxonomy): Bacteria > Bacillati > Actinomycetota > Coriobacteriia > Coriobacteriales > Coriobacteriaceae > Collinsella > Collinsella sp. AM40-7AC. The sequence continues at coordinate 292,041 of NZ_QSGK01000002.1, read as the reverse complement.
CGCGCTGGGTGACGCCGCCGAGATGACGCGCGTGCTGGACGAGCCACGTTTGGTGGCAGACGACCCGGACGCCCCTGAGCTCAAAGTGACCGAGGGCGCGATTGATTTTGAGCACCTGAGCTTTGCCTATCGTGACGCCGCGGCGGGCGAGAGCGTATTCGACGACTTGACGCTCCATGTGGCGGCGGGCCAGCGCGTGGGTCTGGTGGGCAAATCGGGCTCGGGCAAGACGACGCTTACCAAGCTGTTGCTGCGCTTGGACGATGTGCAGGGCGGCCGCGTGCTCGTGGACGGCCAGGACGTCTCGCGCTGTACGCAGCAGAGCCTGCGCCGCCAAGTTGCCTACGTGCCGCAGGAGGCGCTGCTGTTCCACCGCTCCATTCGCGAAAACATTGCCTACGGTCGTCCCGATGCCACTGACGAGCAGATCCGCGAGGCCGCGCGCCTGGCCAATGCCCTGGAATTCATCGACCGCCTGCCCCATGGCTTTGACACCATGGTGGGCGAGCGCGGCGTCAAGCTTTCGGGCGGTCAGCGCCAGCGCGTGGCCATTGCCCGTGCCATCCTCACCGACGCGCCGATTCTGGTGCTCGACGAGGCGACGTCTGCCCTGGACAGTGAATCCGAGGCGCTGGTGCAGGAGGCGCTCGAAAACCTGATGCGTGGACGTACCTCCATTGTGGTGGCGCACCGCCTGTCCACCGTGGCGGCGCTCGACCGCATTGTGGTGCTGGCCGATGGTGAGATTGTCGAGGACGGCACGCATGCGCAGCTCGTCGAGGCGGGTGGCGAGTACGCGAGCCTGTGGAGCCGTCAGACCGGCGCATTCTTGGAGGCGTAAGCGTCTCGGACGTGGGACAATTGTGCCCATTAGTTTATTGTGCCGTTGAGCCGAGGAGTCGTTATGCCACGCGAGACCAATGCCGCCAAGCGCGAGCGCGCCATCGAGGTGTGTGAGCGCCTCAACCGTCGCTATGGCCCGGTCGAGTGCTTTTTGGACCACGAGAATCCCTTCCGCCTGCTGATCGCGGTGCTGCTTTCGGCGCAAACGACCGATGCGCAGGTCAACAAAGTGACGCCGCGGCTGTTTGCCCAGTGGCCCACGCCCGAGGCCATGGCCGGGGCGAGCGTGGCTGACGTGGCGGACACCATCAAGTCACTCGGCTTCTACAAGAGCAAAGCCAAGCATGCCGTCGAGGCCGCGCAGATGATCGTCACCGACTATGACGGCGAGGTGCCGGCCGACATGAAGGAACTCGTGAAGCTGCCGGGCGTGGGACGCAAGACGGCGAACATCGTGCTCAACGTGGGGTACGGCATCGTGGAAGGCATCGCGGTGGATACGCACGTCAACCGCATTGCGCACCGCCTGATGCTGAGTCCCAAGACGCATGCCAAGGAACCGCTCAAGACCGAGCAGGATCTGCTCAAGATTTTGCCGCACGAGTATTGGGAGTCGGTCAACCATCAGTGGATCACCTTTGGTCGCGAGATCTGCGACGCCCGCAAACCCAAGTGTGACGAGTGTCCGCTGGCAGATTTGTGCCCCAGCGTGCGCGTGGCGGGGTAGGGCGGAACGCATCTTCGTCTGGCGTTTTTTGCGGGGCTGGGTTTGCCCTTGAGCCGGAGTCCTCTCCATGCGCTACCATGACAGACAATGTATTTGACGTACGACCCGCCGAGCTTGCCCCGGCGGGCTTTTGGCGTTGCGATGCCGGAGGAACAGCATGCTCATTCACCGTATAGCCGCGCAGCTCTACACTGCCGAGGCGCTGCAGACCGTCGAGTCCGGACTCGATGCCGGCGAGGACGTGACGCTGGCCGTGTCGCAGTCGGGCCGCACGCTCATGGCGGCAGCTCAGTTTGCGCGCCGTCCGCGTCCCACGGTCTACATCGTGAGCGGCGAGGACGCGGCCGATCGCGCCGCGCGCAGCCTGGCCGCCTATGTGGGTCTGGCGCATGTGTGCCGCTTTCCCGAGCGCAAAGACTATCCATGGCGTGAGCAGGCGCCCGACGACGCCGAGGTGGCCCAACGCTGCGAGGCTTTAGGGCGCATCGTGCGCGGCGATAACTGCATCATGGTCGCCTCGGCCCGCGCGCTACTGCGTTGCGTGCCGCCGGTCGAGAGCCGCTATTGGGAGTCCACCACCTTTGCGGTGGGCGAGGAGATTCCTTTTGACGAGGTGCCGCAGCGCCTGGTGGGCATGGGCTACACCAATGCCGGTGCCGCTGATGCGCCCGGTCTGTTCCGCGTTCACGGCGACACCGTCGAGGTGTTTCCCGCGCAGGAAAAGGCGCCCGTGCGCATTGAGTTCTTTGGCGACGAGATCGATCGCATACGCCGCATGGTGAGCTCCACGGGGCAGACCATCGGTAACGAGGACAGTATCGAGATCTTCCCCTGCCGCGAGCTGGCGCTTACCGACGAGGCGGTCCACAACATGCATGTGGCGCTCTATCGCGCCAGCCAGGACGATAGCAAGCTGGCGGCGCTGCTCGAGATGGTGGATGCGCGCATTGTCACGCCCGAGCTCGACCGCTTTTTGCCGGTGATGTACGGCCAGACCGTAAGCCCGTTGGCGCACGTGAGCGGCAAGGCGCTCGTGGTTCTGTCCGAGCCGCGCTCGCTGTTCGACGACTGCCTGCGCGCCTACGAGGATATTGAGGCCCGTGCCGGCGAGGCAGGGATTGACCGCCTGGATGGTCTGTACGTGCGCGCCCAACAGCTCGATTTTGGTGCCCAGCAGCGCCTGAACTATGTGAGCCTCATCCGTGCCGGCGGTGCGGTGACGGCCGAGCTCAAGATTGAACAGCCGGCCATCGCAGGCTCGGACAACCGTTTTATGACGCGCATCCAGGAGGTCGTGGACAAGCGCTATGCCTGCGTGTTTGCCATCCCCGACCGCGGTGCGCGCGAGTCGATGGAGCTCACCTTTGGCGACGAGGGCATTACCTTTGAGGAATCGCTGACCGCGGCGCCCGAAAATGTCGGCGCTATCGGCGACCGCGTGCGCGTGACAGCGGCGGATTCCGCCGACCGTGCCGCACGCCAGGAGGCCCATGCTTCCATTCGCGAGCGTAAGGCCGACGCGCTCAACGCCCGCTCGCTCGAGGCGGGTGCCGCGCAGGCTGTCGCCGGCGCCGCCGTGCCCACCATCTCGCGCGGACGCGTGACCTTTGTCGATGCCGCTCTGCCGCAGGGCGTGGTGGTGCCCGATGCCAACCTGGCCGTGTTCTCGATCGCCGACCTCAACGCCCGCATGGATGCCAACCGCGCGCGCAGCCGCCGCAAGGTTGACATCACGCAGATCACCTTCCCGTTTAAGCCGGGCGACTACGTGGTGCACGCTACCCACGGCATCGCGCTCTTTAGCGAGATCGCGCGCCAGGAAGTGGGCGGCAAGGAGCGCGACTACTTTTTGCTGGAATATGCCGACGGCGACAAGCTCTACGTGCCGCTCGAGCAGGTCGACCGCATCACACGCTATGTTGGCCCCGACGGCGACAAGCCGCGCCTGACCAGGCTCAATACCGCCGACTGGACGCGTGCCACCAACAAGGCACGCAAGAACGCCAAAAAGCTGGCGTTTGACCTGGTCGACCTGTATACGCGCCGCTCGTCGATTACCGGTATCGCCTGCCCGCCCGACACGCCCGAGCAGATCGAGATGGAGGAGAGCTTCCCCTACGACGAGACGCGCGACCAGCTGGAGGCTATCGCCGATATCAAGGCCGACATGGAGGCGCCCAAGCCCATGGACCGCCTGCTGTGCGGCGACGTGGGTTTCGGCAAGACCGAGGTTGCCCTGCGCGCGGCGTTTAAGTGCGTTGACTCCGGCCGCCAGGTCATGGTGCTCTGTCCCACGACTATTCTGGCCCAGCAGCACTACGAGACGTTCTTTGAGCGCTTTGCCCCGTTTGGCCTCGAGGTCGAAGTGCTCAGCCGCTTCCGCACCCCGGCGCAGCAGAAGCGCGCGCTCAAGGCGTTTGCCGAGGGCACGATTGATGTGCTCATCGGCACGCACCGCTTGCTTTCTGCCGACGTGAACCCCAAGAACCTGGGCATGGTGATCATCGACGAGGAGCAGCGCTTTGGCGTGCAGCACAAGGAGCAGCTCAAGAACCTGCGCGAGCAGATTGACGTGCTCACGCTTTCGGCAACGCCTATTCCGCGAACCATGCAGATGGCCACGAGCGGCGTGCGCGACATGAGCCTAATCACCACGCCGCCGACCGGGCGTCGTCCCGTGATCGTGCACGTGGGGGAGTACGACCCCGATGTGGTGAGCGCAGCGATTCGCCTGGAGGTGGGCCGCGGCGGTCAGGTTTACTACGTGTCCAACCGCGTCAAGACCATCGACGATGCCGTGGCGCGCGTGCACGAGGCCGCGCCCGAGGCGCGCGTGGGCGTGGCGCACGGCAAGATGAGCCCGCGCGAGGTCGAGGACGTGATGATCGAGTTCGCGACCAAGAAGATTGACGTGCTTATTGCCACGACCATCGTGGAAAGCGGCATCGACAACGCGACCGCCAACACGCTCATCATCGAGGACTCGCAGCGCCTGGGCCTGGCGCAGCTCTACCAGCTCAAGGGCCGTGTGGGCCGCTCTGCCACGCAGGCCTACGCGTACTTTATGTTCCCGGGTGAGCTGCCGCTCACCGAGGAGGCAACGGCGCGCCTGACCGCGCTTTCCGAATTCCAGGACCTGGGCAGCGGCATGCGCATCGCCATGCGCGACCTGGAGATCCGCGGCGCCGGCTCGCTTATGGGCGCCGAGCAGCACGGCAACCTGTCGAGTGTGGGTTTTGACCTGTTTACGCAGATGCTGGGACAGGCCGTGGCCGAGGCGCGCGGCGACGACGATGCCGGCGTGGAGGCGGCGAGCGTGGGCATCAACCTGCCGGCCGACTACTTCTTGTCCGAGGAGTACCTGCCGGCGGTGGACCAGCGCGTGCTCGTGTACCGCAAGCTCGCTGCGGCTGAGGACCTGGAGAGTATCGACGAGGTGCAGGAGGAGACCGAGGCCGCGCATGGCGAGCTGCCGTTGGCGGGACTCAACCTGTTCAATCGCGCGCGCATCCGCATTCGCGGCGAGCGCCTGGGGCTCGAGAGCGTCACGCTCAGTGGCGGCCGCATCACGTTTTTGGGCGTCGACGTGCCCAAGAAGGTGGCCTTTGAACTAAAGACCCGCTATGGCGCGGTGAACTTTCCCAAGAGTCGCAAGCTGTCGGTGCCCTACAAGGCGGGCGCCGGCGCGGGCAGCGGCCTGGGTCGCGGCCTCGACGCCAACGACGGCACCGGCCCCGTGGCCGCGGCACTCATGCTGCTGCAGCAATTAGGCGCGAGCGACGATGACTAACAAGTAGGGGGCGTGGCGGGGCAGAGCTACCAGTTGTTCTTTGCCCCGTCACCTCGCAGGTTGATTCCAGCCCCATCGAAAGGAAAGCATGTTCGGGTACATCTATAAGAAAGACGCCGCCGCTATCGCGGTTGTCCTGTGTCTTTGTCTGGGCGTGGGCAGTTTCTTCGATTATCAGATCTCGAGCGCGCTGTTCAACATCGGCAGCATGTACGGCCGCTTTATCGAGGCCGCTGGCGAGTTGCCGTTTGAGCTGACGGCGAGCATCGCGGGCGTTATGCTCGTGCGCGCGGTGCGTCCCGACTCCAGGGGCAGCAAATGGCTTGCCGCGCTCGGCATCCTCGTCAACGTTGGCCTGACCGGCTACGAGATCGTTTCGTCCCTGAGGGTTGGCGGTAAACTCATTGCGGCTCAGTTGGTGCTGACGTTTGTGCTGGTCATCGCTGCCAACCTTATCGTCTATCGCCTCACGCGCACGACCGAGCCCGACGAGCTCACGCGCTGGGCGTTGATGGTGCTTGCCGTGTGGATCGCTCAGGCCATCATCCTCAACGTGATCGTCAAGCCGCTGTGGTCGCGTCCGCGCATGCGCGTGATCGAGGTCACGCCGGGACTCGATTTTCAGCCGTGGTGGGTGATCGGTAACCCCGACAAGTGGACTTATATCGCCGCCGGCGTGATCAAGGACGGCTTCAAGTCGTTTGCGAGCGGACACACGGCGCACGCGGCGATCGGCCTTATGCTCGCCGGGCTTCCCGCGGCGGCCTTTAAGGAAAAGCCGTCACGCCGTCGTGTGGTCTTTTGGACGGCGGCTGTGGTCGCGGCGCTCGTCGCGCTTGGCCGCATCGTGATCGGAGCGCACTTTTTGAGTGACGTGAGCTGCGGCTTTGCTCTGGTGCTGGCGCTTGAGTGCCTTGCCGCGCGCATTGCCTATCCCAACGGCGTACAATAGCTCCGTTTGAATCATCTGGCCGATACCCGGTAAGAGAGGATTGCCATGCTCGCGTTCAACAACGATTATTCCCACGGCGCACACCCGGCGGTGCTGCAGGCGCTCGTCGATACCAACATGGAGCCGCAGCCCGGCTACGGTACCGATGCACATACCGAGCGCGCCAAGCAACTTATTCGCGAGGCCTGCCAGGCCCCCGATGCCGACGTGTTTTTTCTGGTGGGCGGCACGCAGGCCAACGCGACGGTGATCGACATGTTGCTCGCGCCGTACGAGGGCGTCGTTGCTGCCGAGACCGGCCACGTCGCCTGCCACGAGGCGGGCGCCATCGAGTTTGGCGGCCACAAGGTGCTCACCATCCCCGGCTACGAGGGCAAGATGCACGCCGAGGACCTCGAGAACTATATCCAGGTGTTCTACGAAAACGAGAGCTACGAGCATACGGTGTTCCCAGGCGCCGTGTACGTGAGCCTATCGACCGAGTACGGCACGCTGTACTCCAAGGCCGAGCTCGCGGCGATCCATGCGGTGTGCCAGAAGCGCCAGATTCCGCTGTTTGTGGACGGTGCCCGCCTGGCCTATGCGCTGGCGGCCGATGAGTGCGACATTACCCTGCCCGAGCTGGCGCAGCTGTGCGACGTGTTCTACATCGGCGGCACCAAGTGCGGCGCTCTGTGCGGCGAGGCTGTGGTGTTTTGCGGCATACACGCTCCGGCGCATCCCATTCCGCGCATTAAGCAGCACGGTGCGCTGTTGGCCAAGGGCCGCCTGACGGGCGTCCAGTTTGAGGCGCTCTTTACCGATGGCCTGTATTTTGAGATTGGCCGTCAGGCGATCGAAACCGCGCAGGCGCTTCGTCGCGTGCTGCACGAGCACGGCTACCGGTTCTTCTTGGAGACGCCGACTAACCAGCAGTTCGTGATTCTGCCCAACGAGGACATGGCCCGCATTCGCGAGCATGCGGCGATCGAGTACTGGGAAAAGTACGACGAGACCCACACGGTGGTGCGCTTTTGCACCAGCTGGGCCACGACGCAGGAGGATATCGACGCGTTGGCGGCGGTTCTGTAGCCTGATGTAATGACGAGGGGCCGCCTTGCGCTGGGTTTGGCGCAAGGCGGCCTTTGTTTTTGAGGGGGAAGGGTTGTATGACCGAGATGTCCGAGCCGACGATTCGCCTGGCGACGCCCGATGATGCGCCGGCGTTGCTTGCCATCTATGAGCCGTATGTGCGCCAGACGGCGATTACCTGCGAATACGAGGTGCCGAGCGTTGAGGAGTTCGCCGGGCGCATCGAGCGCACGCTCAAGCGCTATCCGTATTTGGTGATGGAGCTGGATGGGCGTCCGGTAGGTTATGCCTATGTGAGTCCGCTCAACAGCCGCGAGGCATACGACTGGTCGGTCGAGACATCGATCTACCTGGCGCGTGATGTGCGCCACGGCGGGCTGGGCCGCAAGCTGCATGACGCGCTCAAGCAATGTCTGGTCGCGATGGGCATCACCAACATGTGCGCGCTCATCGCCGTGCCGCACGACAAGGACGACGAGTACCTGACGCACAACAGCCAGGACTTCCATGCCCATATGGGGTATCGCCTGGTGGGTGCCTTCGACCGCTGCGCCCAAAAGTTCGGTCGCTGGTACGACATGTGTTGGATGGAGCTGGTCCTGGCCGAGCGCACGCCCAACCAACCCAAACCAACCTGGTTCCCCGACCTCCCCAAACCTACCATTTAGGGACAGGTTTATTTTGGCAGGTTTTATCTGGGCAAACGTTGCAAGCCGCTGCGAAGGATGCGGATACCTTCGCGGCGGCTTTTGTTTTGGGTGTGTATGACCAAGGCGATTGACCTGCGGATGCAGCAAAGCTCCAGATAAAACCGACCAAACTAGACCTGTCCCTTTTTGGCAGGTTTTTGGCTGTCTTGTGGCATCAAATCGCCGCAAGAAGCACGGCGTTCGTATGCTATTTTGACCTGAATCGTCCCCTCGGGACGCCTTGCGAGCTAAGTGAGTAGACTTTTTGGCGCAGGGCGAGCACAAAGCGCATCTGCCTTACTAAAACCGCAGGTCACAGAGATGGCTGTTTTGGGTGTGCTCGGCAGATCGCGAAAAGTCTACTCACTTAGGTTTACGGTGCTGGATATTCTGGACAGGAACAGTTGAGCTTGGACGGCGTGCGTTGCCAGGCGATGCTGGCATTTGCGCCATGCTGGTTTGAGATTTTATAAAAACCGCAGGTAAAACGTATATTAGGTGCATTTTGCCTGGTTTGGCGCGCTAGCCGATGGGCTCGGTGTATTTGGCGCGGTCGGTGCGTTGGATGCGCTTGGAGATGTGCAGCGGGCGGCCGTCGGTGTCGTAGACGTAGTCAGTGATAAGGATCAGTGCCTGCCCGCGCTCAACGTTGAGCAAAAACGCCTCGTTTTGCGAGGCGTAGCACACCTCAAAGGTCTTATGCCCCTGTGCCGGCGCGCGATGGAATTCTTGGCGCAGCGTGGCGTAGAGCGAACCGTTGATATCGCGATCGATGAGTGCTTCAAAGCTCGGTGGTAGATAGGTGGTCTCCAGGCACAGTGGCGCATCGTCCAGGTAACGCAGGCGGACAAGTTTGACAAGCTTGCTGCCCACGGTAGCGTCAAAGAACTTGGCCACGCTGCCCATTGCTTTGGCAAAGCCCGAGTCCACCGTGCGCGTGGTGGGCTTCATGCCCCGGCCTTCGACCTGCTTGGTATAGCTCGAAAACACCAGGTTGTTCTCGTGGAGCGCGGGCGTGTCGGCCACAAAGGTGCCACGTCCGCGCTCGGTGCGCACCAGGCCCTCGTCAACTAACACCTTAAGCGCGTGGCGCACGGTGCTGCGCGACAGCCCCGATTCGTCCATGAGCTCCATCTCGGACGGCAGCTTGTCTCCGCGTGCGTAGGTGCCGGCGGCGATGCGGTCACGCAGCGTACCCGCCAGACGCTCGTATTGGGCCAAGTTCTTTTTTGACGAAGTGCTCATGCGAATAACCTGTATCTAACTTATATGCTTACCGAACCAAGCATGTATCCAACATGACAACAAAACCGCTGGTAATAGATTGCCGAAAACTTTACCAGCAAAATTTCTAAGACAAATATAGCATACAACTAGTCGACATAACCAAAACATGTATGTAACTTGTATGCCATCGAGAGCATCAAACGAGAAGAAAGGCTGATGCACGATGACTACTCAGGAACAGGTTAAGGACGTCGTCTCCCAGGTTTTGGCTGACAAGGCGGACAAGGGCGGCATCAAGCGCGTCGTGTGGATCGGCGCTGGCGGATCCAACGGCGGTAACTATCCTGCCCAGTACTTTATGGAGCACGAGGCCACGCAGGTCGTGAGCTCCAGCTACACCAGCAACGAGTTCGTGCACGCCACCCCGGCCTACGTTAACGAGAACACCCTGGCCGTCGTCGTGTCCATGCGCGGCACCAAGGAGACCATCGTCGCCGCCCAGGTCGCCAAGGATCACGGCGCCAGCACCATCGCCATCTATGTCGACGAGTCCGGCCTCACCGAAGTCTGCGACTACAAGATCCAGTATGACAGCTTGGCCGTCGATGAGTCCTGCATGGGCCGCACCAACTCCGCCGTCGTGACCATGATCGCCATGGAGCTTACGCAGCAGACCGAGGGCTATGCCGAGTACGAGACCGCTATGGCCGCTTTCGACTTGGTCGACCCCATCTATCGAAAGGCCGTCGAGTACACCCGTCCGCTTGCTGCCAAGTGGGCCGAGCAGAACGCCGACAAGCCCTGCATCAACGTGATGGCTCAGGGTCCGCTCTTTGGTGCCGCCTACGTCTTTAGCATCTGCAACGTGCAGGAGATGCTGCAGATCGACTCCTGCACCATCAACACCTGCGACTTCTTCCACGGCCCCTTCGAGATTCTGGACAAGCGTACCTCGCTGTTCCAGCTCATCAGCGTCGGCCGCAGCCGCTGCAACGACGAGCGCGGCATCCGTTTTGTCAATCAGCACGGTGGCGAGCGCGTCTATCAGCTCGACGCCAAGGAGCTCGGCCTCAACGACATCAAGGACAGCGTGAGCGAGTACTTCAACCACCTGATCTTTGCCCCGATCCTCAACAACGTGTACATGCGTGCACTCTCTGCCGTTACCCACAAGGACTACATGACGCGCCGCTACATGTGGAAGCTGGACTACTAGTTACGCCGTTCTACCGAACGGCGTAACGGCTCGACGCTGCGCGCCCGGCATTTGGCCAATCTGCCGTTCAATTTCAAAGGCGCGACCAGAAGGTCAGCGCCTTTTCATTTCACGGCACCTTGGCTCAAATGACGGGCGCTCGCTGACGTTGCCAAAACGTCGGCGTCGTCGTGTTTGTTAAGGGGTTGGTGCATTGGGGCCAGGTTCATATGCACCAAGTTGGTGCATATGAACCTGGCCTCTTTGCACTAATGGGTTGTAGCGGAAAAGCAGATTTTCCCGTCTGCCGATTTGTGCCTTGAAAAATGTATATAACGACTATAACGTAGTGTGAAACATATTGGAAACAATACCGAGGAGGCTGCGTTGAAGAAAAGCAATCTGGGCTATGTGCTGGTGCTGATCGCCGCGCTTATGTGGGGCAGCATCGGAATCTTTGTAAACGGCATCTCGGCCATGGGCGTTACGTCCCAGAGTATGGCTGCCTTTCGCTTGTTGTCGGGTGCCGTCTTAATGGCTCCGGTCTTGGCATTCATGGGTTGCCAGGGAGGTGCTCGTGAGGGAAAGGCATCGGGTCCCCTGGCACTGTTCAAGGCAAGTCCTAAAGAGCTTGTTCCTTGTGCGCTTCTTGGCATTATCGGCCTCGCCACCGCTAACACGCTTTATTACGAGTGCATGGGCGAGGTGGGCATGTCCACGGCCTCGGTGCTGCTCTACACCTCGCCGGTGTTTGGCGTCATGCTCGGCCGCGTACTTTATCGCGAGGATGTGACTCCCAACAAGCTCGTTGCCATCGCTTTTAACATCGGTGGCTGTGTGCTTGCAGTGACCGATGGCGACCTTTCCGGTTTTCATTTTTCGGTTTGGGGCGTCACGTCGGGCGTGATTGCGGGCTTTTGTGGCGCGTCGCTCGCGGTGTTTAGCCGGATAGCAACCAAGACGGTCCACCCGCTGGCTGTCACGTTTTGGGGCCTTGTTTTTGGCGGTGCGGTTATGGCAGCTATCGCGGCTCCGTGGCCGGATGTCGCCGCGGCAATGTCGCCACAGCTGCTGCTGCTGTTCCTTGGCTTTGGACTCATCCCCACAGCTGTGGCTTACATCTTATATATGCAGGGTCTGTCCATGGGGCTCGAGACGTCGAAAGTTCCCGTCGTAATGTCATTCGAGACAGTCGTCACCGTACTGCTGGGCATTGGTGTCTACGCCGAGCCCGCCGGCGCGATCAAAGTTCTGGGCATCGTTTTGGTGCTCGCGTCCATCGTGATTATGAACACCGACTTTTCCAAGCTGCGCAACAGTGTGTTTGTCGGTCATGTCGTTGAGAGCATGACCTTTAAGCCCAACGCGTGGTGGACGGAGAAATCGCAGGACATGGATCTCTTCCGCGAGCGCACGGGCATTGCGCTGGAGCCCACCGTGCAGGAAAGCCCCTGGTACTTCGTGCGATAGGGGGTTGCGCGCGGCGTCCGACCTGGGGTTATCCAGCCAGCGCCGGCCTACCCAAGACCATCGTTTCGATTGCGTTAAACCCGCCAACGGTCGTTTTTCACCCGCGAACGGTTTATATACTAATTATCAATATCCGCAACGTATAAGACGTTATAATGACCATAACGAAAAGGAGGAGGCAAGATGAATCAGATCATTCTCGCATCTCATGGCGGCCTGGCCGCAGGCGCCAAAGACACGCTCGAGATGGTTCTCGGCGACGTGTCGAACGTCCACGTCGTGTCGCTTGCTCGTGACGACAAGGAGCCCATCACCAATAAGGTGGACGCCATGATCGCCACGTTCAACGCGGACGACACCGTCTATGTGTTGACCGATATGCTCGGCAGCTCGGTCAACAACAACATGGTCGAGCTTTCCAAGAACGGCACGAAGTTCACGGTTGTCAGCGGTTTCAACATCCCGCTGGCACTGACGCTCGCTATGAGCCCCGCCCCCATCAAGGGTGCCGAGCTCGCGGCCCTCATCAACGAGGCCCGCACCGGTCTGACCAACCCCAACGCACCGGTCGAGGTCGCCGCGGCTCCCGCCAAGAAGGCCAAGGCACCCCGTCACAGCTCCGGCCCCGCCAAGATCGTCCTCGCGCGTCTTGACTACCGTCTGCTGCACGGCCAGGTCGTCTTTACCTGGACCACCAAGGTCCAGGCCGAGCGCATCATCGTCGTCGACAACGCTGCCGCCAACGATGACATCAAGAAGGGCGCTCTCAAGCTTGCCAAGCCCCAGGGCGTGCGCCTGAACGTCTTTACCGTCGAGCGTGCCCTCGCCAAGATGGACAAGCTCAACACCCTCGGCGAGCGCGTCATGTTCGTCTTTGGCAACACGGCCGAGATGCTGCAGTTCTGCCAGGGCTACAAGCTCGACGCCATCAACCTGGGCGCCACCGCCAACCACGACGGTGCCGATCAGATCGGCGGCAAGGACAGCTCCGTCTTCCTCGACGCCACCCAGAAGGCCGACGTCAACCAGCTGCTCGACATGGGCATCAAGCTCTACGTCCAGCAGACCCCTACGTATCAGAGCGTCGACATCGACGCCAAGCTGTAATCAACCAGGCTTTTGCCTGACTGAAAGGAGAAGGGTATGAATACGTTCATCAGTGCGGTGCTCGTCGGCCTCGTCGGCGTGTTCTGCATGTGGGACTCCCGCCTGCTCGGTCGTCTTAACTTCGAGCAGCCCCTCGTTGGCGCTACGCTCGTCGGTCTGCTGCTGGGCGATGTGCCCACCGGCCTTGCCGTCGGTGCCGCCGTCGAGCTCGTGTCCATGGGCCTGGTGCAGGTCGGCGCCGCCGTTCCGCCCGATATGGTCCTGGGCGGCATCGTGGCAGCTGCCTTCGCGTGCCTGACCGATGCTTCTGCTGAGACCGCCATGACGATCGCCATCCCGGTCGCCGTCCTGGGTCAGCTCCTCGGCATCGTGTTCCGTTCCATCATCGCCGCCCTCACCCATGTGGCCGATAGCGCGATCGATAACGGTAACTTCAAGACCGCCTACCGTATGCACATCTGCGCCGGCTCCGGTCTGTACGCCATCATGTACTTCCTGCCGATCTTCCTGGCCGTCTTTGTTGGCACCGACCTGGTTCAGGCCATCGTCAACATGGTTCCCGAGTGGCTGTCCGTTGGTCTGAACGTTTCGACCAAGATCATGACCGCCTACGGTCTGGCTCTGCTGCTCACCATGATGATCAAGAAGGGTATGACCCCGTTCCTGTTCATCGGTTTCCTGCTCGCCGCCTACCTCAACCTGTCCGTCATCGCGGTCGCTCTGATCGGTGTGTGCCTGGCTATCGTCTTCATGGGCTTCAAGTTCAATGGCTCCCATGCAACCGCCGGTGTCGATTCCGACTACGATCCGCTCGAAGACGACGAAGACTAAGGAGGAACACACTATGGCAACCGCAACCAAGGACGTGTCCCTGAACAAGAAGGTCAGCCAGTTCTTCTGGCGCTCCTGGGCCATCCAGGCCTCTTGGAACTACGAGCGTCAGATGAACATGGGCTTCCTCTACGGCATGGTTCCTACGCTCGACCGCCTCTATCCGGACGAGTCCGACCCCAAGCAGCTCGCTGCTAAGAAAGAGGCTTACCACCGTCACATGGCGTTCTACAACTGCACCCCGCAGACGAGCGCTTTTGTCCTAGGTCTCGCCGCCTCCATGGAGGAGGAGTACGCCAAGGATCCCGAGAACTTCGATCCCGATTCGATCAACGCGGTCAAGACCTCCCTCATGGGTCCGCTTTCCGGCATCGGTGACTCCCTCTTCCAGGGCACCATCCGCGTTATCGCCTTTGGCCTGGGCGTTCAGCTGGCTCAGCAGGGCTCCATCATGGGCCCGATCCTGGCCATGCTCATCTCCATCGTCCCCTCTGTGCTGATCACTTGGTTCGCAGCCAAGATGGGCTATCAGGGCGGCCACGAGTACCTGAGCAAGCTTCAGGGCGGCGACCTCATGGAAAAGCTCATGTATGTCTGCGGCATCGTAGGTCTTATGTCCGTGGGCGGCATGATCGCTACGCTGATCGGCGCCACCACCCCGCTGCAGTTCGCTGAGGGCACCGTCGTTATCCAGGACATCCTGGACGGTATGATGCCCCAGATGATCTCCCTTGGCCTCACTGGCCTTATGTACTGGCTCATCAAGAAGAACGTCAACACCGGTTGGCTTCTCGTGATCGCCATCGTGGGCGGCATCGCCCTCTCCGCGGCCGGCATCCTGGCCTAGTCGCGACCAAGCGCCTAACCGCTTTCCCCCGGGGGCCTGCCTGGCATCCCATACCCCAGGCAGGCTTCCATCCCTAGATGTGTCAAAGGGACAGTTCCTTTGACACATCCTCAACGGGCCGGCGACTCGGTCCAAACCACGGTAACCCTGCGAGCGCCCGGCAATGTGGCGCCGCAAAAAATCGAAAGGAATGTGTCAGATGTACGAGATCGACCTTAACCTCCCTAAGCAGATCGTCGCTGACGTCCTGTCCAACCACGAGATCCACAGCGTCGCCTTCGTCGGCTGCGGTGCTTCCATGTCCGACCTTTACCCTGCCAAGTACTTCCTGGCCAACAACACGGACAAGCTGAACGTTCAGATTTTCACCGCTAACGAGTTCAACTACGACACGCCTTCCTGGGTCAACGAGCACACCTTCGTGATCACCTGCTCCCTCGGTGGCTCCACGCCCGAGACCGTCGAGGCCAACAAGACCGCCAAGAAGCACAACTGCCCGGTCGTCTCCCTCACCAACAAGGCCGGCTCCGCTCTGACCGTCGACGCCGACCACGTCATCGTTCACGGCTTCCATGCCAACTACGCTGCCAAGTGCGAGAAGCCTGGCTACGCCATCGCTCTTGCTCTCGAGATCCTTCAGCAGACCGAGGGCTATGACCACTACGAGGACATGATCACCGGCCTCACCAACGTCTTCGAGCTCTGCGAGAACGCCGCTCAGTCCGCCAAGGGCCTCGCCAAGCAGTTCGCCCAGGACTTCAAGGACGACAAGATGATCTACTTCATGGCCTCTGGTGCCTCCGAGAAGATGGCTTATTCTCACGCCGCCTTCCTGTTCACCGAGATGCAGTGGATCGACGCCGCCGCCTACAACACCGGCGAGTACTTCCACGGCCCGTTCGAGGTTTCCACCGAGGGTAAGCCCTACGTCTTCTTCATGTCCGATGGTGCCACCCGTCCGATGGACGCCCGCGCCCTCACCTTCCTTAAGCGCATGGGCGCCAAGGTCGCTCTGATCGACTCCAAGGACTACGGTCTGGCCGACGCCGTGCCGGCAAGCGTCGTCACCTACTTCAACCCGCTGCTGCACCTCGCCGTTATGCGCGAGTACGGCAACCAGATCGCCGAGGCCCGTCAGCACCCGCTGACCATGCGTCGCTACATGTGGAAGCTTTCCTACTAATCACAAGTAAGTAGACCTTACGGGTTGATTGAGAGGGGATGGGGTTTTGCCCCGTCCCCTTTTTTGCTTTGGGGAGGGCGTGTCTGTCGCGTCGCAAAACACCAGATAAAACCTACCAAAATAAACCTGTCCCTTTTCGGCAGGTGGGAGGAGATGCGTATGATTAAGGCAGTGCTGTTTGACATGGACGGCGTGCTGGTCGATACCGAGTGGTTCTACAACCGCCGTCGCGTGGCGTTTATGGAAGAGAAGGGGTTCCATTTTGACGAGATCCCCGATCTTTCGGGGTCTAACGAGCCTGCCATTTGGAAGTCGCTGGTGCCCGACGATATTGAGCTGCGCGAGCGTCTGCGCGTGGAGTACAAGCAGGTCTACAGCCCGGTTCACCCCGTTCCGTATGCCGAGCTGCTCAACGAGCAGACGGAGCCGGTGATGCGCGAGCTGCACGAGCGCGGCGTGAAGTGCGCCATCGCAAGCTCGTCCTATCGTGAGCTCATTGACGAGCTGGTTGAGATTGCCGGTATCGCCGACGTGCTGGACTACACCATCAGCGGTCACGAGTGCAGTGCGTTTAAGCCCGACCCCGAGATCTACCTGCGTGCCATGAAGGCGCTGGGAGTTGACCCCGCCGAGTGCCTGGTTATCGAGGACTCGCCTTTGGGTATCGAGGCCGGCAAGCGCTCCGGCGCCCGCGTCCTGGCACTGCGTCCGCATGAGGGCGTCAACCTGGACCAGTCCGCCGCCGACGTCGTCATCGACAACCTGAGCGACATTTTGGCCGCTCTGTAGTGTCAATCCACCGCGAGAAGCACTGGTTCACGCGTCATTTGCTGCGGATTGGCTTAATTTGTCATCTATTTGGATCCGTTTGGCTTCGATTCGGACTAAGTGAGTAGACTTTTTGGTGCAGGACGAGCACAAAGCGCATCTGCTCTAGTAAAACCGCAGGTCACAGGGGTGGCGGTTTTGGGTGTGCTCTGCAGATCGCGTAAAGTCTACTCACTTGTAATTTGGGCCTTTGGTCGTGGGGTTGCTGGTCCCGCTTTGGTTGTCGAGAGAGGGTGAATTGAAGCGCCCCCGCATGCTCCATGCTACAATCGCGGCCACGCCCCACAACTACATCTGCCTTCGAAAGGAGCCTACGTGGCGAACGCCATCGATCAGCTCACGGACCGCGTGCTCGTGCTCGGCCGCCTCACCATCGTTCGCCGCGCCATTACTGCCGTGGCGGTCACCATTTCTGCCGTTCTCCAGACATTCCTGATCCAGGCGTTCATTCAACCCGCCGACCTGCTTCCGAGCGGCCTTACCGGCGTCGCGGTCCTGCTCGATCGCGTTACCTCGCTCGGTGGCGTTCACATCGACATCTCGCTCGGTATGCTCGCGCTCAACATCCCCGTGGCGCTCCTATGCTGGAGCGGCATTAGCAAGCGTTTCGTCATCTTCTCGATGACGCAGGTCGTGCTCTCGTCGCTGTTCCTCAACGTCTTTCACTTCGCGCCGTTTTTGGGCGACAAGATCATGCTAATCATTTTTGGCGGCGTGGTCTCGGGTCTGGGCGCTGCCATCGCGCTTAAGTCCGGCGCATCTACCGGCGGCACCGACTTTATCGCGCTGTGGGTCTCCAACCACACGGGTAAGACCATCTGGGGTGTCATCTTTGGTTTCAACTGCTTTATCCTGGCGATCTTTGGCTTTATGTTTGGCTGGGATAACGCGGCGTACTCCATAGTGTTCCAGTTTATTTCGACCAAGACCATCGACAGCTTCTATCATCGCTACGACCGTGTGACGCTGCAGATCACAACGCGCAAGGCAGACGAGGTCATGACCGCCTATGTTGACCATTTTCAGCATGGTATTAGCTGCGCCGAGGTCATCGGCGGATACAGCCGTGAAAAGATGTACCTGCTGCACACCGTTGTCTCGACCTACGAGAGCCAGGACATTATCAAGCTAGTGTGCGACATTGATCCCGGTGCCGTGATCAACGTGTTCCACACGCTCAGCTTTGTGGGCGGCTGGTGGGGTGGTCATGTCGACGAGCCCATGCCCACGGCCGTTCCCGATCCCGACAAGCCCGCACGCATGGCCAGCAGGCAGGCGCGCCTCAGCGAGCAGGACAGTCTGCAACAGGACGACGGCAAGTAAGGTTTTGCTGTATGTGGTGTATCGTTTTATCCAACTGAGGTAACATATAAAAAGACGTTATATACGTATTAGTTATTTTAATATTTCGATAAGAGTGATTAGATATGCCTGCGCCCAAAAATGCACCGCTTTACCAGCAGATTTACGACGAAATCAAGGATGCGATCGAGAAAGGTGTTTATGCACCCAAGGAGCGTATTCCGTCCGAGCTCGAGCTAGCCGAGCAGTACGAGGTGAGCCGAATTACGGTGCGCCGCGCCGTCGAGGAGTTGTGCTCCGATGGCTACCTGGTTAAGCAGCAGGGCCGCGGCACCTTTGTTTCCACGCCGCACATCAATCGCCAGTTTCACGCCTCGACGCTGCAGACGTTTACCGCGCTGTGTGCCGACAACGGCATGAAGGCGGGCGCACATGTGATCGATCGTCAGATTGTTCCGGCGCGCCAAAACGAGATGGAGTTCTTTGGCCTGCAGAAGGATGCGCTGCTGCTGCATATCAAGCGCGTGCGTACGGCCGACGGTGAGCCCATCTTTGAGGAGAACATCTTTGTGCCGTTTGACGCCTACCGTGAGCTGTTGACGGCCGATCTTGAGGACAAGTCGATTTTTGCCGAGGTCGAGCGTGTTGGCGGAACGCCGATTGTCTCGGTTGGCTACCGCACGGTCGAGGCCGTTCGCGCCAATGCCGAGCAGGCGGCTGAGCTGGGCATTGCTCCGCACGATCCGCTGCTCAACCTGCGTGCCGGCTTTATCGGCCCCAATGGCGAGCCGGTCCTGATGGGTAAGCAGTACTACGTGGGCAGCCGCTACGTCATGGTTATGTAGCCCTAGTTGCGCGGTTTTCCAAACCGCGCAACGGCTCGACGCTGCAAGCCCGCCAGAACGGCAATCTGCCTTTCAACTTTGGCGGCATGACCAGAAGGTCAATGCCGCCTTGTTTCAAGGCACCTTGCTCGCTCTGGCGGGCTTTCGCTGTCCGCGCCAAAACATCGACTACCCCCAGAATGAGCGTGGATAATCTCCCGTTTTTGGTTTGGTGACGGGCCCAAAGTGGGAGATTATCCACGCTCATCCGGAAAGTGTCTAAAAATCCACGCTCGTCCCCTTCGGATTGCGTAGCCCATCGCTGGTGGCCGTGCGGCACCGGTCCGCGTGGCGGCGTATAATCGGCGGCAGATGACTTGGACGTTAGGAAACCATGACCGATAGCATGCAGCAGATGGCGCTCGACACGCTCGGCGCCTATTTTGGCTACACCTCGTTTCGCCCGGGACAGGACCGCATGGTCGATGCGATCCTTGCCGGTCGCGATGCGCTGGGTGTTATGCCCACAGGCGCCGGCAAGTCCATTTGCTACCAGGTGCCCGCGCTCATGCTGCCCGGCATCACCTTTGTGGTGAGTCCGCTGCTGTCGCTTATGGAGGATCAGACCCGCGCATTGCTCGCGGCGGGTGCGCGGCCCAGCTATCTCAACTCCAGCCTTACTCCGGCCCAGCAAAACACCGTGCTCAAGCGGGCGCGCGAGGGCCGCTACCAGCTTATGTACGTGGCGCCCGAGCGCCTGCTCGAGCCGCGCTTTTTAGCCTTTGCGCAGGAGGCCGCGGCGGACGGCGGCATCGGCGTGCCGCTCGTGGCCATTGACGAGGCCCACTGCGTGAGCCAATGGGGCCAGGATTTTCGCCCCGCTTACCTGCAGATTCGCGAGTTTATCGATTCGCTGCCGCAGCGCCCCATCGTGGCTGCCTTTACCGCTACGGCGACCGAGCGCGTGCGTGCGGACATTCAGCAGATGCTCGGCTTGCAAAACCCCGCGACGGTGGTGACGGGCTTCGATCGCAAGAACCTCTACTTTGGTTGCGAGGAGATGGGCGACAAGGCCAAGACTGCCTGGGTGCGCGACTACGTGATCGCGCATTCGAGCGAGAGCGGCATCGTGTATTGCTCCACCCGCAAGACGGTCGATGCGCTGGCAGGCGAGCTTGCCGAGGCGCTGGGACCCAGCGGCATTCGCGTTGGCCGCTACCATGCCGGCATGGGTAACGACGCCCGCCGCCAAAGCCAGCGTGCCTTTATCGACGACGATATCCAGGTGATGGTTGCCACCAACGCCTTTGGCATGGGCATCGACAAGCCCAACGTGCGCTACGTGATTCACAACAACGTGCCCGAGAGCATCGAGGCATACTACCAAGAGGCGGGTCGAGCCGGCCGCGATGGCGACCCGGCCAGCTGCCATCTGCTGTGGAACGGTAACGATTTTCGCATGCGTCGCTTTTTGATCGACCGCGGCGATGCTGCCGATGAGGCGCTCGACGACGAGCAGCGCGCGTGGGCGCTCCAGAATCGATATCGCCTGCTCAGCCAGATGGAGGGCTACTGCAATACCACCGGCTGCCTGCGCGAATACATGCTGCGCTACTTTGGCGACGAGGCCGCGGCCGAGCATGCTGCCGCGGCTGGTGCGGGCAGCACCGCCACGGACGACGCCGAGGGCTGCGGCAACTGCAGCAACTGCCTCACGAAGTTCGAGGTCGAGGACGTCACCGATATGGCCCGCGCCGCCGTGCGCTATGTGGCCACGCGTCCCATGCGCTTTGGCAAATCGCTGGTCGCCGATGTGCTCCACGGCGGCAACACCGAGCGCATTCGCCAGATGCATCTGGACGAGGACCGCGGCTACGGTGAGCTGTCGAGCGAATCGGTCGGGCGCATCAAGGATATCATCGGCCAGCTGTGCGGCCGCGGTTATTTGGCCACCTCGCAGGGGCAGTACCCGGTCGTGGGGCTGGGCCCGCGTGCCGGCGAGGTCGAGAACGAGGCGTTCGCCTTTACCGTTAAGCGTCGCGCGTCCAAGCGCAAGGCCTCGGCCCGCGCCCGCCGTGCGGTGGATCTGCTGCGCGAGGAGGCCGAGCTGGATCAGCGCCCGCGCGTGGGCGACGATGCCGAGCTGTTCGAGCGCCTGCGCGCCCTGCGCAAGGAAATCTCGACCGAGCTCGAGATGGCGCCGTATATGGTCTTCTCCGACAAGGCCCTGCGCGGCCTGTGCCGCCTGCGCCCGCAGACGCGCGACGAGCTTATCCAGGTCAACGGCATCGGCGAGAAAAAGGCCGACGCCTTTGGCGAGCAGTTTATGGCGGCGATTGAAGAGTTTGAGTCCGAGCATGCGCGGGATGGAGCGTAACGATGGCAACCGACGATAAAACCGACCGCGCTGGCGTATCCGCCGTACCACTGTACCAGCAGGTCATGGACGACCTGAAGGGCGAGATCGCGCGCGGCGTGTATGCGGCCGGCTCGCGCATTCCTTCCGAGATGGAGCTCGCGAAGTCTTACGGCGTGGGGCGCATCACCGTGCGCCGCGCCATCGAGGAGCTGTCGCGCGCGGGGTATCTCAACCGCCAACAGGGGAGGGGCACTTTTGTGTGCGCTCCCAAGCTCAAGCGCAAGATTCGCCAGAAGGGTGACGTTCAGAGCTTTTCCGAGGGTTGCGCTGCCAACGACATGGTTGCCGGAGCGCGCCTGGTGTCGCGCACGGTGGTCGCGGCGACGCGCGAGGACGCGGCGTTCTTTGGCGTGGAGCCCGGCTGCGAGCTCATCGTAGTCGAGCGCGTGCGCACGGCAGATGGCGTGCCCGTCATGCTCGAGAACAACTCTTTTGTGCTGGCCGACCATCCCTACCTGCAGACGCTTGCCGACGAGGACCTTGCCGATAACTCGATCTTTGCACTCGTTGCCGAGCATTCGGGCCGCGCGCCGCTCAAGTCCGACCCCTGCACC
Source organism: Collinsella sp. AM40-7AC (assembly GCF_003468125.1). Lineage (NCBI taxonomy): Bacteria > Bacillati > Actinomycetota > Coriobacteriia > Coriobacteriales > Coriobacteriaceae > Collinsella > Collinsella sp. AM40-7AC. The sequence continues at coordinate 270,182 of NZ_QSGK01000002.1, read as the reverse complement.
GTGGAGATTGCGCTGGCGGATGCCCAGGCGGCCCCGCTGCTGGAGGTGCCGGTCGGCGAGCCGCTCTTCTATATGGAGGCGTACTTTACCGATGCGGACGGGCGGCCCCTGCTGCTCGGGCGCCAAAAGATCGTGGGCTCGCGCTACGTGTTCGACATCTAACGTCCATAGATAGAACAACATAGAACAAATTTGCTGAAATGACTTCACGGGCACCTGCTTGCATGCTATAAATAGAACAACATAGAACGACTGCAGGTACGAGCTGCCGTCGTCCAAAGCCGCCACACAAGGAGGAGCGTCACCGTGAACGCACACGATCTGATTCAGGAAATCATCGAGCGCAAGGGCAAGGTCGAGAATGTCTTTTGGATCGCCTGCGGCGGTTCGATGATCGACCTCATGCCGGCTAACGAACTGCTCAAGCGCGAGGCCACCACGTTTACCTCGACGGTCTACACAGCGCGCGAGTTTTGCCTGATGGCCCCCAAGAGCCTAGGGCCGAAGTCACTCGTCATCGCCTGCAGCCACAGCGGCAATACGCAGGAGGTCGTCGACGGTTGCGAGATGGCGCTGGCAGCCGGCGCCGAGGTCGTGGCCATGACAGACTGCGAGGGCTCCAAGATTGATAACGGCAAGTGGACCACCTGGGTCTACCCTTGGGGCGAGGGCGTGTCGCAGGCCGAGGTGCCGCAGGGCATCGGCGCTCTGATCGCCGCCGAACTGCTCCACCAGCAGGAGGGTTACGAGGCGCTCGCCGATATGTACGCCGGCCTTAAGCAGATGGATGCGCTGTTGCCCGCTGCCCGCGAGAAGGTTAATGCCGAGCTGGGCGATCGCTTTGCCGAGCTCTGCCAGCAGCACGAGTTCTTCTACATCCTGGGATCCGGCCCCAACTTTAGCCAGACCTACGCCATGGCCATCTGCTCGCTCATGGAGATGCAGTGGCAGCACTGCTGCTACATCCACTCCGGCGAGTACTTCCACGGCCCGTTCGAAGCCACCGAGCCCGGCGTGTTCTACTTTGTACAGCTCGGATCGGGCGAGTGTCGCCCCATGGAGGAGCGGGCGCTCGCATTCCTCAACACGCATACCGATACGGTCATGGTGCTCGATGCGCTCGAGTACGGCGTGGGTGAGGTGCCCGCCAGCGTGCGTTCGTTCCTAGAGCCGATCTTCTTCTACGCGATGAGCCGCGAGCTGCGCGCCGCTCGCGGCAAGGTGTTCGACCACAGCCCCGAGGTTCGTCGCTACATGGGCATCGAGCAGTACTAAGTAGCTGGGAAAGCAATCTTTTACGACGGGGCCTTCACCAAACGAGGGTCCCGTTTGCGTCGCGGCACCCCGTCCCAGCTGTCTGATAACGAAGTCAAATACTTTCCCCAGAAGTGAACGACCTATTTTGGACCCCTGAAGCATCCGCACTTTTTGGCGCCAAAACCGCAGGAAAATCTCGATGAAACCGCAGGAAATAGCAGCTGAAAAGTGTCGATGCTTCGGGGGTCCGATTTTGCTCGCTCACTTTGCGGGAAAAGTATTAGACCTGAATCTGCGAGCGTGTCGCGTGAGCCAAAAAAGCGGGCCGTGCCGGGGATTTCCGGCACGGCCCGCCCTGCATTGCGTCCGTTATGAGCGAGTTGCCGCGTCAACCGGCGAACTACTTTGCGTCGTAGGCCTCGGCATCCCACCAGTCGAGCTGGGCGATGTTGTCGCGAATGTGCTGGCAGCTCTTGTGGAAGCCCTCGAGCTCGTGCTCGGAAAGGTCGAGCGTGTAGACCTCCTCGACGCCCTCGGCGCCGATCACGCACGGCAGGGAGGTGAAGATGCCCTCCTCGCCATACTGGCCGGTCATGAGCGTGGAGGCCGAAAGCACGGCATGCTCGTTGTGCAGCACGGCGGCGCAGACACGCGCAGCGGAGTTGGCGACGGCGTACTCGGTGCACTGCTTGCCCTGGTAGGTCACATAGCCGCCCTTGCGCGCGAGCTCCTCGACCTCCATGTGGTCAAAGGCGTACTTGTCGGGGTTTTCGGCCTGAAGCTCGTTGAGGCTCTTGCCGGCGATGGTTGCGGCCTTAAAGGCGGCCAGCTGGCTAAAGCCATGCTCGCCGATCATGTAGGCGTCGATGGACTTGGGGCTCACACCGACCTTCTTGGAGATCTCGGTGCGCAGGCGGGCGGAGTCCAGACCGCAGCCCGAGCCGATGATCTTCTTGGGATCGTAGCCGGTCAGGTGCCACAGCTCGGTGCACACGACGTCGCAGGGGTTGGAGATGCTCACGAAGATGCCGTCAAAGCCGGCGTCGACGATGCGCTTGGCAAAGGTGCGGGCGGCGTCGGTGGTAAAGAACAGCTCACCGTCGCGGTTGCCGGCGGCCAGCGCGACCTTGCCGGCAGCGTTGACGATGACGTCGCAGCAGGCCAGCTCCTCGTAGTGGTCGTAGCAGTTGACGATCTTGGTGTTGTACGGGACAAACGAAAGGGAGTCGCGCAGGTCCTGGACCTCGGATGTCACCTTGGTCTCGTTGATATCGCACAGGTACAGCTCATCGGCAATGCCCTGCATGAGCAGGCTGTTGGCGACATGTGCTCCTACGTGGCCCTGGCCGACCACACCGATCTTACGCGTCTGGTACATATATGTATCCTTTCGGCCGAGTTTCTCGCGTCGAACCATTGTAGCCTCCTGCCGTCACTTTGCTAGGCTAAAGCGAAGTAGATTTTTGGGACATGCTTTAATCTCTACTTTTGGAGTGATTTGGGCCGCTGGCGACATCGCCGGGCGATGTGCTCGCGCGGATGGGGCCGCTCGTTGTACCATAGCTGCAACTGACTCGTAAGGAGCATCCATGCCCATTCGCATCCCCGACGCCCTCCCTGCCGCCGCGCAGCTCGAGAGCGAGAACATCTTTGTCATGACCGAGTACCGCGCGCTGCACCAGGACATCCGTCCGCTGCGCGTGCTCATCCTCAACCTCATGCCCACCAAGATCGCCACCGAGACGCAGATCATGCGCAAACTCTCCAACACGCCGCTGCAGGTGGAGGTGGACCTGCTGCGCACCAAAACGCACGAGGCCACGCACGTGAGTGCCGGCCACCTGGAGACGTTCTACCGCACGTTCGACGACATCCGCGACATCCACTATGACGGCCTGATCATCACGGGCGCGCCGGTGGAGCAGATGCCGTTCGAGGAGGTCGACTACTGGCCCGAGCTCTGCCAGATCATGGATTGGTCCACCACGCACGTGCACTCTACGTTGCATATTTGTTGGGGCGCACAGGCGGGGCTCTACCATCACTACGGTATCCAGAAGCACGACCTGCCGGCAAAGGCGAGCGGCGTGTTCGAGCATTATCTGGTGAAGCCGCAAAGCCCGCTGGTCCGCGGCTTCGATGACCGTTTCTATGCCGTGCATTCGCGCAACACCGATGTGCGTCGCGAGGACGTGGAGGCCGAGCCGCAGCTTGAAGTCGTGGCCGTGTCCGACGAGGTAGGCCTGTACATTGTCAAGTCGACCGACAGCCGTCGCTTCTTTGTCTTTGGCCATCCCGAGTACGATACCGACACGTTGCGTCTGGAGTACGAGCGCGACGTTAAGCGCGGCCTCAACCCTCAGGTGCCGGCGCATTACTTCCCGAACGACGACCCCACCGCCGAGCCGCGTAACGTCTGGCGCAGCCAGGCTCAGCTGTTCTACACCAATTGGCTCAACTACTACGTCTACCAGACCACACCCTACGACCTGGCCCGCGCCGGCGAAGAGCACTAGGCCTGTCGGGAGGTGCGCCAGCCGTTAGGCGCTGATGATGTGGGGTAGCGGCAGGTCGTGGACATCGGTGGGAACGTGATCGACACGCTGCTCGTCAAAGGCGATACCGACGATTTGGCATGCGGGCGAGAGCATGGTCAGGTAGCGGTCGTAGCAGCCGCCGCCGTAGCCCAGGCGCGCGCCGGCGTGGTCGAAGGCTACGAGCGGCACGACGATCATGTTGAGAGCCTCGGCAGGCACAATGGGGAAGCGGACGCTGTCGATGTCCGTGGCCGCAAAGGTACGCGTGGGGTGGGCGATAAACGGGGCCGCGGCCGCGTCTCCAGCCGCGACTGCCCGCATGCACATGCGCTGGCCACAAGCTGCGGCGTCTGTTGCCGAGAGCATGCACGGATAGGCCACGCGCCAGCCGCGTTTGGCGGCAGCCGCGGCAAACGCGGCTGGGTCGACTTCGGAACCCATCGCGGCATAGACGGCAACGGTGTGCGGCGCCGCGGCATCCAAGCGGCCTAGCAGCTCAACCAGCCGCGCACAGATATCAGCAGACTTCGCCGCCCGCAAGTCCAAATCAAGAGCATCGCGCCGAGCAATCACCGCCCGCCGCAACTCAGCCTTGTCCATCCCGGCTTCCTCTCCCAAACCTGCCAAAAAGGGACAGGTTTATTTTGGCAGGTTTTATCTGGGCAAACGCGATAATGACAGCCCAAAACCACCACAAAGGCGCCTGTCCCCTTTGTGGTGGTTTGGGCCCATGCGTTAACGCTATAGCGCAGCAGCGATTGCTTCGGTCACAAACTTATTGAGTGACTCACCCTTCTTTGCCGCTGCCAGCGCTGCCTGCTTGTGGAGTTCGGAACCCGTTCTTACGTTGAACGAGCCTTTGAAAGCCCGTTCGGGTTCCTTGCCCTGCTCGGCGCAAAACTCAAGGTAATCGTCGACGGCGTCGTGGAAGCATTGCTCAACTCCGTCAGCCGTGGAGCCCTCAAATACGATTGCGTCCCTAATGCCGGCGACCATACCTGTTAGCACATGCTGTTCGGCATCGAACTCGACCGGGGCGAAATAACCCTTGTATGCCAAAACGTTACTCATGACTACCTCCGACATCTTGCAGAAAGCGAACGATGTTCCAAGGCGTTCCGCTTCATAGCTGCAACTATATTACAGTTGCAAATTATATCTGATGCAGACACCCATGTTCGAACCACCGCAAAGGCGCCTGCCCCCCTGTGCGCCAAAGAAAAAGGTAGATTTTCGGGCATGTCCCAAAAATCTACCTTTGGTGGTTAGGCGAGCAGGTCGATGACGTTGAAACCGGCGTTGCTCTTGGCGATGACATCTCGGCCGCCAAAGACGCAGGTCGGCGACTCGGCTGCGATGCGTGTCACGTCGGCGCCGAGCGAGCGCAGTTCACCGGGCGTGGCGGCGAGCATCTGGGCGCGGCGCTTTTCGCGCGCGTTGGGATCGAGTCCGGCCAGGTAGGTCGTGTTGCGGCGCTTGGTGAGCGCGTACGGCTTCACCGGCGCGTCCATGCCGCTCACGCAGCTTACGATAAAGCCCTCAAAGGCGGCCTCGTCGGGCTCAAAGCTGCCAAGCCATGCACCCGCGCGCTCCACGCGCTCAATCGAAGGATCGATCGCCGGGTCGCGGTAGGTGTAGAACGCCGTCTGGCGCTCGCCGGCTGCGCGGAATCCGCAGCCGTACGCACCGCCCTTCACGCGAATCTCGTTCCACAGGTAGTCGTAGGAGAGCGCGTTGGCGGCAACCGCCCAAGCGCCTGTCACGTCAATGCCCAAGCGACGCGGATCGCACGCACGCGCGGCAAAGCAGATGTCGCTGGGGATGACAAATGCCTCGTGGCGGTCGCGCGGCGTCGGCACTACGAGCGCGTCGCGGCCGACAGCGCCCGCGCCCAGCCTCAGGTCGCCCGCGGCGGCCCAGTACGCGTTAAAGTCATCATCGCTGCCGGTAAAGCTCGCCAGGCAGCCATCGGCCACAAAGATGCGGCCCGCCAGCTCGGCGAGCTTGGCACGTAAGCCGTCCAAGCGCTCGTCAAAGTGCTCGAGCAGATCGCGCAGGAACAGGTAGAAGTCCACGCCCGAGAGCTGCTCGCGCACCACGGCCGAAGGCGAGCTGTAGCTCATCGCGCGACCGAGCGCCGCCGAGTGGCCGTTGTTGATAAAGCCCTGCTCAAGCCCAATGCGAATCTGCGTGAGCACGTCGCGCACGCGGTCGGCGTCGGCGTCTGCCAAAAGCGTGCTCGACCATACCTCGCGCGGCAGACTCGCCAGTGCATCGATCTTCTCGGACAGGGCGCCGGCGCTCACCAACAGGTAGGGGCGCACGCCGTCCACTTCGGGCTGCGTCATGACTTCGGTCGTAAAGCTCAAAAAGCCCAGCTTGCCGGCGAGCAGGTTGTCGAGTTCCTCGGCCGAATGCTCGCGCGTGGGCAGCTGCTTAAGCAGGCGGCAGAGCAGTGTCACATAGGGTAGGTCCTCAAACGCGACACAGCTCAGGTCGAAATACTGCATGGCGTAGGCCAAGCGGTTGGTGGGGATGCCGTGGCGCAGGCAGGGGATGGGTGCAGTGGTGTCCACGATCAGCGGCGGCTCGGGGCGCGCCTCGCCAATGTCGGACACGCGCAGGCGCGGCAGCGTGGCCTTGTCCTCGGGCGTGTCCTCGGCCTCCTGTGCGGCACGCAGTACGGCCGTGCGCTCGACCACGTCCGCCAGCTCGGCATCGGTCATGGCGTCCCGCTTGGCAGTCAGCTCAGCAGCTTCGGCGCCCTCCGGGCTCTCGGCAGTGTCCACCGGCACCAGCTCGACCAGCGCCATGTGGTCGTTTTGCAGCACCAGCTCGCGCAGCAGGTCCTCAAAATAGCTGCCGTCCAGCTCGCCACGCAGCTCCTCGTACACCGGGCCGTACTTAAGCGCCAGCGTCGCGGCGTTGTCATCGTAGAGCCAGGTGCTCAGCGCGTCGCACGCAATGGCCACGCCGTCGGCGATGCCGTAGTCGCGCTGGCGCAGGTCGTACTCGTTGCTGCTGATGATAGCTTCCAGGCGCTCGCGCGGAACGCCGTGCTCGCACAGGTCGCGGCAGGCGCCCTGGAATACGCGGCGCAGCTCGCGCGCCACGCCGGGCTGCGCGTTTTGCAGCATGATGAGCTCGTAGGGCTGCAGGCTCTCGGCCGCGGTGTAGCTCACCACGTTGCCGCCCAGGCCGGCGGCCAGAATGGCCTTCTTAACCGGCGCTTCGTTGGAGCCCAGCAGCGCCTCGAACAGGATATCCGCTGCGATCGTGCGCTTGCGGTCGAGCGCGCTGCCCAGCACCAGGCCCAGGCCCACCAGGGCGTTCTCGGGTGTAGTGGCCATCTCGACGCGCTTATACTCGCAGGTCACAGGCGCCTGCACGTCCAGCGGATTGGGCGCCAGCGCGGACGGGTCCTCGCCGGCGGCAACGGCGGCGTCCATGCGGCGGCTCGCGGCACTCGACTGCGACAGATAGCGCTCGTCCAAAAAGGCCAACGCTCGGTCCACGTCCAGGTCGCCGTAGAGCGTGATGTAGGAGTTAGAAGGATTGTAGTGGCGCGCGTGCGTGTCCAGGAACTGCTCGTAGGTGAGCGCGGGAATCGCGCGCGGGTCGCCGCCGCTTTCGTGCGCATAGGCGGTGTCGGGATAGAGCGCAGCGTTGACAGCGTCGTCCAGCACGCTCATGGGATCGGACAGCGCGCCCTTCATCTCGTTGAACACCACGCCGTTATAGCGCAGCGTGCCCTTGCGCAGGCTGGCGGTGCCGCCGTCGCCTTCGCCCTCGGCGCCCTCCGGCAGGTCCAGCTCGTAGTGCCAGCCCTCCTGCTCAAAAATAGTGGGCTTGGTGTAGATGGCCGGGTTGAACACCGCGTCCAGGTACACGTCCATCAGGTTGTACAGGTCCTGCTCGTTGGTGGTCGCAACGGGATAGATGGTCTTGTCGGGGTAGGTCATGGCGTTGAGGAACGTCTGCATGGAGCTCTTGATCAAGTCGACAAACGGCTCCTTGACGGGGAATTTGGCCGATCCGCACAGCACCGAGTGCTCAAGAATATGGAACACGCCGGTGGAATCGGCCGGCGGCGTCTTAAAGCCAATGGCAAAGGCCTTGTTCTCATCGTCGCATGCCAGGTACAGCAGGCGAGCGCCCGAGGCGGTGTGGCGCAGCACGTAGGCATCCGAGTCGAGCTCGGGCACGGTCTCGCAGCGCTCGACGGCAAAGCCGTGGCAGGTGGTACCGGGCACCAGCAGCGCGGCGGCCGCGGCGCGCGGGTCGGTTGAGGTGGTGGGCATATGCAGTCTCCTTTGACGCCCCAGCGGGGGCGAATCGAGTCGAATCCTCGAGAGTATACCCATATGGGGCCCTCGACCAATCTGCCGGATGAGCGTGGATTTTCGGACGGAATCTGCCGCAAAAGCCCAAAATCCGTCCAATAATCCACGCTCATGCGTCAACCACGTATCTCTCGCCTCACATTCATCTCTATGACGAGGGATAACTGAGAGACAGACAGAAGATAAAAATCAATCGGCTTATCGGATGCATTTATCGCCATCAGGTTGAGGCTGTATGCGGAGATGGATGGACTCTACACCGCTTACACAAAATAACCCTTGCCTGTCGAAACATATAGAAAATGGCATGGAGTGCTAAAAGTTCTAATACAATATAAGTCATATATCTATAAATTGTTGATTCCTTGCAAAGGTATGGTTGATATGGTTGAAGCAAATAGCGTTATCCCCCTGTACAAACAGATTGTTCGTGCGCTTTCTGATTCGATCGCCAACGGCACGTACCGCCCGGGAGATAAGCTCCCGACCGAGACGGAGCTTGTCGAGCAATTTGGCGTGAGCCGAATAACGGTTCGCTCCGCAATTAAAGAAATGGAAGATGCTGGGCTTGTTGAGAGGGCCCGCGGCAAGGGCACGTTCGTTTCGTCGGACACACAGATGTATGCCGCGGACGACCGTGAGAGCTTTACCCATTCGTGCCAGCTTGCGGGAAAACAGGCGTCTACCAGGGTTCTCGAAATGGGCTGGGACTTCCCAAACCTGCGAGACGCGAAGTTCCTGGGCGTAGACGATACCCAAAAGGTATTGCGTAGTCGTCGTCTGCGCCTTGTGGATGGCAAGCCCACGATGCTGGAAACCAATAGCTATTCCGCTGCGCTTTCTTTTTTGGAGCATGAATCCCTCGAGGATTCGCTGATGGCGGTACTCGATCGCCAGGGGATCAAGATGGGTCCAAACACGCGTACGCTCGAGGTCTGCTATGCGAGCGAGCTTGAGGCGGCATACCTTAACGTGGAGCTGGACTCTTCGCTACTTCTGTTTGTCGATAGACGTTATGCTCCAAGTGGCGAGCCGCTTTTCATCTCCCGTCAGGTGTACTGCACCGAGCGACTGAAGTTCTATTTGTAAATTAGAGATAGATTGGTTTACCGACCAATTGTTACCGTTCGCGGATTTGGAAAATTGTGACATACCGCGTAGGTGGAGATTGCTAATATACTTTGTTATGACAATATAGTACGTCTTATTGATATTGGAGAACTATGAATAAGATATTGCTAGCGAGTCATGGTTATCTCGCCCAAGGTATGAAAAGCTCTCTGGAGATTCTGATGGGTACCGACGACCGAATCGAGTGCCTGTGCGCCTATGTCGATGACGACTCAAGGGACGTCGCGGCGTTGATTGATGCATGGATGGAGGCGAAGGATCCTGCCGACTCTTGGTTTGTCGTGACTGACATCTTTGGCGGCTCTGTAAGCAACGAATTCATTCAGCGACAAGTCGACGGATCGTTTACGTTGATTGCTGGAATGAATCTTCCGTTGCTTGTCGAAATGGTTACGCAGCTGGACTCTCTGGATGCGGGCAAGGCCAAAGCCGCGGTCGAGGGATCGCGTGCGTTTATTCAGCTTTGCGAGGCGGCGGACATGCTTGCCGGCGCCAAAGAAGAAGAGTTCTAGTGACGTTTTCTAGCCGGAAACACGTTGATGCTCGGCATTTATTGAACCAATGCTCTATGCCTAAGCCCGTCGATCATTTGATCGACGGGCTTTTTATTGAAGATAAATCAAAATAGTCTGAAATTGTTCTTGCATAGTTAGTTATATAAAGTATTATAACGTCATGGGATGAATGAAGGGTTCATCCAAGTGAGTTAGGAGTAAGGGATGTTCAATTTCGATGAGCCTCGTTACGAGAAGGTTGTGAGCGATGCCCTCGCTCTCCGTCCTCAGATTGAGGCTGCCGTGGACGAGGTCTGCGAGCAGGGTTATTCCAACATCTTCTTCATCGGCTGCGGCGGCACCTGGGCCCACACGCTCCCGATGAAGTATTGGGTCGAGACCACCACGGCCGACGTCGACGTCCACTGCGAGATCGCCGCTGAGTTCCTCGCGTGCCCGCCCAAGACCTTCAACAAGGATTCGGTCTGTGTCTTCTCCACCCGTACCGGCACCACCCCCGAGATCATCGAGGCTGCCAAGTTCTGCCAGGAGCAGGGCGCCCGCACGCTGATGTATGTCTCCAACGACAACACCCCGGCCACCGAGTACGCCGATTACAAGTTCTTCAGCTTCGCCGAGGACGACGTCCTGTGCGAGGCCATCTACACCTACCAGATCACGCTGGTCGCCCGCTTCCTCAAGAACGCCGGCGCCTTCCCCAAGTACGACACCTTCATGGAGGAGTTCGGCAACATCGCTCCGTACCTCATCAAGGCCAAGGACGCCCAGGACGAGCGCTGCGCCGCCATGGCCGAGGACTTCAAGGACACCGACTACCACATGGTGATCGGATCCGGCATGCTCTGGGGCGAGGCCTACGACTACGCCATGTGCATCCTCGAGGAGATGCAGTGGATCAAGACCAAGTCTATCCACGCCGCCGAGTTCTTCCACGGCACCATCGAGCTGTGCGAGGAGGGCACGAGCCTCATTATGCTCTACGGCGAGGACGACACCCGTAAGCTCATGGACCGCGTGGACAACTTTACCCACATGCTCGCCGACGAGAAGGGCGTCAACGTCCGCGTGAACAAGTTTGACACCGCCGAGGTCGAGCTGCCGTTCAGCGACCCCGAGTTCCGCAAGATTGTCTCCCCGATGGTCACCTACACCATCACCGAGCGTCTGAGCTGCCATCTCGAGCACGTCCGTAACCACCCGCTCACCACGCGTCGTTACTATCACCAGATGAACTACTAATCCTCTCAAATTGCTGCGGTTGTCTGCAGGCGAGCTGCGCAGAACGCCTCGCCTGCAGACCTATTTCTGGGGTTGATCGAAATGGTTGTCCAGTATCTTCTAGTTGCACTGGTCGCATTTATTGCGTCCATGGACGAGCAATTATTTGGCATTACGATGCTTGGTCGTCCGCTGTTTACGAGCCTGTTTGTCGGCTTGATCCTTGGCGATGTCCAGCAGGGCGTTATCGTCGGCGCTGCTTTGGAGTCCATGTTCATGGGCGCCATCATGGTCGGCGCGGCGGTTCCTCCCGAGGTCTATGCCTCCGGTGTGCTTGGCTGCGCGTTTGCCGTCATTACGGGTACGGGCACGGCAACTGCCGTCGCGCTTGCCCTTCCCGTCTCCGTCTTCCTTCAGGTGTGGCGCAACTTCTGCTACGCCGTTCCGGGTGCCTTTGCCTGCAAGAAGATTGAGACCGCTCTGGCAAATCGCGATCTTGCCAAGGCGAATCTGTACCATCTGACCATCGTGCCGCTGTCGATTGGCATTCCGTCTGCACTGCTGGTGTTTGGCTCGCTGTTCTTTGGTGCCGACCTCATCAACAATGCACTCAACGCGATTCCGCAGTTTGTGATGGACGGCCTCAACGTTGCGTCCGGCGTCATGGTCTGCATCGGCTTCGCTCTTCTCATTAGGACCATGGGCGATAATAAGCTTCTTCCCTGGCTGTTCCTGGGATTCATTATGGTCATCTACCTCAAGATGGACGTTATCGGCGTCGCCGCAGCTGCCATTTGCGTCGCGCTGCTCCTGGCCTTCCGCGAGGGCTCGTCCGGTCCGCAGACGGTTGCTGCAGATGAAGAGGAGGACTTCTAATGGCTATCCAGAACACCGACCTCAAAGAGGCCAAGAAGGACGCGATTATGACTCCCGATATGTATCGGAGCATGTTCCTTCGCCAGTTTACGAGCCAGTGCTCGCAGTCGTACGACAAGATGATGGCAATGGGCTTCATGTACACCATTCAGAAGCCCCTGCGAAAGATCTATCCCAACGACGACGATTACTATGCGGCGCTCGATCGCCATACCGAGTTCTTTAACATCACGCCTCATGTGCTTCCGTTTGTAGCCGGCCTAACGGTTTCGATGGAAGAGCAGGCGGCTGCCGATAAGAACTTCGACACGTCCTCGATTAACGCCATGAAGGTTGGTCTCATGGGACCGCTTTCCGGCATTGGCGATTCGTTCTACTGGGGAACGTTCCGCGTGGTTGCCGCCGGCATTGGTATCGGCATCGCTTCGACGGGCAACCCGCTCGGCCCCATCGTGTACGCGCTCATCTACTCCGTGATTAACTTTGCAACGCGTATCGTCGCCACCCATCTGGGATACGACCTGGGAACCAAGTTTTTGCAGCAGTCCGAAGAGAGCAACCTTATGTCTCGCATGACGCATGCTGCCGGTGTTCTCGGAATGACCGTTATCGGCGCCATGATTGCGGCACAGGTCTCGCTGTCCACGGCTTTGACCTTTGACGTGGGTGGTTCGGAGATTGTCCTGCAGGATCTGTTCGATTCGATCTTCCCCGGTCTGCTGCCCTTGCTGGCAACGTTCGCTTGCGTCGCCCTGTACAAAAAGGGCGTCAAGACCATTTGGATCATCTTGGGCATCTTTGCAATCTGCATCATCGGAACGGGCTTGGGAGTGTTCGCGGCGGCGTAATGTTGACTGCTATGCTCGCGCGCTCGATAACTAACTGACCGTTTGAAAACGGGGCTCGGCGTAAGGCCGGCCCCGTTTTTTGTTCGAGGGATTTTCCGACCGTCCAATAATCCACGCTCGTCCATCACTCACGTATCTCTCATCTCTCATTCGTCACTAATACGAGAGATAGCAGAAAGACGAGAGATAAATATGAGAGATAACAATGCTGCAAGGTGGCTGGGGATCGAGTCAAAGTTCCCGTATACATGTGTTTACCTGTGCGAACGTGACTTGATTGAACCGATAACGGCATTTTTGTCTCTCGTCTCTCACTCATCACTAATGTGAGAGAGAAATGAGAGACGAGAGATAATTATGAGAGATAGCTGAGAGATAGACAGGCAGACGGTCTGTCGGGGACATGCATCGCCGTCAGATTGATGCCGCGCGCAAAGCAGCTGCACTAGCGCCCGCCCCGCCTCATCCCGCCATTTCGTGCACTGCACGTCGAAACCTGCAGCAAAGCAGCTACAATAGCCCAATGTGCATCGCGCACGACGATGATATCGGCGCCCGCGACTGGGGGAGACAACATGGCAGAGCAACAGATAACGCCGGGGACCAAGCTTCAGGTGGCATTCGATGTGCCCATGGGCCAAAAAACCGACTTCAACATGCTTGCCACGTACAAAGAGAACCTGGACGACGCGTACTTCCTTATGAGCGCGCCCATGCTCGCCGGCAAACCGCTGCTCATGGACGAAAACCAAAAGCTGCTGCTGCAGTACAAAGTAGGCGAGGAAACGTTCGTGCTCGCCGGCTATCCCGAGGCAGTCGAGAAAAAGGGCATCCGCACCTACTGGAAAATGCGCAAAGTCGCCGAGCAGCGCACCTTCGTCAGGCGCCGCGACGAGCGTTTTAAGGTCGCCATGCGCCTGACCTACCAGCGCGACAACGCGCCGACCCCCGAGCCCGAGGACGCCATGACCATCGACGTCTCGGCCGGCGGTCTGGCCGTCTACCTCAACGATTATCCCGACGTGGGCGAGGCCCTGGCTGTGCAAATGCCCACAATCCGTCTGCAAGGCGAGCGCCACGAGCTACCCGAGCAGCTGGGCATCGTGTGCTGGGTGCGCCGCGCGCCCAAGGGCAGCCTGTACCGCAACGTCTGCGGCCTGCAGTTCCGCTACGCCGACGACATGGAGCGCGAGCTCGTCAAAGAATACGTCGGCTACATTCGCGCCAAATATAAGCTCTGATCGCCATGGCTCTGTTCAAGCGTAACAACAATAAAGAGCAAGCTGCTGAGGATTTGGCCGAGGGTGTAGCCGAGAATCATGCCGAGGGCATGGCTGAGGATTTGACCGAGGGCCAGCCCGAGGACACCCACAGCACCGACCCCGCCCCACGCAAACGCTCCGGCAACCGCAAGCCCAAACCCAAGCGCGACCTGCGCGGCGTGGTGCGCATCGAGGAGCTGGAGCAGGCGCTGGCCGACCAGGACCTCGACGACATCGACCCCGATGCGGTCGTGTCCATGTACATGCCCAAGCGCCGTATGGAGCGCATCGGCGCGGCGCTGCTGCGCATGGACAAGCTGCAAAAGGCCCTCGTGGCGCTGGCGCTTGCCTTTGGCGTGCTGTTCGCCCTGTCGTTTATGCAGGAAAACATGGGCAACTTCACCATCAACCTCAACCGCCTGGAGCTGTTCCGCCGCGGCGTGGCCATTGCCGACAACGGCGACTTTAAAAATGCCACCGCGCGTCTGGCGGCCGACGCCGTGGACAACGGCACCAATATCGCTACCGACGACCTGCCCGACAACCTGGACGACATCGACGGTAGCCACAACGGCAAAAACTACGTGGCGTATACCTTCTATATCCGCAACGCCGGCAAGACCGATCTGGGCTACAGTGCCAAACTCAAGGTGGTCAGCGCCAGCAAGGGCGTGGAGAAGGCAGCGCGCGTGAGGGTGTATCGCAATGGCGAGCCCACCACCTACGCGGCGACCGCGGCCGACGGCAACCCCGAGCCCAATACCGAGCCGTTTGCGTCCAAGGACGTGGTGACGACCATTAGCCACACTAACTTCCGCGTGGGCGATGTGGACAAGTACACCGTGGTCATTTGGCTGGACGGCGACGACCCGGAGTGCGTGGACAAGATTATCGGCGGCGCAGTGGAGTTTGGCTTCGATTTTGATTCGTCCGAGACCGATGACACGAGCCTGTTCATTAAGTTCGTGGAGGATATTGCCGACACCCTGACCGGCAACGACCCCATTAGCGCGAGCGGTAACGAGGCGCCCGATTACTACAAGGAGCACAACGTGACATGGAGTAACCGCCGCAACCAAAAGAACTCGCCTGCAGGCGATGGGGACAAGTAGGGCGAACAAGCGCCGGGCCGGGATTGATGTTCCGACCCGGCGCTTTTGCTATGCGCAAGTGTTGTCTTTGGAGGTGGAGTCGTTGCCGGTGGCGGCATCCAGCAAGAACAGCCGCAGCGCTAGTTTGATCGCGTAACCTGGTTTGACCTGCACCGCGTCTCCCATGCGTTCGCCCAGGTCACTACAGTAGGCGTAGAGGTCGCGGATGAGGTTCGCGCCCGAGAGCGTGAACATGTAGCCCACGTCCGAAAGCGCGTTGGGTGCTGTGGGCAGCCCCGCGGCGTGACAAAAGCTCGCAAGGCTGGGGCTCATGACGGCCTCGTAGTCAATCGTGTGTCCACCGTTTTGTGCGGCCCGCTCCTGCTCGTGGGTGTACGACAACGCCGCCGCCAGCACAAAGCTAGGCGTGGGAGCGTTGACGTCGTCGGTGGTGGCGACGAGCTTGCCGGCCGCCTGCGTGACCAGCCAGGCGACTTCGCGCTGGCAGCGAACGGCTTTGCGCGTCACCGGCTTGATCGATCCGGCAGAAACGCTTCCCTTGGGTTGAGTGGCGGCAGCCATGGGGCCCTCCCAACAAATAGCCCGTTAAGCAGGCAAAAATGACACGTTCTACACCAGTATAGCGAGGGGGAAGGACTAGGGCGAAGCATGGCGGGGGGCGTATGCATGCGTTGGCGTGGCGCTGCGGTCGCAAGGCTTAAGAGGGACTTATGGCTGCGCTGGAGAGTGATCAAATAAGGTAAACGATGTTCACATAGCACCACATATAACCCGAGGTAAACCTATGAATCCGTCGGAATGTAGGTTGCCAAAAACTCATAAGGAAATCGTAAGAATTATGGTATTCTCGATTCCATATCTAAAGGATGGGCAAGCAACATCCAACACGAAAGCGCGGGCTCCCCTTCCGGGCTTCTCGAGGGTCATCTGGGATGAATGGGGAAAGAAAGGGGTCCGCATGGATACCAAGGCATTAAAGAAGCAGATGGGCGCCGCCATCGCCATGGTGCTGGTAGCAGCCGTGGCGTTGGGCTCTGCCACGTTCGCATGGTTTGTGACGAACAACACCGTCAAGGCGACGACGAGCAGCATCAGCGCTCAGTCCAACGCGTCGTATATGACGATCAAGTACAACGCCACTGCTGTGGGAGCGGACAGCACATTTGACGTTGCCGGCGATACGGAAGCAACCAAACTGTATCCCGCCACCTTTGGTGAGCAGAATGGTTCTACCGAGGGCCAGTTTATGACGGGTTACGGCAGTACTGTGGACGATGGAACTCTGTCCGGAAAATTGAACACTGTTGGCGCTACAGGTACGCCCGATGAGGCCGCTACCAATGGCTTTGCTAAGAAGAATGTTTTCAATATCAGTTCCCGCGGCCAGAACCTCTCCAACTTGAAGGTCGCTTCTGTCGAGGCGAAATCTGCTGACGGTAAGGCGACGGACCTTGCTACCGCATCTGGCATCAACTCTGCGCTTCGTCTTTTGGTGAAGTGTGGGGAAAGGTGGGTTGTTCTTGACAAGGACGGTACGTTCAAGCTTGGTTCCAATGGCATCACTGCTGCCAATGGCGTTCTTGCTGACACTATTACTGCCGACAAGGATACTGAGGTCGATATTTACGTCTTCTTCGAGGGCAGCGATGCAAAGGTTTATACGAACAACCTCAAGAAGCTGACCGATTCTTCCAAACTGACCGTAACTTTTACTGCTGATAATCAGAATAAGAAATAAAGTAGTTCCATATACAGCTTGTGAAGGGCAGGTCCCCAGCCCGGGATCCTGCCCTTTTCCTTAACGAAGGGAGGCGACGGGTATGCACGATTCAGTAAAGAGGCTTAAGGTTCAGCTTGTTGGAGCGGCGTTGACCGTCGTCGTCTCGGCGGTGGCGCTTTCTGCAACTACCTACGCATGGTTTGTCACGAACAGTAGGGTCCACGCAACTACGAGCACCATTTCCGCTCAAGCGAATGGCATGGTGCTGCAAATTGCTCAGGGTAAAAATGTTAACCATGACGGTTCGGACAAGCAGACCACTGCCAGCTCCAATGGTCACGAAATCAGCCCTTCATCGACGAACGATGCGCAGTCTTGGTTTGTTCCCAAGTCCTGGCAGGGCACTGATGTCTCTGGCTACCAGAAGGTAAACACAGACGCTGGCGGCAAGTACACGCTGACGAGCGGCACCGATTCTTATTATGCCTATGTCGCTGCTGACTACACCCTCTACACCGTGACGAACACGGGCATCGCGGATGTTTATCTAGACGGCACGAATCCTGTTACCATCAAGCCCTCCGACAACGTAACGAATGAATGGTTCAGCAAGATTAAGGGCAGCCTGCGCGTCGGCATTGTTATTGATGACGAGCTTAAGGTTGTTTATGCTCCCGTAGAGCCTTCGACTACTGAGCATGGCAATGACGCCTCCTCAACGATTGGTTGGAGCTGCGTCGCGGCTGAAGGAACGGCGACTCAGGCGCCATCGTATGCGCATGTTGCCGGCGCGAGTCTAACCGACCAGAGCGGCGGCGATTGGGCCGCCACCGGATCGAGCGGTTCTTATTCCAAACCTGCTGGAGCGAATCCGAAAGCCATTGCAAAGAACGTTGGCTACAACGGCACGAACATGAAGATCGTCATCTGGATGGAAGGCACCGACTCCGACTGCCAAAACTGGTCCGAGCGGGACAAGAACACCGTTGCTCCGACCTTTGATGTCACCGTAAGCTTGGTTGGCATCGTGCCTGATTCCAAGTAGGGCTAAGCCATTAACTGAATCCGCCTGATAGGGGCCGGTTCAAATTCGAAGCGGCTCCTTTCTTGTGCGATGGCTTTGCACAAAACGGCTGCACATGAGCCTACGTAATTCGGCGATAATGTGGGGAGCTGTTCTTCCTGGAGGTTCCTTATGGACGGCATCGCTTCTGGTGTTCCGCTGATTGCTCGGCCGAGTTATGACCGCACTTGCAGCTTTGTGCCGTCCGAATATGTCCAGGCTTGGGAATGGTTCTTGCGCGAGGAGCAGCGTGGCGGCCTGTGGGACAAGCTCCCTCATCGCACCAATGCCGATAGCCCTCAATATCCCTTCCGCCTGACGATTGATTCCGAGCTCTTTCCGGTGCGCGCGATTCGGGCATCTTTTGACCTGGTCGCGGGCGCGTT
Source organism: Collinsella sp. AM40-7AC (assembly GCF_003468125.1). NCBI lineage: Bacteria > Bacillati > Actinomycetota > Coriobacteriia > Coriobacteriales > Coriobacteriaceae > Collinsella > Collinsella sp. AM40-7AC. The sequence continues at coordinate 251,914 of NZ_QSGK01000002.1, read as the reverse complement.
AAACAGCCGCGCGAGAAGACCTTCGCTCTTTCGGTGCACAATTCCGAGCGCGGCGCCTACCCCGATGTTCCCCCGCTCTATCTTGAGGACGGCGCGTGGGTGTTCAAGTATTCATCGTAAAGTGCTTCGGTCGAAAACTGGCGCGATCAGCGCTACAACTAGAAAATGATCAACTGCATGGAGTGCGGCGTTCCCGTTGGTGTGTTCTTTGTAACGGGTGCTGGCTACAAGGTGCTGGGCCTAGCGTTCGTTGAGCGCTATGAGCCGGAGAACAGCTGGTTTGTACTGCATGGTCCTGTCCATAAAGGTGGACCCGATGCGCGTTTCTACCCCGATATGAGCTATATGAAGGACGCCCCAGTCGCGGCAGAGTTTTCCGGCGCTCCGGCGAGCGACGACGAAAAGGTTCGCTATGCGCTGCGTCGCGAGCGAATCGGCCAGCAGCGTTTCCGCACGCAGCTCTTTGAAGCTTATGCCGGTCGATGCGCCGTCTCGGGTTGCAATGTCGACGAAGCGCTCGAAGCTGCGCATATCGAGAACTACTCGGGTCCCAAGTCGCAGGCTGCCAGCAACGGTATTCTGCTGCGCCGCGATTTGCATTCGCTGTTCGATGCCCATCTGATTTCGTTTGAGCTGGTACGCGGCGATTATCAACTTTGCGGTTCGTACCTTCTACAGCATACGGATTATGCGACGTTTGCGGGCTCGGTATTGCGCGAGCCGGACGAACATCGCTTTCGCCCCAACGCTCGATTCCTCGAGGCCCATCGCGCCGAGTTCGATTTCTCGGAATCGCGACGTCATGCGGAGGCCGTTGCTCCGTATTAGTCGGCTGCCGCCCGTTTCAACCCAATCATGTCGATTGATCGGATCGCGCCATGCCACATCAATGGTCGCGCGATCCTGCCATCCTTTCCTCAACAGGTAAAACGGGAAAGGGGAGACCATGGGATGGCGAAGCGATATCGCGCGAGGCGTGTACGGAAACCTGCCGCGCGTCCTGATGGATCGGAGCTTATTTCCGCTCGTCGAGGCCAGCTGCAGTCAAATCTGCTTGCCCTGTCCTCGCTGCGGCGCAGACCTTCCATGCCTAGACATCAGCTTCATCGACGTCCGCGACAAACACGCTACCAACCAGCGGGTTCGAGCAGGCCTGCGCCTTCCAATCTATCCTCAACAATGCCCAACCTGCGAATGTGCCATTACCTATGACGACCCGGAGTCATAGCTTCGAAGACTGAATATCTAGTCGGGCAAACCCGGTGATTCGACATTTTCTGCGTTACACCAACAACTCAACTACCTGCACATACTCGATTTCCGAGGATTTTCGCACTGGATTTCCGAGGATATCTGGACTCGATTTTCGAGTTTTGCCCTACAGGTAAATCCCCTCGCACAGGGTCTTGTGAAACTGGGTGTGGTGATCGCGTGCCCAGGTGAAGAGCGCCTGGTCAAAGTTGTCCTGGCTGGCGGGGATGCCAAAGACGCCGGCGACTTCCACGCGCACGAACTCCAGCGCGGGCAGTTTGTTGATGGCCGTGAGTGCAAACGGCGACGTGGGCTCCTCGAACAGGTAATGGCTGCCTTGCAGCGCGCCGCAGCCGGTGCAAGTGCTGGCGAGCGATGCGGTCTTGGTGGTGCGCGACGTTACGGGCTTGTAGCCACAGCGCTCGCGCAGGTAGTCGCGGATCTCGGCCGGCACGCAGCCCAGCGCGGGGACGATGGCCACGGCGTTGGCGCGGGCGGTGTCGATCGCGATGTGCCCCGTGTCGTCCATGGTGGGCGCGGTGCTGGGCGCAGCCTTGCTGCCCGAGTCCTCGGCCGCCCAATACGGAATGCCAAAGGCCGCGACCGTCGTCTGCTCGTGACACTTCCAGCATTCGCGCTTGCCCAGCACCAGGTAGATGTAGGGCGCGCTGGGGTCGGAGCGATCCACGCCGGGCAGCCACGCGGCAAAGGGCTCGGGGTTGACGCCACCGGGCACGTACCAGATCTTCTTGACCCGGTCCCACTTGGCGCCCAGGGCCTTGGCCTGGTCTTTGTGCGAAAAGGGAACATCGAGCTCGGTGCGCATGGCGGCTCCTTTGTGCGGCTTGCGGTGCATGTGCTCCAAGGATACCCCAGCGGCGAACGTCCGATGCATGCCGACGGAATTGCTGATGTTCTTGCTGTTGGCCGCGGCTGTTTGCAAACGCGACGGTGCCGTTGGGGCATTGCTATAAGTCAGCAAATGAGCAATTTGGCCGTCCAAGCAGTCGCAAAGCAAAATGGAAGTCCCGCGCCGTCAAGCAGTTTTGCCACTGCTGCACTACATAACCACAGTTAAACGCGGCAATTCGCTCTTGTACAGTCTTAACCGTGATCACACGTCATTAGTAGCTCAGAGGTTAGGGCGGTGACTGAATGGCTCGGTACAAAGGCGAGAATAGGGCATGGGAAGGAGCCGCTCGGCTGCTCGCAAATCCGGCGCGCGGACGTGAAGGTGTGCGAGACCCCCAAGCACGTGGCCGAGATCGGCGGGTGGAGCCTGCGCCAAGTCCAGAAGTGGTGCGCGGACGGGACGCTCCCCGCGATGATGATCGGCGGCACCTGGGCGATCAGCGGGCAGAAAATCTGCGACATGCTCGGCATTGAGGACTAGCGATGCCTATGGAAGCATTCAAGGAAAATGACACCGGTGGCCGTATACTTGGCGGTGGGGCCACCGGCGGCGAGTGGACAGGACGGGGGCCTGTCGTGGCTGCATCATACAGCTCGGTCACGGGGAGCGCCGCCTCGCAGCTCGATTGCGGGGTGAGCCAGCATGAACGATAAGGAGAAGGCCGACTTGGCGTTCCTCTCTATGGAGCCGCCCAAGAACTACGAGACTTGGAAGAACATCGGCATCAGCTACGAGGCCGCTGGAGGCGACCACGACACGTTCCTCAGCTGGTGCTCCCACGACCCCGAGAAGTACGACGAGGCCGTTACCCGCAAGCTCTTCGAGCATGTGGACGAGGGCGGTAGGATCACGGCGGGCACGCTCTTCTGGCATGCGGCGAACGCAGGCTGAAAGAGCACGGGCGACCATACAAGCGGAGCGCTTTGCACGGCCTCCGGCGGCCAGGACCTCTCCGTATTGCCGTACTTGGAGCAGGCGATCAAGCAAATCGAGGCCAAGGCGTTTTACCTGCACTTCTGCTGTTTACGAGAAGCAAACAGCCGTTCGGTGACGTTTTCAAGCTCAGGTCTCCAATCCCCCTGATTGCTGCTAATCTATAAAGTTAGCGAGTTGAATTCTTTTCGAGTTTGTGACGCTCGCATACGGTCATTCTAGGACGCCGAAGGGGTGATTGCGATGAGCGTTGATAGTTCCACGGAGGATAAGGCTCAGAGCGCCTCCATTGGTGCTGTGGATTTGTTTTGCGGGGTCGGGGGCCTGACCTACGGTTTACGCACCGCTGGCATCGATGTGGTGGCTGGGTTTGACCTCGATTCCTCTTGCCAGTACGCCTACGATGCGAACAACGGCAAGGACAAGTTCATCTGCAAGAACATCGCCGAGGTCACCGGGGAGGAAGTCAAGGAGCTCCTGAAGGACTTTGACATCAAAGTCTTGGTAGGGTGCGCTCCTTGCCAGCCCTTCTCGAAGCACCGCAAGGACAAGAAGCATCGCGAGAAGCACAAGGACTGGGGGTTGCTTGCGCAGTTTGGGAGGCTTGTACGTGAAGTGCAGCCAGATTACGTGTCCATGGAGAACGTGCCCGAGCTCGAGAAGGAGAGCATCTTCTCTGGTTTCTTGAACACGCTTAAGGAGTCCGGATACTCGGTGGAATACAGCGTCGTAAAGGCTGAGGAGTACGGTGTGCCCCAGCATAGGCGGCGATTGATTCTGCTAGCTTCTAGAAATGGGTCCATCAGCTTGATTGACCCTACGAATGATAACGCTCATGCTGTTACGGTTCGGCAGGCAATAGGTGCGCTGCCTGCCGTGAGCGCTGGCGGCTCTTGCAGGGGGGACTCTCTGCAAACGGCGTCGGCGCTATCAGAACTAAACTTGAAGCGCATTAAGGCTTCGACGCCTAATGGCACGTGGCGAGATTGGCCTGAGGACCTGAGGCTTGATTGTCATAAAAAGGCTGCTGGCCAAACGTACCCTGCGGTCTACGGGAGGATGGCTTGGGACGAGACGTCCCCAACTATAACTACGCAGTTCTATATGTACGGTACGGGCCGGTTTGGGCATCCAGAGCAAAATCGAGCCCTAACCTTGCGTGAGGGTGCCGTCTTGCAGAGCTTCCCGCAGGATTACAAGTTCATTAGGCCTGGCGAGAAGATCAGCAAGAAAGCTGTGGCACGGCATATTGGAAACGCCGTGCCACCAAAGCTCGGCGAAGCGGTTGGCAAAAGCATAATTGCCGCTTGCGTACACTAGCCCTCTTCTGATTCGGTCATACCGCGCCGATATTCACCGGCGTTGAGGTAGGTCGAAACATCCTTGCGGAGCTGCATCAAAAATGAGTCAACATGATTGACTAGCTCCGCAAGCTCCGGTGTTGTCACCTGATTGCTTGCTTCTGCAAACGATATTGATCCATGAGCTAGGTCATTCCGTCGATTCTTGATGTCTTTAAGCTCGCTCTTAATCTCATCCCTCTTGCAGTTCGCTATATCATCATGAATCGATATTCCGTGGTCATCAAAGAGCTTGAGGATTTTGTCTGCATCTAGATTTCCACCGGCGATGGTGTTCCGAACGCTGAATTGAAGTACGTTATTTTTAACAGCATGATCAAGCAACCTCTTGCTTATGGACTCGGCAGTACTATTGCTGGCTTTTGGGTCGCTCAACCCGTTATACATTTGGGTATGGTGCCAAATCGATTGAAGCTTTTCGGAAACCTCAGCGTAGCCGCAACCCTCGTCCTTTACTCTGTCGTAAATCGCCTGCATGAGATTAGTGACTGAGTACTCAATGATGTTGTAGATCATAAGCTTGACGTTGGAGCGGATGACACTGGAAACGAGGGTCACATCTGGTGTCGATGAGGGCAGGCCACTGGGATTTGCCTTTTCAGCGATTTCGTACGCTCCCCGCATTACAGCATTGTAGCGCACGCCCTCTGCACCTTGGTCAAGCGAATCGAGCAGGGTCGCGAGCGTAATCATGCTCTTGGTCTCACCAAGGCGGTCGTTGTAGACCTCTTCGTACCCCAAGTTAAAGTCATTGGAATCCATAAGGTTTACCGCTCCGCCTTCAGCTTGTTGGCAACGAAATCAATGCGAGCTTTCAACTTGGCCTTTACGTTTGCCGAGTCTGACCGCACAAGGGTCTGGAACTCTTCGCAATCAACCCAAGACATGTCTTTGCGCGAAAGGTCCTTGTCCTCCGACAACGCCACGGCAACGCCGACCGCAATAGCTTCGAAACGCGCATGAGGAGTCGTTTTTCCTGTCGGTGTCTTTTTGAAACCCCTGTCTCCCAAGCACTTCTCAACGTATTCCAACATTTCTTTGAAGCGAGCGACGAGTTCATTGCGCTTGTCAGGTGACTCGGCAAGCTCGATGTTCATGCGTTTCGTGTATTCATCCAGGTAACTAGCAACGCGGTCTTTGTAACCCTCGAAATCTGGGTAGCCGTCTGCATAGGCGAAGAAACGAGTGACAAGTTCCATGTCATCGTAGTGTTTGCGGGCCGTCTCGCTTAACGGGGCAAGTTTTATAAAGAGCGGATCTTTGGAGAGCTCGCTTACTAGTTTTGTAAAATCGCCGCCCATGGAGCCACGGCGAATTTCTTGCGATTTGAGCTGCTTGCCCGATGAATTGATACGACGAAAAATCTCCTGTCGGACGTCAAAGGTGGTCCCTTCCTCAAGGTAAACCACTCGAAAGCTCGCGTTATCGAATCTTCTTTGTACCTCTATGGGAAGTTCTGAATAGGTCTTTCCGTTGACAGATGTAAGGATGTCTAGATTGCACAAGGTTAAATCGCCTCTGGCAAAGTTCACCAAGGCGTTCATCCTTTGCGCTCCATCAACGATTTCCGTTCTGCCATCTTCAGCATCGGCAAAGAACATGTAGGGAATGGGCAGGCCAATCAGCACAGACTCAATAAAGTAGCTGCAGTCAACGTCCGTCCAAACGAAGTTCCGTTGATAGTCAAGCGGAATGTAGAATGCATCAGCATTGAACTTATTGATGAGGTATTCCGCAACGTATTCGCGAGTGCTGAATCGCACATCCTTTTTCTTGTCGCGAATCTGTTCGGAAATCTCGATCGTCTCACTTTGTTGATCAGTCAATCGCCTTCACCTCAATCTATAGCAGGACGAAGCCAACTTAGGTCTGACTGGCTGTGGGATGTGAAGTCCTCTCCCATAACCAATGCTGCACTCTAATGATACCAGCAGATGCCTGGCATTAGAGTCGTGCCCCTCTGCCACTTTGTGACGCCCGTCTAGGCTGCTCGTATCGAATAACTGGGCGGGCGCCTTGTTGTGCCTGCCGCGATTTGAAAGCAGGATACATGGACGGTGAGACTCATGGCGACGAGGCGGCGAAGGTCGAGCTCGCGGAAGGGCAAGAGGACGCGAGGTCGGCAGAGGTGGCGGACGCCCTTCGCTCGGAGATCGAAGCGGTGGAGGGCGCAGCAGCCGACGAGCGCGTGGAGTACTGAGCTCAGGCTCGCTGGGGCGCGGAGCGTCAAGGCCGCGCGTGCCCTTCTCGACGAACACGGGGGCGACGTGGGCGCGCTCAAGGAGGCGGAGCCCTGGCTCTTCTCGGTCCCCCCCGCGCCCGCTGGGACCACGGGGCTGCCAAACGCGGGAGCCGCTGTTTGTGTCGACGACAAACTGAACATTGTGGCGCGACCAAATTGAGCACTTTGGCAAACACGCCGCGTTAACCTATCCCACCGCCTTGCCGAGCATGAGCGTCGCCTCCATACGGTGACTCGCGCCGGTGAACTCGACCAGGCGGCCGTGGTGGACGATGCGGTCGATCATCGCCGCCGCCATCTTGTCGTCCCCCAGGACCGTGCCCCACTTACTGAACTCAATGTTTGTGGTGATGACCAGGCTGTGCCTCTCGTAGCAGTCCGACACCCCCTGGAACAGCAGCCTCGCGCTGTCGAGGTCCAGCGGCACGTAGCCGAACTCGTCCAGGATGACCAGGTCGTTTCTGGCGATGTCCCTCATCGCCGCCTCCAGCGAGTGCTCGCGCGCCGCCTTTTGGGATACATTTGGGATACAGCACTATATACAAGAAACCGGTCTACCGCATTTCCGCAACTAGACCGGTTGAACATTTGGTGGGCGTTAGAAGATTTGAACTTCTGACCTCTTCCGTGTCAGGGAAGCGCTCTCCCCCTGAGCTAAACGCCCGATCAAGGGTGCGCGAGTGCGCAGGGAATAATATAACGGAGCTCCCACCCAGTGGCAAGAACTATTTTTTAAAAAGCGCCGATTTGCGACCCTATCCGCCCCGATGCAGCGCGAACAGCACGCGGAAAGTCGCGTTTGTACCCCCGATGAACTGCACGTTCGCGTAAAATGGTTTCATTATGGGCAAGTCGTGCCCAGGCAGTTTACAACGCGGCAAATGGGGGAGGGGCATGTCGGACGCGCGCTCGCTGCGAAAACAGTTCAATCGCATGCTCGCCACGTTGCTGGTGGCCCTTGCTGCTGCCGGAGCCGTAACGTATGCCTGGTACATCTACAACGCCAACCGCCATATCACCGACGTCAAGATGGCCGCCGGCACGGGCGTGACCTTCCTTATCTCCAACGAATACGACGGCGAGTACAAGACCAACGCCGGCCTGAGCTTTTCGGGCCTGCTCGATCCCGTCTCGACCGACAACGTGCTCAACGGCTTCCAAAAGGTAACGGGCTTTACCGGCGGAACCACCCAGGACTCGCTCTTTGCCAGCATGTTTGGCGCCGCTGAGCACTCCGACTACTACAAGACCTCCCTGTACCTGGCTACCAATTCGGCCGCGACCGACGTGTACCTGTCGGGCATCGACTTTACCGAGCAGGACCCGGCAAACCCCATCTCCACCGCCCTGCGCGTGGGCCTGGTTACCTATGCTCCGGGGCAGGGCGACACCGTTACGGGCCAGTACGTCTTTGAGGTCTCGGGCGAGCGCAATCCCCAGGCGCGCTACAACACGCTCGACGGCAAGGATGCCGGCGAGAACGAGCAGAATCACCTGGTGCTCGACAGCACCCGCTCCGATGGAACAACAGTTCATTTTGACCAGCTGACCAGCGCAAATTTCTGCGACTACAACGAAGACACCGGCATCGTGAGCCTCAAGGAGGCCACGACCAAGATCTGCAGCCTGCCCGCCGCTGCCAAGGGCGCCAACCGTAGCACGCCCGTGCGTGTGGATGTATACGTGTGGCTGGAAGGCTGCGACCCCGATTGCACCAACAACCTGGCCGCCACCAGCCTGCAATCGCTGGCGTTGCGCTTTGCCGGCAAGCGTTCGTAAGGGGGCTGGACATGAGTGCGTCGAACATCAAAGACATCCTGAGCTCGCGCCGTCGCATGGTTGCCGCGGCCGCATGGATGTTGGTGCTGGTAACCGCCTTGAGCGCCGCCACCTACGCCTGGTTTAGCAACTCGCGCTTCACCAACGTGACGCCCGTGGCGCACACGGTAAGCGACGAGAGCTCCGACCTGCAGATTGGCCTTTCGGCCAACGGACCCTGGGACACGACGGCAACGCTTGCCGCTGCCGACAAGACACTCTATCCCATCTCGACGGCAGACCTTTCCCGCTTTTGGCGCGGCACGTTCCAAAACGCCGCGGGCATCACGACCGACTACGCCGACTGCACCGCGCAGCTGGACGACTACGCCCTTTCGGGCACGCTGTACCTTAAGGGCAGCGATAGCGCACTCAACGTGTACCTGTATCAGGGCCAGATGGGCGTGACGAGCGATCCGCAGTTGCTGGCCGCGCTGCGCCTGGGCCTGGTAATTGCAACCCAGTCGGGCACGCAAACGCATATCTTTACCTGCGACGATCTGGGCAATACCGCGGGCGCCACCAGTAGGCGCACCACCGCGCAAGACGGCGTGGTCGTGGCAGCTGGCGCCTCGGGCTGGGCCTACACCGCCGATCCCGCGCGCGCCATAAGCGCCTACAGCATGGACGGCACCGGCGACACGCCCGCGGCGCGCGCAGGCGCCACGCCCGTCTGTACGCTAGCCGCCAACGAAGTGGCAAGCGTTCGCTACGTTGTGTACATGGAAGGCTGCGACGCCAATTGCATCGACGAGGCTCAGGCCCGCGATGTGGTGCTGCAGCTTGCCTTTGCCGCAGCCAAGGCATAAGGGGGCGAGCTAAATGCACAAGAATAAGCACATGCAGGTAGGCGCCAGCGAGTCCGCGGGCGCAACCCCGGGGACCGTACCCGCCGCTGCCGCCGAGCGCGCTGTGGGTTTGGACTCCGCCGCCCGCCGTCACGCCCGTCGCGCGCGTGCCTACATCGTGCTCGTCATGGTGGCACTCGCCGCCACGCTGAGTGCCGCAACCTATGCCTGGTTCACCAGCAACATGAAGGTCAACACCAACTCGGTGAGCGTGCACAGCGACACGTCCAAGCTGGTATTGGAGCTGGGCGACGCCGATGCCGGCAGCTGGTCGCAGCAAGGCGATGCATCTCTGGCCTCCACCGCGAGCGGGGTCGCGACGCTCTACCCGGTCTCGACCTTTGACCTCAACGGCTTTGCGGCCTGCGCGCAAAACAACTCAGCCGGCGATGCCACGGTGTTTGAGCAGGCAAAAGACAACGGCTCCACCTACTATCACGGCTGGATTGACCTGCGTCCCACCATTACGGGCACGGGCGCCAGCAAGGTTAAGGGCAAGGTGAGCCTGTATCTGGCCGAATCGCTGGTTCCGCAGGGTGCCGACGCCGAGCTGCTGCGCGCGGCCCGCGTGGGCATCAAGATCTCGAGCGGCAGCCAGGTGCTTGCCACCAACATCTTTGAGCTCGACAGTTCCGACAGCGGCCATCGCGGCGAGCATCCCACGACCGCGCCTGCGGGCCTGGCGGGCTACGCCGATGGCATGCTGCTGGGCTGGCAAAACGGCCAGCTCGCTTGCGGTGCCAACGTGACGCAGGACCCGGCCGCTTTTACCCTGGACGCCGGCGAGACGGCCGAGCGCCCGCAAAACTCGCTCGCCACGCTGGCGCTGGGCCAGACCTATCGCCTGGACATCTATTACTACATCGAGGGAGCCGACCCCGATAGCGCCGACTATCTCTATCAGGATCCAGGCACCCTGCACCTGGCCCTCTTTGCGACCTTGGACGGTGAGTAGCCATGGCGCGTAAGCAACCCGCCGCCAACTGCACGCCCGCCACCGGCAAGCCCAACGCCGCCGTGCCCGCCGACACCGATCTGCGCCGCAAGCTCACCACCACCGTGGTGCTGGTCCTGTTTGCCCTGGTGGCGATAGCCATGGCAACCTTTGCCTGGTTCTCCATCGCCGATAGCGCCAAAACCCGCATGCTCATGATCGACGCCAACGCTGACGGTTCGCTGCGCTTTGACCTGGACGAGCATGCCACCTTCGACGAATACGTCCACAGCCTGGGCTTCGACCAGATCTCGGCGCGCATCGCCAGCGAAAAGGGCGTGGACATCGACGCATCCAAGCTCAAACCCGTCACCACGAGCGACTACCAGACCTTTACCTTCGAGGATGGTTCCACCGCCGATCCCGCCGCCGGCGCCTACCTGGAGTTTACGCTGCACTTTATGAGCAGCACGGACCTGCGCGTGCGCCTGACCGGCCAGGACGGCGACAACGGCGCATCCGGCACGCGGTTTAGCTCCGAAACGCAGGGCATGGCCAGCGCCATGCGCATGAGCTTTACCGCCGACGGCCACACCTGGGTCTACAACCCCAACGGGGGTGGCGGCTCATCGGGTTCTGTCACGGTCTTTGGACTCGATTCGGGTACGGCAACCTCGGCCAGCGATATGTTCGACCTGATAAAAGAAACGGACAAGCCGGTGACCGTTCGCATATGGCTCGAGGGGACGGACCCAAATTGCACTAATATGCTAAAGGGAGCTAACTATTCGGTTTCGATGCGCTTTGAGGGCATCGAGGAACAGTAGATACGCACGGCGGCCACCGGGCCGCGCACGACCTAGTCAGACACGGTAGTAAGGGACATCATGCAATCTGTTAAAAAAGCCGCATCCATCGCACTGAGCGTCGTCATGTGGATCATCATCCTGGTAGCGGCCCTGTACGCGTTCACCACGCTCGCCACGCGCGAGGACGGCAGTGTCTCGGACATCGCCGGCTTCACCCCGCTCGCCGTGCAGTCCGACTCCATGGCGCCCACGTTTAACAAGGGCGACCTCATCGTCATCCAAAAGTGCGACACCTCTAAGCTCGAGGTGGGCGACATCGTGACGTTCCACACCATCATCGACAACGAGTACGCGCTCAACACGCACCGCATCGCCGCCATCGACGAGGTCAACGGCATGCGCAGCTTTACCACCAAGGGCGATAACAACGACGTGGCCGATACGCACATCATCAGCGACGGAGACATCGTTGGTAAGTACCTGTTCGCGTTGCCGCAGATGGGCAAGGTCATGGACTTCCTGTCCAGCTCTATGGGCTTCCTCATCGTGATTGTCCTGCCCATGCTGCTGTTCTTTATCTACCAGGTGTATCACCTTATCGTGGTGGGCATGAACCTTAAGCGCGCTATGGCCGAGGAAGACCGCCTGGCCGCCGCGGCTGCCATCGTGGATGCCGAGGGCAAGGGTGACACCGCCACCGTTGCCGCCGATAACGCCGCCGAGCAGCTCGCCCAGGCCGAGGCCAAGCTCGAGGAAGCCCGTCGTCTGAAGGCCGAGGCCGAGGCGGCGATGAACGCGACCAAGCAGGAGGATACCGACGGTGAGTGAGTTTCTGGGATTTGCCTGGGAGCTGCTGGCAAAGGTTGTCTACAACGTCGTTGCCGTTGTGAGCTCCATCCTTAACCTGCTGGTGTTTGGCTGGGTTGAGTACTTCAACATCTTTATGACCTACTTCACCACGTTTGACCTGGTGGGCAAGATCGGCGCGGTCATTCTGTTTGCCATGCTCATCGCGGTCCCCGTGCTGATCGTGGCCATCCTGGTCTACCGCTACCGTATCAACCGCCGCCTGCATCGCGACGACACGTCCAACAAGGCGCTCTATCGCGAGATCGGCCGCCTGAACAAGCAGGTACTCGACCTCATGGACGAGAAGAACAAGCTGCTGGCGCTCAAGGTCAATGCCATGGGCGGTACCAAGCAGATTCCGTACGTGGGTGCCTCGGCTCTTGCCGACGACCACCTGCCCACGGTGGGCAACGTGGTGGGCGCCGCTGCGGGCGCCGGTGCGCCTGCGGGCGAGGGCGCACCGGCGACGGCCGTCATGTCGGGCAACGCGTCGCTCGCGCTCGATGGCGCGGGCGTCAAGGACGCCGCGGCCGCCATGGCCAAGGCCACCGTCGAGGCCAAGACCCTTGCCGAGGAAAAAGAAATCGCCCAGGCCAACCGCTTCCCCAAGCTGTCCCTGGTGGACCTTAAGTACCGCGACTGGGAAACGCCGGTCTACGACGATGCCATCTCTCTGGAGGACTTTGTCGACAGCTTCCGCGCGTTTGCGTGCAGCCAGATGAAGCTCTACTACACGCCCGAAATCATCCGCCGCTTTGTGGCCGGCATGGCCGCCTCCAAGCTGCTGATCCTGGAGGGCATCTCGGGTACCGGTAAGACGTCGCTGCCCTACAGCTTTAGCCGCTACCTGGACAACCCCGCGACCATCGTGTCGGTGCAGCCGAGCTTTCGCGACCGCACCGAGGTACTCGGCTACTTTAACGAGTTTTCCAAGCGCTTTAACGAGACCGAGTTCCTCCGTGCCGTGTACGAGGCGGGCCTTCGCCAGGACCCGTCCATGATCGTGCTCGACGAGATGAACCTCGCCCGCGTGGAGTACTACTTTGCCGAGATCCTATCGGTGCTCGAGATGCCCAGCCACGACGAGTGGGTGCTCGACCTGGTGCCCACCCAGTGGGCCGCCGACCCCAAGGGCCTGCACGACGGCAAGCTCACCATCCCCGACAGCCTGTGGTTCATCGGCACGGCCAACAACGACGACTCCACCTTTACCATCACGGACAAGGTGTACGACCGCGCGATCCCCATCGAGCTCAACGAGCGTGCCGACGCGTTTGAGTGCGAGCCGCACGAGCGCGTGCACGTGACGGCCGACCACCTGCAGTATCTGTTCCAGAAGGCCAAGGTTGAGTACGTGATCGACGACGAGCTGCTCCAGAAGATGCACAAGCTGGACCAGTACCTGCAGACTCGCTTTAAGCTGGCCTTTGGTAACCGTATCATCAAGCAGATGTACGACTTTATCCCCGTGTACGTGGCGTGCGGCGGCACCGAGCTGGGCGGCATGGACTACATCATCGCCCGCAAGGTGCTCAAGAAGTTTGAGTCCATGAACGTGAGCTTTGTGCGCGACGAGATGAAGGGCCTAATCGAGTACATCGAGAAGACCTTTGGCGAGGGCGGACTGCCCGATTCCGTCATGTACCTGCAGCGGATCCAGAACTTCTACTAATGCTATAAGTGCGGGGCGGCGTGATGCCGCCCCGCCCCTTTCCGATCGATCCAATCTATGGAGTAACCCATGTCCGAGACCATTCACGACCTCTATACCAGCTTCTCCGAGCAGATGGAGCCCATCCAGGAGGACAGCCGCTACTTCCGCTATCTGTTTGAGATGGCGCAGGCCTCGGGCACTACGATCGAGCAGCAGCGCGAGGAGCTCGTCAAGGTGGTGGACGAGGAATGGATCAGCATGATCGAGGACTCGCTCGACGCCATCAACACCATTATCGAAAAGCCGCGCCGCTTCATCACCACCGAGGAAGAGGTGGTGCCGGTCTCGCTCGCCAAAAAGATCAGCGCCGACAGTGTCCGTCACCTGAGCCAGAACACGCAGTTCCTGGCGCCGAGCGAGGACGGCAGTGTCCACCCTACGCGCATCCTCAACGTCAATACCGTCGAGACGTATGACCTGTATGAGAACCGCTTTATCTACCACCTGATTCAGCGCCTGCTGACGTTTGTGGACAAGCGTACCGACGTGATCTTCTGGTCGACGGGCAACGAGATCCGCAACCGCTTTAAGATGCACAGCAAGATCGACGATGCGTACGAAGAGATCGAGTACAACGTCGAGATGACGGTCAAGAACCGCCAGAGCTTTGCCGAGAACGACGCCGACAACATGGACGTCTTTATGCGCATCGACCGCGTGCGCCGCCTGGTCATGGCGCTGCGTGGCGCGTCGTTCTGCCAGATCATGAACGGCTGCAGCGCGGTCCGCAGCCCCATCCAGCGCACCAACCTCATCATGAAGGATCCCAACTACCGCAAGTGTTACCAGCTGTGGCTGTTTATGGAACGCTACGACAAGGTGGGCTACAACATCGACGTGCAGCAGCAGGCGCTGGCGTTCGATGACGAGTACATGGTGCAGATGTACACCAACCTCATTAACAACTACACCGTCTTTAAGAGCCTGACCGACGACGAGCGCAACCTGCAGGAGCTCGAGAGCGTGCAACACGCGCCGGTGGCGCCCAAGTTTATTAAGGAGATTCAGGAGGTGCAGGTCGATAGCCCCGACCTGCCCGATGTCGAGGTCCGTCGCGTGTTTGTGGAGGAGGTCACGCAGGCCCAGCTCGATGCCGAGCAGGCGCTGGCCGAGGCGCGCGAGCAGATCGAGGAGCTGCAGGGGCAGCTTAAGTCTTGGAAGGTTCAGGCCCATGCGCTGACCGACGAGCGCGACGACCTGGCCGACGAGCTGGACGAGGCAAAGACGCGCGAGCTGGCGTTGACGCAGCGCGCTCAGATGGCCGAGGCTGATGTTGAGGAGCTGCGCGCTTCGCTGGAGGATGTCGAGGCGGGCAAGAAAGCTGCCGAGGCCGACGCTGTCGAGGCGCGTGAGACCGCGGCAGCGCAGCTGGCGCAGATGCGCGCCGAGGCCGATGCCGAGGTCACGGCCGCTCGCGCCGATGCCGATGCCAAGATTGCTGCCGCCAAGCTGCAGGTCGAGGAAGTACAGCTGACGGCCGAGCGCGATGCCCGCGCCGCGCAGGAGGCGGCCGATGCCGCCGCTGCTGTAGTGGAGCAGAAGCTCGCCGACACCGTTGCCGCGGCCGAGGCGAAGGTCTCCGCTGCTCAGCAGGCCGCCGATGCCGCGATCGATGCCGCCCGCGCCGCCGCCGACTCTGCTGTTGAGCGGGCTGCGGTGGATGCCAACGAAAAGGTCGCCACCGCTGCCGCCGAGCGCGACGCCGCCGCGCGTGCCGCCGAGGAAGCTCGTGCCGATGCCGATGCGCGCATTGCCGCCGCCGGGCTCGAGGCCGGGGAGCGCATCGAGCAGGAGGTCGCTGCCGTTCGCACCGCTTGCGAGCGCGAGGTCGAAGCCGCTCGCGCGGAGATGCAGCAGCGCCTGGATGCACTGGCGCAAGAACTGGAGCAGGCCGAGCGCAATCGCGAGCGTGCCGAGCGCCGCGCCGAGGGCAACAGCCTGTCGCGCTATCTGCTGGCCCGCCTGCGCGGCGAGGCTGCCGAGGGCGTGGCCGCCGCGCCTGACGAGGATGGCGCTTCTGCGACGGATGCCACCGAGGCCGAGGTCGCTGCCGACCCCGAGACTTCCGCAAAGGACGCCGACAAGTGATGAAGCACGTGCTCCGCGTGATCAACGTGCTGGCGACCGTGGTGATCCTGGTCGCCTTTGTGGTGTTGCTGCGCACGGTGTTCACGCCCGCCGGCGAGATCCCCACCATCATGGGCTACGGCTTTATGCGTACGCTGACCGGCTCGATGGAGCCGGCGATTCCCGTGCATTCGTTTATCGTCGTCGATACCGACAACAGCCAGGTCTACCAGGCGGGCGATATCATCACCTTCCATTCGTCCGATGACGCGCTGGAGGGTTCGCTCAACACGCACCGTATCGTATCCGTGGAGGCCGCGTCCGACGGCTCGCTGGTCTATCACACTAAGGGCGATGCCAATCCGGTCGAGGACGCCGCGCCCGTGCCCGCCGCCGATGTGGTGGGCCGCGTGGTCTTTGTCTCGGCAGGCCTGGGCGTGGTGGTGTCGCTGCTCACCAACCCGCTGCTGTTCTTTCCGTTTATCGTGGTGCCGTTGACTGTGCTGCTGGTGCTCGAGATTCGCCATATGGTTAAAGCCACGCAAGAGGTGGCGCGTGCCGAGGACGAGGCCGCCCTGCGTGCTGCCGTGGAGCAGATTCGCGAAAAGCGCCGTCGCGAGCAGGAAGGCCAGGACAGCGACAAGGAGCAGGGCGACGGTGGGCATGCTGAGGGGAGTGCGAAAGCCGACCCCGGTGCCCTCGACGATTCCAACCGCTCGGCATAGTGCGTCTGTGCCTTTCGTCCCTGCAATTTGGACGCCTATAGATGTTCCGAATCATCCGCTTTTTCATACCAATATTCGTGCTACAGTTTGAGCGCTTTGTTGCCAATTGATTTCGGGGGAGCGGAATGGAACAGGAGCGCTCGGCGCAGCGTGCATGCGAAAAGGCTTCGGTGCCGATGACGGCGGCGTCCAATTTTGTCGTGCCCGAGGGGACTGACGAGCTGAGCCGCAGCACCCGCCGTGCATGGCGCGACCGCCTCAACGACGCCCAGACGCGCAAGATGGCCTTGGGTGTGCTCGCCGCGGCTGCCGGCGGAACGTTCTGGGGCTTTTCTGGCACCTGTGCCAGCTACCTCTTCCATGTTTGCCATATCGAGACGTTTTGGCTCATGAGCGTGCGCCAGGTTTGTGCTGGCCTGCTCTTTATGCTCGTCGTGCTCAAAAAGGATCGCGACCGCTTGGTTAAACTGTGGACCACCCCCGCCGACCGCAAGCAGCTCATCCTATTTACGATTTTTGGCCTGCTGTTCAACCAGCTTTGCTATCTGTCAGCCGTGCGCCTGACCAACGCGGGCACCGCGACCGTCTTTCAGTGTCTGCAGTTGGTGGTCGTCATGGGGTATGCCTGCGTCACCGCGCATCGACTGCCGCGCACGCGCGAGGCGCTTGGCATTTTGCTCGCCTTAGGCGGAACGTTTTTAATTGCCACGGGCGGCGACCCTAGTACGCTCAGTATCTCGCCAATGGGCCTGCTCGCGGGCCTTTTGTGCGCAGTGGGCGGTGCCTGCATAGCAATCATCCCTGCCGGAATCCTCAACAAATACGGTAGCCCGGTCGTCACGGGCTCGGCCATGCTTTCGGCGGGAATCGTGATGAGCATCTTTACCCAGCCGTGGGCCCACGTACCGGCGCTCGAGCCCTCGGGCGTCGTCGCGCTCGCGGTGTTCATCGTGGTCGGATCGTTCTTTGCCTATATGTTCTACATGCAGGGCGTTAAGGAGATTGGCTCGGTGCGCGCGAGCCTTCTTGGAACCATGGAGCCGGTTTCGGCCACCATCACCAGCGCCCTTATGCTGGGAACGGTGTTTTTGCCCACCGACCTGGCGGGCTTTGCCATGATTATCGCGATGGTGTTTTTGACGGTGTAGCTGGCGCCGCCGCCAGGACGGAAAAGGTGTTGTGCCGCATTTTCGCCAATTGATGTCCGTGTCTGGAGTTTAGCTGTCGATGCTCAAAATGCCATAAACTAGTAACGTTATGGACTTTTTCATTGCGACTCAATTGCGAGGATTTCTTTATGGCTGGTAATCACTTTAAGGGCAGCGATAGCGGCCGTCCTGCAGTTCCGCCGCGTCCGAACGGGGCTGGTAAGGCCGGCACGCCGGGCGGCGCTGGACAGGGCGGTTCCGGTAAGCGCGTGTCCCCGGGCGAGACGGCGATGTTTACCGCTCTGTACGAGCAGTCTCAAAAGGCAAAAAAGACCGGCCGTGCAAGAGGGAATGTCTTTGCGGGCGGTGCAACCTCCGCGTCGCAGCCGAGCGGGGCTCCTTCGGTACCTGCGAACAACGCAGGTGCTGCCAACGCCGCAAATGCCGCCGGCAACGTTAATGCCGGCAAGGCCGCCAACAATACTCCCTCTGCCGGTGGCGCGGGGCTTACGGGTAACCTTGGTACGATTTACACCGGTGCCTCCGAGACTGGCACGTTCGCCCGCCTGGATGATAGCGGTGCCGAGTTTGCGGGCTCGGGTTCCAAGGAAGATTATTACGATTTTGGCTTGAACTACGGTAGCGACGCTTCGTCGAGTTCGACCTCTGACGGTCTGGTCCGTCATCGCCATCGCAAGGGCGAGCGCAAAAAGCGTCACACCGGCGCCATTGTTGCCGCTGTGGTCGCGGTGCTTCTCGTTGCGCTTGGCGCAAGCGGCTTTATGCTGCTTAACTCGGCAAAGACCGTAAAGAGCGAAGCGAAGGAGGCTGTCGAGATCGTCGGTGGCCTTAAGGACAAGGTCACGTCGGGCGATTTTTCGACGCTGCCTGACGACGCGAAGAAGATCGATGAGCTCTGCGACAGCATGAAGGCGGAGACCTCGAGCCCGCTGTGGACGGCGGCTTCGTTTATTCCGGTGTATGGCGGCGACATCAATGCGGCCCGCACCATGATCGACGCCCTGTCCGATGTCTCGAGCAACGCGCTGGTTCCCATGGCCGACAACCTTTCGCAGGCCACGCCCGGCAAGTTGTTTCAGGACGGCATGATTAACGTGTCCGCGCTGCAGGCCGTTGCCGATTCGCTTTCCGATAGCTCAAAGGTGTTCAAGAGCGCCAACGAGAAGGTCCAGGGCATTGGCGATACTCATATTTCCCAGGTGACCGAGCTGGTCGATAAGGCCAAGGACGGCTTTGCCACCCTCAACGGCGCGGTTGACGCGGCGGAGAAGGTCGCCCCCGTCCTTCCCCAGATGCTCGGCGCCAACGGCCAGACGCGCAACTACCTTGTGTACGCCATGAACAACGTCGAGATTCGTGCCTGCGGCGGCTTTGGCGGTTCGCAGGGCCTGATTTCGGTCACCGACGGCCAGATGTCGATTGGCGAGTTTGTTCCCCGCATTGGACTCAGCGAGGATGAGGCAGTCGAGAGCGTCGACGAAGAGGATGAGGCGCTGTTCGGCAACCACAGTAACCTGTACAACTCGGGCAATACCTATTCGCCTGATTGGCCCCGCAACTCGCAGCGTGTCGCAGCCCTGTGGAAATCTCAATATGGCCAGGACGTTGACGGCGTCGTGGGTATCGACCCGGTGTTCCTGCAGTATCTGCTGGGCCTGGTCGGTAACGTGTCGCTGCCCGACGGAACGGTTGTCGACGGCACCAACGCCGCAAAGGTCCTCATGCACGATGTGTACTGGAACTATCCGGTCGAGGAGTCGGACGGTATCTTTGCGGCTGTTGCCAGCGCCGCCTTCGACAAGATCCTTGGCGGTATCGGCGATGTCGATGTTACGAAGCTTGTCAGCGCCGTTGAGCGCGGTGCCGAAGAGGGCCGCCTGATCGCGTGGATGAAAAACGATGACGAGCAGAACGCTATCAAGGAGATGAACATCGACGCCTCGCTGCCCGATCCGGATGACCCGAGTGAAGATCCCGTTGCTGGTGTCTACTTTAACAACCTGAGCTTCTCCAAGCTCGACTGGTACCTGAATGCCGATACGCAGATTGGCCAGGGCATCAAGAACGGTGACGGCACATGCTCGTATCGCATCACCGTTACCCTGACGAACATCATGACGCAGGAGGAGGCCGGCAAGCTGCCCGACTACGTCGCGGCGAGCGCGCCTGATGCCGCGCGCGACGACGAACGTCTGAATGTCTCGTTGTTTGCCCCGACGGGCGGCAACATTACTGGCCTGACCGTCGAGGGCACCCAGTTTGGTCTTGGCGCCGCTACGTGGCATGGAATCCCCTTCTATTCGGGCACCGTTGACCTGCATGCTGGCGAGACGACGACGATCACATATACGCTGACCACGTCAGCCGAGGCGGGGGACAAGCCGCTTACGCTGCGTCAGACTCCTACATGCCAGGCGGCTCGCGACAGCGCGTCGGCGTAGGGTTTTTCTGGTAGCGCAGATAATCGAGTACCATTTTGGGGCGGACAGGCAATCTGTTCGCCCCTATTTTGTAAGGAGAGCGCATGAAGTACTTTGGCACCGACGGCTTTCGCGGTGAGGCTAACGTTGGGCTGACGGTAGAGCACGCTTATAGGATTGGCCGTTTTGTGGGCTGGTATTACGGCGCCAACCGCGAGCGCAAGGCGCGCGTCATCGTGGGTAAGGACACGCGTCGCTCGAGTTATATGTTCGAGGCGGCGCTGGTGAGTGGCCTGGTCGCGAGCGGTGCGGACGCCTATATGCTGCACGTGATCCCCACGCCGGGCGTAGCGCATCAGACCGTGGAAGGCTGCTTCGATTGCGGCATCATGATCAGCGCGAGCCACAACCCGTTTTGCGATAACGGCATTAAGCTCGTCAATAGCGACGGTTTTAAGATGGACGAGGACGTACTGGAGCTCATCGAGGACTGCGTCGATGGCAAGAGCGAGGTGCCGCTGGCCACGGGCAACCACATCGGCGCCACGGTGGACTACATGCAGGGCCGCAACCGCTACATTGCCTCGCTCATCGCCAGCGCGAACTATTCGCTGCAGGGCGTCAAGATCGGCATCGACTGCGCCAACGGCTCGGCGTCCTCGGTGGCCAAGCCGGTGTTCGACGCGCTGGGCGCCGACGTGCGCGTGATCAATGCCGCGCCCGATGGTTTTAACATCAACGTCGACTGCGGCTCCACGCATATGGAGCGTCTGCAGCGCCACGTGGTGGAGCAGGGCCTGGACGTGGGCTTTGCCTATGACGGCGATGCCGACCGCTGCCTGGCCGTGGACGAGCGCGGGCGCGTGGTCGATGGCGACCAGATCCTGTACGTGTGCGGCGTGTACCTGAACAAGCACGGTCGCCTTTCGGGCGGTACCGTGGTTCCGACGATTGCCAGCAACTTTGGCCTGATCAAGTCGTTGGAGCTTGCCGGCCTAAGTGCCGTGACCAGCGGTGTGGGCGACCGTCACGTGTATGCCAAGATGCGCGAGGGCGGTTACAGCCTAGGCGGCGAGCAGACGGGCCATACGATCTTTGGCGATATCGAGCGCACGGGCGACGGCATTATGACCTCGCTGCGCGTGATGGAAGTGATTCGTGCCGAGCGCGAGACGCTCTCGCAGCTCACGGCTCCGTGCAAGCTGCTGCCGCAGGCGCAGGTGGCCGTGCGCGTGGCGGACAAGGACGCCGCGCTCGAGAACATGGGCGTGCAGAACGCCATCGCCGAGGCCGAGGCTGCGCTGGCAGGCGAGGGCCGCGTGCTCGTACGCAAGAGTGGAACCGAGTCGGTTATCCGCGTGCTGGCCGAGGCACCCGACCAAGCATCCGCCGATGCCGCCATGAAGCGCATTGCCAACGCGTTCGAGGCTCTGTAGTTACGCGGTTTTACCAAACCGCGTAACTGCTCGACGCTGCAAACGCCCCTAAGCGGCAATCTGACGTTCAATTTCAAGGGCGCGACCAGAAGGTCAGCGCCCTTTCATTTCACGTCACCTTGCTCGCTTAGGGTCGTTTTCGCTGACGTTGCCAAGACATTGGCGTCAACATAGTTGGCGTTGGCGATGGCGTGCTGGTCAATCCTTACAGCTCGTACAGTGTGGTGAACTTGTCCTGCAGGTAGCTGCAGTAGTAGCGGGCGTCAAAGGCCATGCCGCAGGCGCCCTTGATGAGTTCCGGCGCGTCTTTGGCGCGGCCCCACTGCCAAATGTGCTCGCCCAGCCAGGCGCGGACGGGCGCCAGATCGCCGCTCGCGCAGGCACCGGTAAGGTCGACGCCGTCGCGGCACATGGCCGGCACAAACATGGCATCGTAGGCGCTACCCAGCGCATACGTGGGGAAGTAGCCAAACGAACCGCCGCTCCAATGCGTATCCTGCAGGCAGCCGTGCGTGTCGTCGGGAACGGGAATGCCCAGGTACTCGTCCATAAAGCGGTTCCAAAGCGCGGGGATGTCCTTGGCCGCAGCCTCGCCGGCAAACAGCATACGCTCAATCTGGTAGCGCACCATAATATGCAGCGGATAGGTGAGCTCGTCGGCCTCGGTGCGGATCAACGACGGCTGCGCGATGTTCACGGCGCGGTAGAGCGTGTCTTCGTCGACGTCGCCGTAGACCTCGGGCGCGTGACGACGCAGCACCTCGAGCAGCGGGCCCATAAAGGCGCGGCTGCGACCCACGGTGTTCTCGAAAAAGCGGCTCTGGCTCTCGTGGATGCCCATGGAGGTGCCGCCCTCCAGGCAGGTGCGCGCGTAGGCGGGATTGACGCCCAGCTCGTACATGGTGTGCCCCGCCTCGTGGATGATGCTGTAGACGTTGGAGATGCAGTCGTCCTCGTAGATGTGCGTCGCGATGCGCGCATCACCCACGGCAAAGCCCTCGCTAAACGGATGCTCGGTAAAGGCAAGCGTGGTGTCGTCCAGGTCCAGGCCGACAAGCTTCATAAGGTCGAAGCTCATGGCGCGCTGGGCAGCCTCGGGCACGTGGGCGTGCAAAAAGTCGGCAGCCGGCTGCTGGCCGCGCTCGCCGATGGCGTGCACGAGCGGCACGACCGTGGCCTTGACCTCGTCGCAAAACGCGTCGAAGCTCTTGGCGGAAAGGCCGCGCTCGTACTGGTCGAGCCAAACGTCGTATGGATCGCGCTTGGGGTCCATGAGCTCGGCCTGATGCTTAAGTTGGGCGACGATTCTATCCACATAGGTCTCAAAGCTCGCCCAGTCGTTGGCTGCCTTGGCCTTGCGCCACACGGCGTCCGCCTCGCAGGTGAGCCTGGTCCAGGCCTCGGCTTCTTCGGTGGGGATGGCACTGGCCTCACGTTGATCGCGGCCGAGCACACGGATCTCGTCGAGCAGCTGAGGGTCGTCGATTTTGCCGCCGGCGACGGTCTCGCGCGCTAACGAGCGTACGAGCTCAACGGACTTCTCGCTGGTCAGCAGCTTGTGATGCTCGCCGGCAAGCGTGCCCATGGCGTCGGCACGCGCTGCTGCGCCGTTGGCGGGGGCAATGGTCGCGCCGTCAAACTCGGCAATCTTGAGCAGGTACTCACGAGTCCACAGCTTGCCTTCGAGCTTGCGGAATTTTTTGACGGCCTTATCGACCTTCATGCCTTTGGATGTCTTGCCCGCTGCAGGCTCGGCCTTCTTATCGAGTTTCTTTCCCATACCATATCCTTGATCTCGTGAGCCGAGCGCTTCGGGTGGGCGCGCGGCCAGTTTGCACAGCTACCTGCCTTGTACCCAGTGCGAACAAAACGGAACGCGGCGATGCACACGCAGAATGTGTTATCCTATAGCCCAATGCGTTGACGGAGAGGGTTTTGCCCGCCGCGTCGCCGGCAAGAGAGGGAAGGTCATGGGCTGCGAGCCTTCCTGCGGTGACAAGGGCCAAGCGTTCACTCCCGAGCAGCGACCTCAACGGGCACGCGGCCAGCGGCGGCGAAGCCCCAGTAGGGAAGCCGTGAGCCTCGCGACAAGGGGCACAGAGTGGGCGCGGCGGGCCAGACATCCGCCGGGTCAAACAAGGTGGTACCGCGGAATTCAACCGTCCTTGGGCAATGCACATGCCCGAGGGCGGTTTTTTTGTTACCGAACCGGGCCGCACATCCGCAGCTCCGGGTGGCTCCAGCCGCCGCGGCAAGTGGATGCGCGAGAGACGAAAGGGAAGACATGAGTCTGATTGATGATCTGGTCAAACTCGAGGAAGAGGCCAAGGAGCTCGTCGCAGGCGCCGATGACGCCGCCAAGCTCGAGGCTGCGCGTGTTGAGCTGCTCGGTCGCAAGGGTCGTATCACCGGCTTGATGCGCATGATGGGCAAGCTCGCCCCCGAGGATCGTCCCGTGATGGGCAAGCGCGCCAACGAGATGCGCCAGCTGATCGAGGGCATGCTCGACGAGCGAAACACCGAGATGAAGGCCGCCGCCCTCAAGCGCGCACTCGAGCACGACGCCGTCGACATCACGCTGCCGGGCATCCGTCCGCAGATCGGCCACCAGCACCTGATCAAGCAAATCATCGAGGAGGCCGAGGACATCTTCTGCGGCATCGGCTACACCGTCGAGTCCGGCCCCATGGTCGACACCTCTTACTACAACTTCACCGCGCTCAACGCTCCCATGGATCACCCGAGCCGCTCGGCCCGCGATACCTTCTACGTGGTCGACAACAACCCCGGCAGCGTCGCGCACCCCGAGGCTCACGCCCACGGCGAGTCCGACGTGCTGCTGCGCACCCAGACTTCGGGCGTGCAGATCCACACTATGGAGTCGCAGAAGCCGCCCATCTACATGATCTGCCCGGGCACCGTCTACCGTCCCGACACGGCCGATGCCTGCCACCTGCCGCAGTTCAACCAGATCGAGGGCCTGGTCGTCGACGAGGGCATCACCTTCGGCGACCTGAAGGGCACGCTCGACTACTTTGTTAAGTGCATGTTTGGCGAGGACCGCAAGACGCGCTACCGCCCGCACTTCTTCCCCTTCACCGAGCCTTCCTGCGAGGTGGACGTGAGCTGCCACGTGTGCGGCGGTAAGGGCTGCAACTTCTGCAAGCACAGCGGCTGGATCGAGATCCTGGGCTGCGGCATGGTCGACCCCAACGTCCTCATCAACTGCGGCATCGACCCCGAGAAGTACACCGGCTTCGCCTTTGGCATTGGCGCCGAGCGCGTCGCGGCCCTGCGCTACGACCTGCCCGACCTCAGAACGCTCATGACAGGCGATATGCGTTTCTTGAATCAGTTCTAGGCTGCGGCTTGCCCAAGCACGGCACCTCGGCGCTCATTCGTCGCTTGCGTACCAAAGTACGCGGCACTCCTCTTTCGGGCCGATCTGCCGCACTTGGACAACCCTCGCTTTGTAAGGAATGTTCACAAAGTTGAAGTTTCCACCTGCATCTCTTCGCAGGCTTTCAGTATGAAAGGAGAGCTAGATGCGTGTTTCTTACGACTGGCTCAAGACCATGATCGATATTCCGGAGGATCCCAAGACCCTTTCGGACGAATATATCCGTACCGGCACCGAGGTCGAGGCGATCGATACCGTGGGCGAGTCCTTCGACCACGTGGTGACCGCCCAGGTGCTCACCAAGACCCCGCACCCCGATAGCGACCACATGTATGTGTGCTCGGTCGACGTGGGTGACAAGAACCTCGACGCCGACGGCAACCCCGCCCCGCTGCAGATTGTCTGCGGCGCGCAGAACTTTGAGGCCGGCGACCACATCGTCACGGCCATGATCGGCGCCGAGCTGCCCGGCGACATCAAGATCAAGAAGAGCAAGCTTCGCGGCGTCGTGTCCATGGGCATGAACTGCTCCGCGCGCGAGCTCGGCTTGGGCGGCGACCACTCCGGCATCATGATCCTGCCCGAGGATACGCCCTGCGGCATGCCGTTTGCCGAGTACGTGGGCTCGAGCGACACCGTGCTCGACTGCGAGATCACGCCCAACCGCCCCGACTGCCTGTCCATGATCGGCATGGCTCGCGAGACCGGCGCCATCTTCGACCGCGATTTCCACGTTGAGCTGCCCGCCATCAAGGCCGAGACCGGCCGCGCGACGGACGACGAGCTTTCGGTCGAGATTGCCGACGAGGGGCTGTGCGACCGCTATGTCGCCCGCATCGTGCGCAACGTGAAGGTCGGCCCGTCGCCCGACTGGATGGTCAAGCGCCTCAACGCCCTGGGCGTGCGTCCGCACAACAACATCGTCGACATCACCAACTACGTGATGATGCTCACCGGTCAGCCGCTGCACGCCTTTGACCTGGACACCTTTGCCGAGCGCGAGGGCCATCGCCGCGTGGTGGTTCGCGCCGCCCAGCAGGACGAGAAGTTCACGACCCTCGACGGCGAGGAGCGCACGCTCGACGCCGGCATGGGTCTCATCACCGACGGCGAGCGTCCCGTGGCGCTGGCCGGCGTTATGGGCGGCATGGATTCCGAGATTGAGGACGACACCGTCGACGTGATGGTCGAGAGTGCCTGCTTCAATGCCGGTCGCACCTCGCACACCAGCCGCGACCTGTCGCTGATCTCCGACGCCTCCATCCGCTTTGAGCGTCAGGTCGACGAGACCGGCTGCGTGGATGTGGCCAACGTGGCCTGCGCGCTCATCGAAGAGATCGCCGGCGGCGAGGTTGCTCCCGGCTATGTCGACGTGTTCCCCGCGCCCAAGACCATCGATAGCATCAAGCTGCGCTTGGCCCGCGTGCACGCCATCTGCGGCGCCGACATCGAGCCCGACTTTATCGAGCGCTCGCTCACCCGCCTGGGCTGCACCGTCGAGCGCGACGGCGACGACTTTATGGTCACTCCGCCGAGCTTCCGCCCCGACCTGCCGCGCGAGATTGACCTGATCGAGGAGGTCCTGCGCCTATGGGGCATGGGCCGTGTGACGGCGACCATCCCGGCTGCCAAGAACCACATCGGCGGCCTGACCCGCGAGCAGAAGCTCACCCGCAAGGTCGGCGAAATCCTGCGCGCCTGCGGCCTCAACGAGACCACGACTTTTGGCTTTGCCGCCCCGGGCGACCTGGAGAAGATCGGCATGTCCACCGAGGGCCGCGGCTGCCCCGTGGTGCTCATGAACCCGCTGGTAGCCGAGCAGACCGAGATGCGTCGTTCGCTGCTGCCGGGCCTGTTGCAATCCGTGGCCTATAACGAGGCCCACGGCACGCCCAACGTGCACCTGTACGAGGTCGGCAGCCTGTTCCACGGTCGCGAGAACGCCAGCCTGCCCAAGGAGACCAAGTCCGTGGCGGGTGTGCTCTCGGGCCAGTGGAGCGAGCAGTCCTGGAACATGAAGTACCGCAAGCTGCGCTTCTTCTTTGGCAAGGGTATTGTCGAGGAGCTGCTCGCCCAGCTGCGCATCGAGAAGGTTCGCTTCCGTCCCGTCGAGGGCGAGAGCTATGCCTTCCTGCAGCCGGGTCGTGCTGCCGAGGTGCTCTCGGGCGGTACCGTGCTGGGCTGGGTTGGCGAGATCCACCCCGAGGCACGCGAGGCTATGGGCATTGACGAGGTCGTCGTTGCCTTTGAGCTCGATCTGGACAAGCTGATCAAGGGCGCCCGCAACCAGGAGAACTACCGTGAGTTCTCGCAGTACCCGGCCGTTGAGCACGACCTCGCTATCGTGGTCGACAACACTGTGACCTGCGAGGATCTTGAGCGTCGTATTACGAGTGCCGGAGGCAAGCTGCTCGAGGGCGTGCGCCTGTTCGACGTCTACCGCGATCCCATCCGCATCGGTGCGGGCAAGAAGTCCATGGCCTTCGCGCTTACGTATCGCTCCGACGACCACACGCTCACCAGCGAAGAGGTCGAGAAGGCGCACCAGAAGATCGTCACCAAGGTGTGCAAGGGTGTGAACGGCGAGGTCCGCGGCTAGGACTTGCGCTGGGAGCGTAGGGCCTGATGGCGGTTGCTGTGGGCTCCGCGTGACCGCGGTGTTCGGAAAAGGCATCGCTGAGCCTGCATATATGACACACGCATTACATAACGGCGTGCTGCTTTGTCGGCAGCGCGCCGTTTTGCTATGATAGCCCGCGGCGTGTTACGAATCTGGCAATGCGTAACACTGGCAAGGTGATTCAAGCGGCGTTGCAATTCTGTGCGCCGACAACCGGGAGGCGTATATGCACATTCCAGACAACTATCTGTCCCCGCAGACCGATGCCGTTATGGCGGTGGCGATGGTGCCCGTATGGGTTCACTGCATCAAGAAAGTGCGCGTCACGCTCGATCGCGAGCATATGGCCTTTCTGGGTATTTGCGCCGCATTCTCCTTCTTGCTCATGATGTTTAACGTTCCGCTGCCCGGTGGCACCACGGGTCACGCCGTTGGTGGTGCGCTCATCGCACTGCTGTTGGGTCCCGAGGCCGCTGCCATCGCGGTTTCGGTCGCGCTGGCGCTGCAGGCGCTGCTGTTTGGCGACGGCGGCATCCTGTCCTTTGGCGCCAACTGCTTTAACATGGCTTTCGTGCTGCCGTTTGCCGCTGCTATCGTGTTCCGTGCGCTCAACAGCCGTTTGCACGACAAGAGCTGGGGCACCTCGGTTTCGGCCATCGTAAGCGGCTGGGTCGGCCTGTGCCTGGCGGCCCTGTGCGCGGCGGTCGAGTTTGGTATTCAGCCCATGCTCTTTACTAACGCTTCGGGCGCGCCGCTGTACTGCCCCTTCCCGCTGTCCATTGCCATTCCGGCCATGATGATTCCGCATATGTTGGTTGCCGGCGTGGTCGAGGGCGTGGCGACTGCCGCGATCTACGGCTTTATCAAGAAGACGGCGCCGAGCGTTATCGTCGGGCCCGAGGCCGTCGATGGCCAGCTTGCTGCCGAGGGTACAACCGCCAAGAAGACTTCCCTGATTCCCACGCTCATTCTGGTCGCCGTGCTTGTCGTGGCTACGCCGCTCGGCTTGCTCGCCACCGGTGACGCCTGGGGTGAGTGGGACGCCGAGGGCGCCGCGACCGCCGTTCAGGAGGCTGGCGACGACAGCCTGCAGGCTTCGGTCGGCCTCGACACCCCGACCTTTGCCGACGCCCTGCCCACGGGCGATTATCTGCAGGCCTATTCCGAGGAGCAGGGCCTTGGCTTTGCCGGCCAGGCTGCGATGTATATTCTTTCGGGCGTGATTGGCGTGGCGGTGCTCACCATCACATTCCGCCTGGTCTCGCTGACGGTCAAGGAAAGCGGTGCTCATGGCAATAGCCGAGCTGCCTAGTTGGCTTGCGGCCGAGGAGCGTTACGAGCCCGCGGGGGCTCGGCATCGTGTGATGCAAAAGAATGTCCTGCACCTGGCGAGCCTGCTTGAGCGGGTTCGCCTGGGTGGAGGCGCGCACGAGGGCGGGTCGATGGTCGACCGCGCCCTTTCTTGCGTTTCGGCTCCGGTGCGCCTGGTGGGGATGTTCGTTTGCGTCCTGTGCGTGTGTCTGACGCAGAGCCCGCTGTACCTCATGTTGATGGCGGCCATCGCGCTGGTGCTCGTTGCCGTGCGCCCCGTACGCGGGCTGCGTGCGACCTTTGTACCGGCGCTCGGCGCCACGGGGCTTGCGGTGGTTCTGGCACTGCCTGCCCTGCTGCTGGGCGCTTCTGCCGCGGGCGCCATGCTCAAGATCGCGCTCAAGACGTTCATTAACGTGTCGTTCGTGCTGGGCGTTTCGTGGACGCTCACCTGGAGCCGCATGTCGGCGGCGCTTAAGATGCTGCGCCTGCCCGACGAGGTCATCTTTACCTTTGATATGGCACTCAAGCATATCGAGGTGCTGGGACGCACGGCGCACGATCTGTGCGAATCGGTCATGCTGCGCAGCGTTGGCCGTGCGCCTGAGGGATTTTCGCGCACCGACTCGCTGGCGGGTATCATGGGCATGACCTTTATCAAGGCGATGGAGTGCAGCCACACGATGGACGAGGCTATGCTCTGCCGCGGCTTTGCCGGTGCGTACCCGGCGCCCGGGCGGAGCGGCTTTGGCTGGCGCGATGCGGTTTATGCGGCCGTCGTGGTGCTGCTCGCCGTGTTGTGCGTGGTGCTGTAGCGCGGGCGGCCGAGCCGTCGATGTGGATAGGGAAGGGCGACGTTTTGGCAAACGATACGAATGGCGTGATGGGCGCGAGCGGTGCTACTGGCGCCAAGAGCGTGCCGCTCATCGAGTTTCGCGACGTGGTGTTCTCCTATGCGGGGCATACGGTTGTCGATGGTGTGTCGCTGCAGGTCGATCGTGGTGAACTCGTTGCCCTACTCGGTCCCAACGGCTGCGGTAAGACGACGATTATGCGCCTTATCAACGGTCTTGAACTAGCGGACGCGGGTGCGTGCCTGTTTGACGGGCACGTGATCGATGCGGCATATCTCAAGGATTCCGCAGCCGCTCAGCGGTTCCATCAGCGCGTGGGCTTTGTGTTCCAGAATGCCGACGCCCAGCTGTTCTGCGCTACGGTGGGCGAGGAAGTTGCTTTTGGCCCCGCGCAGATGGGGCTGCCGACAGACGAGCTCGAGCGCCGCGTCCGCGATGCCATGGAGCTGTTCCAGGTTGCCGATCTGGTCGATGCCTCGCCCTATCAGCTTTCGGGCGGGCAAAAGAAGCGCGTTGCGCTGGCGGCAGTCGTATCGATGAACCCCGATATCCTAGTGCTCGATGAGCCCACCAACGGGCTCGATGAGGACTCGTGCGACATCGTAGTCAACTTTTTGCTGGCCTACGTTGCTGCCGGTAAGACGGTTTTGATGAGTACGCACCATCAAGATTTGGTGCGCCGCTTGGGGGCCCGTGCCATCTATATCGATCGATATCACCATGTGGTCGAGGCGCCTTCGCCGTCGTATGGAACCGAGAGCGGTGCTGCGGAATAGTTGCTGCGTAGAGGATGCGTAGCCGCCCGCGCGGCTTTGCCGTGATGGTATAGTTATCCAGGTTTTTTATGGGGGTTGCTATGCCAAGCTGGAACATTCATATCGCTCAAACGGAGCGCTTGCTGACACGTGCTAGCGTGCTTGCCGATAGCGTGCGCGACCGCAATGCCTTTTTGTTTGGCTGCGTGGTTCCGGACATCTTTGTGGGCTACATGGTTCCCGGCATTGCCGATCCCATCCCGTACCGCATCACGCACTTTGCTAAGCCCGAGCCTATCCCCAAACCACGCGAGCACGAGTTCTGGGATACCTATGTGACGCCGCTGCTTAAAGGCGCACCCGCGGGCGAACCTGCTGAGGCTACCTCGATTGTCGAGGAGCGCGAGCGACTGAACCGCGTGCACTATCCTCAGCGCTACAGGGATGCCGAGCCGGTTGTCGGTCCCGGCGCCTGTGAGTTCTCGCTTGCGTCCGAAGATGTGGCGCAGTCGCTGCTCGATTTAACGCTGGGCGTCTGGTCGCATCTGGTGGCCGACACGGTATGGAACACGCGTGTGAACCAGTATCTGGAAGCACACGGCGGCAAGCCGTGCGAGGAATTCCGCATTAAAAAGCAGGGCGATTTTGACTGGTTTGGCAAGACGCTGGGCATCGTTTCCATTCCGCGTGCGACCGATCGCCTCTATACCGCTGCGACACGTTTTGGGCAGTATCCCATCCATAAAGAATATGTGCTCAAGACTATCGGCGTCATGCACGAGATTGTACGCGAAAACCCCGGCGAGCCCGATCATCCGCCGTATCGCCTGCTAACCGAGGAGTTTTTCGATGCAACGTTTACCGAGGTCATCGAGCTGACCGAGGCGGGATTTGCGGCTCGCGTTGCTGCTTCTGACGTTCCCGCAGTCCCCCTGATCGCTAGCTGCTAGCCGGCCGGCTTGACGGCGAACAGCTCATCCCAATCGACCAATAGCTCCCGCCGCAGGGCATCTTCGGTGGTGCGTTTCTGATCGGTCTTTGGGATGTAGGGGAGCCCTGCCTTTTTATGGATGAGTTCGGCGATGTTGTTAAAGCTCTTCGTGTCTTTGATTTGCTCATAGGTTATCTGGATAACGTCATAGCCCATGCTTGTGAGGGCGGTGGTGCGCTCGGCATCGGAGAGACTTGCGGCTTCGCCATCGTGGGCGGAGCGGCCTTGGCATTCCAAGATGACGCCCATGCTGTCGGTGTTGCTCTCTATGAGGATATCGGCGTAGCAGCAGGTTTTGTCATACAGTGAGCGCGCGGCGTCGCTGAGTGGGATGCGCACGTTGTTTGCGATGTTGATGCCCATGCCGCCCTCGTTGCGGGGGAGCGAGACAAGCATAGAGGCCTGTACTTCGAAGGGCGAGGCGGTCTGCCCCGTCATGTGCTCGGCCGCCCAGCGCAGTTGTTTAACGCCGCGCAGGCCTGCAGCCTGCTTGGCGAACGCGGCGATATCCGCCGCGCTGAGGAGCGGCGGGCGCTTCCACAAATTGGTGTCATTGCCCTTGGTGTCGACAACACGCTCCCAGCAGCAGTTGGGTGGAATGAGCTTAAGCGAAATAGCTTCATCAAGATGTTGTTGCGTTCGCTCGCAGGGCTTAAACACTGCAAAGGAGCCGCACATCTCGTAGCAAGCCATGAGTAGCTGGTTGCGTGAGACCTGCGTAGCAAGGCTGAGCAGCGTAAACTCGGGCGACGTGACATCAAATCCATGTTCAGTTTGCCTAAACGACCCGGGAGGCGGCTCTTGGGTCAGGAGGTGCGATTTAAACAGGCTTCGCGACCCGGATTGTGCTCGAGTGAATACAAACCTGTGAAGCGGTGCGTGAAGTAGGTCTTTTACAACTGCATGACTTCCGAGGCCGCAACATCTGCGATCCATATTGCCAAGGCTAATGGCGGGGTAAAGCCCTAATACCTGCGGCGGGATACAGTGATAGTAAAAAGCGGATTGACCGCATAGCGTCAGGTCCATGATATCCTCCTGGTCGAAATGTGCTTTTGGACCGTGCGATGCCAGCGTCAATTCGGAAGTATGCGGCAAAATCTGAACCCTGTGAGCAGACCTGGCTTTTGAGGCCAGTTTATCAGGCATTTTGTTGCGAAAAAACGGGGTGTGCTCGGAGGTCTCAGAATTTGCCGCATACTTCCGAAAACGCGGTCGATCTGGCTCTTGCTAAAACGATTTAGCAGCGTCGGGTAAGGTGTGGTTTCGCCATCGGGCGAACACTTTTAGCGCTTGGGACTTTATTTTTGGGCCTCGAAAGGTGGATTTCGCGCTTTTGGTAAAGAAATGGGTGCGTGTTTTGCCGTGTGCCGGCATTGACACAGAAAAAGGGCCCGGAAGGCGAAGCCTTCCGGGCCCTTTGCAATGCAAACATGCTTGCAAGTACGACTTAACGCACCTGAGCGACGTAAGCGACGTTGGTCGAGGAGACCTTGTCCTCGAGCTGGACGCTCATGCGGGGATCGCCGGCGGTAGCGACGGTCAAATCGCCAGCCTCGACGTAGCCGAGCTCCTTAGCGGTCTCGATCGCCTTGACGATCGTGCCGTTGACGGTGCCCTGGGTAATCTCGGCCTGGTGCGGGATAACGCCCCAGTACATGATCATCTGCTGGACGGCCCACTCGTGGCGGGAGAACGCGCAGATCGGCATGTTGGGGCGGAAGTGCGAGATCAGGCGAGCGGTACGACCGGTGGTCGTCGGCACGGTGATGCACTTGGCGCCAACGGTGGTGGCCATGTTCACAGCGGACATACCCACAACGTTGTTGACGACGCGGGTGCCGTGAGCATCGGCCGGAACCTCGAGCGGAGCGTGGGCCGGGAGGTACTTCTCGGCCTCGAGAGCAATGCTGGCCTGCATCTTGACGGCCTCGACCGGGTACTTACCGGCAGCGGACTCGCCGGACAGCATGACGGCGTCGGTGCCGTCATAAATGGCGTTAGCAACGTCGGCAACCTCGGCGCGCGTCGGGCGCGGGTTCTGCTGCATGGAGTCGAGCATCTGCGTAGCGGTGATGACGGGCTTGTAGGCCGCGTTGCACTTGGCGATGATCTCCTTCTGGATGTGCGGAACGAGCTCGGGCTTGATCTCGATGCCCAGGTCGCCACGGGCGACCATGATGCCGTCAGAAGCCTCGAGAATCTCGTCGAAGTTCTCGACGCCCAAGGCGCACTCGATCTTCGGGAAGATCGTCACGTGCTCGCCGCCGTTCTCGCGGCAAAGCTCGCGGATGCCGCGGACGGACTCGCCGTCACGGATGAAGGAAGCGGCGATGTAGTCGATGTTCTCGGTCAGGCCAAAGAGGATGTCCTGACGATCGCGCTCGGTGATAGCGGGCAGCGAGATGTTGACGTTGGGCATGTTGACGCCCTTGCGCTCGCCGATCAGGCCGTCGTTCTTAACGACGCAGGTCATGTCCTGGCCACTGACGGACTCGACCTCGAGGGCAACCAGGCCGTCATCGATCAGGATGAGGGAGCCCTTCTCGACCTCGGAGGGCAGAGCCAGGTAGTCGAGGGAGATGTGCTCAGCGGTGCCGTGGAAATCCTCGGACGTGGGCTGAGCGGTGACGACGATCTTGTCGCCGGTCTTGACGGCAACCTTCTTGCCGTCGACCAGAAGGCCGGTGCGGACCTCGGGGCCCTTGGTGTCGAGCAGGATGCCGACGGGCAGACCGAGCTCCTTGGAAATACGACGGACGCGCTCGATGCGACCGTGGTGCTCGTCGTAGGAGCCGTGCGAGAAGTTAAAACGGGCGACGTTCATGCCCGCCTTGATCATCTCGCGGATGGTCTCGTCGCTATCGCAGGCGGGACCCATGGTGCATACAATCTTAGTGCGCTTGTACATTCAGACCTCCATCTGACATCGTCTTGCGCTGATAGATAAACCATAAGAAATAAAATCGAGTTGATTATAACGAAATACCGACCGAATACCCCAAAAAAACGACCGTATGCCGATTAAGAAGTTCATTTTTTGCGGGAAAAACGGTATATGAAAAATCTTTACCAACCGCTCTAACCGCTGTTATCTGGGCGATATTTCAGTTTGACGAAGTGCCGAAGAAAAAACGTTTTACCAACATTGAGCATCACACGGTCTGCACCGTTGCACTCGAGCCGTGTTTCCAATTGGAATGTTTTGGCTAGACGCGCCGCTTTGGGGTACCATAGCTCCACTATCAACTGCCGCTCAGCACGGCAGCCTTGATGAGCCCTTGCCCTTCTCCTGGGAATTATGATCGGGCATCAATCTGCTGAGTGGCCCGAATCCCAGGAGGGGACTCTATATGCAAAAGGAATACCTGTCCGCCGCGGCGGAGGTGCTCAGCGACCAAGGTGTCGATGAGAACCTCGGCCTGAGCAGCGACGAGGCGTCATCGCGCCTCGCCAAGACAGGCCCTAACAAGCTCGAGGAAGCCGAGAAGACGCCGCTGTGGAAGCGTTTCTTTGAGCAGATGGCCGACCCCATGGTCATCATGCTGATCGTTGCCGCCGTTATCAGCGCGCTCACGGGCATGGTCAAGGGCGAGCCCGACTTTGCCGACGTCGCCATTATCATGTTCGTCGTTATCATCAACTCGGTGCTGGGCGTGGTCCAGGAAGCCAAGAGCGAGGAGGCCCTCGAGGCCCTGCAGGAGATGAGCGCGGCGCAGTCCAAGGTGCTGCGCGACGGCAAACTCGTGCACCTGCCGAGCGCCGAGCTCGTTCCCGGCGATGTAATCATGCTCGAGGCGGGCGACTCCGTCCCGGCCGACTGCCGCGTGCTCGAGAGCGCCACGATGAAGATCGAGGAGGCCGCACTCACCGGCGAGTCCGTGCCCGTAGAGAAGCACGCCAACGTGATCGAGCTTGCCGCGGGCACCGATGACGTGCCGCTCGGCGACCGCAAGAACATGTGCTATATGGGCTCCACCGTGGTGTACGGCCGCGGTCGCGCCGTCGTGGTCGGCACCGGCATGAACACCGAGATGGGCAAGATTGCCGGCGCCCTGGCCGAGGCCAAGGAAGAGCTCACGCCGCTGCAGGTGAAGCTCGCCGAGCTCAGCCGCATCCTCACCATCATGGTTATCGTCATCTGCGTCGTGATCTTTGGTGTCGACATCGTCCGCCACGGCGTGGGCAACGTCCTTACCGACCCAACTGCCCTGCTCGACACCTTTATGGTCGCCGTCTCGCTCGCCGTCGCCGCCATCCCCGAGGGCCTGGTCGCCGTCGTGACTATCGTCCTTTCGCTCGGCGTGACCAAGATGGCCAAGCGCCAGGCGATTATCCGCAAGCTTTCTGCTGTCGAGACACTCGGCTGCACGCAGACCATCTGCTCGGACAAGACCGGCACGCTTACCCAGAACAAGATGACCGTCGTCAAGCACGAGCTCGCCGCGCCCCAGGAAAAGTTCCTGGCCGGTATGGCCCTGTGCTCCGATGCCCAGTGGGACGAGGAGCTGGGCGAGGCCGTGGGCGAGCCGACTGAGTGCGCGCTCGTCAACGATGCCGGCAAGGCGGGGCTCACCGGCCTGACCGCCGAGCATCCGCGTGTGGGCGAGGCCCCGTTCGACTCCGGCCGTAAGATGATGTCCGTGGTCGTCGAGACCCTGGACGGCGAGTATGAGCAGTACACCAAGGGCGCGCCCGATGTGGTGATCGGCCTGTGCACCCATATCTACGACGGCGACAAGGTCGTCCCCCTGACCGAGGAGCGTCGTGCCGAGCTCGTGGCCGCCAACAAGGCCATGGCCGACGAGGCCCTGCGCGTGCTGGCGCTGGCAAGCCGCACCTACACCGAGGTCCCGGCCGACTGCAGCCCCGCCGCGCTCGAGCATGACCTGGTCTTCTGCGGGCTGTCCGGCATGATCGACCCGGTCCGTCCCGAGGTCGCTGACGCCATCCGCGAGGCCCACGACGCCGGTATCCGCACCGTCATGATCACGGGCGACCACATCGACACCGCCGTGGCCATCGCCAAGCAGCTGGGCATCGTCACCGATCGCAGCCAGGCCATCACAGGCGCCGATCTCGACCGCATGAGCGACGAGGAGCTCGACGCGCACATCGAGGACTTTGGCGTGTACGCCCGCGTCCAGCCCGAGCACAAGACCCGCATCGTCGAGGCGTGGAAGTCGCGCGACCAGATTGTCGCCATGACGGGCGACGGCGTCAACGACGCCCCGTCCATCAAGCGCGCCGACATTGGCGTGGGCATGGGCATCACCGGCACCGACGTCACCAAGAACGTCGCCGACATGGTGCTCGCCGACGACAACTTCGCCACTATCATCGGCGCCTGCGAAGAGGGTCGCCGCATCTACGACAACATCCGCAAGGTCATCCAGTTCCTGCTTTCGGCCAACCTTGCCGAGGTGTTCTCGGTGTTTATCGCCACGCTCATCGGCTTTACCATCTTCCAGCCGGTGCAGCTGCTGTGGGTGAACCTGGTTACCGACTGCTTCCCCGCGCTCGCGTTGGGCATGGAGGATGCCGAGGGCAACATCATGAAGCGCAAGCCGCGCAACGCCAAGGACGGTGTCTTTGCCGGACATATGGGTCTGGACTGCGTGGTCCAGGGCCTAATCATCACCGTGCTGGTGCTGGCGAGCTTCTTTGTGGGCGTGTACTTTGACATGGGCTACATCCACATCGCCGATATGATCGCCGGCGCCGCCGACGAGGAAGGCGTGATGATGGCGTTCATCACGCTCAACATGGTCGAAATTTTCCACTGCTTCAATATGCGCAGCCGTCGCACGTCGCTGTTTAAGATGAAGAAGCAGAACAAGTGGCTGTGGGCCTCTGCCGCGCTGGCGCTGGTGCTGACGGTGATCGTAACCGTGCAGCCGACGCTTGCCGAGATGTTCTTTGGCCCCGTGACGCTCGAGCTCAAGGGCGTTGTCGCTGCCCTGGGTCTTGCCTTCCTGATCATTCCGCTGATGGAGATCTACAAGGCGATCATGCGCGCGGTCGAGAAGGAGTAGGTCGAAAGGCCATCCTTCCCACCGGCCCGACCGCCTGCGGGGTTTCTTCCTCGCTGGTCCTCGCGCTTCGCGCTGCGGGATCGCTCAGAAGAAACCCCTCCCGGCGGGCGGGCCTTCGGATAACCTCTCGGGACCATTAGCTGAGGGAAAGTATGTGAGTCGGTCGAGCACTTGCTCGACCGACTCTTTTTTGTGGGTAAAATACCTGCTCAGTTGTGTGGTTTTGTGCTGGGAGGCGCTTGTGGGCAAGGCTAAGGCTAAAGCGAAGAAAAAGACGACGGGAGCGCGGGCTAAGCGCGATCGTCGTCGGAAGCTCGCGACCGAGGCTCCCGCGTCTGCCGAGGAGCTGCTGGCGAGCGTGCCGGGACTCGACGCGCTGCAGGACGTTCCGGCGTTTGATGACCTGCCGGTCGATGAAGCTCAGCAGGCTGCCTTTGATGATTTCTGCGCACATGCCGAGGAGCCCGAGCAGATGCAGCTTGGCGCCGTGGTGCGCTTGGATCGTGGGTTTCCGCTGGTGGCGACTGCCGACGATACCTTCCGCGCCGAGCATGCCGTGGGATTTGCCAAGTCGCGCGGTGGGGACGAGGTCCTGCTGCCTGCCGTGGGCGATCGTGTGGCGGTGCGCCGCGCTCCCGGGCACGATATGGGCGTGATTGAATGCGTGCTGCCGCGCCGTACGAGCTTTGAGCGTTGGCGCGGCCGTGCCCGCGGAGAGCGCCAGGTGCTCTGCTCCAACGTGGATAGCGTGCTAATCGTGCAGGCGCTCGGTGCCGGCGAGGTGCTGCTCGACCGTGTGGCGCGTTCGCTGGTATTGGCGCTCGACTGCGATGCCGAGCCGGTGGTGGTACTCACCAAAGCTGACCGCTGCGATGCCGAGGAACTCGAGCGCGATCTGGACCGCGTGCGCCGCCTGGTGGGTCCGGACGTGCGCGTGATCGTGACGTCCTCTGCCGAGGGCCGCGGCCTGGACGAGGTCCGTGCCTGCGTGCCTGCCGGGAGCTGCGCCATGATTCTGGGCGAGTCGGGTGCCGGCAAGTCGACGCTGCTCAATGCGCTGCTGGGCCACGATACGTTGGCGACCGGCGGTGTGCGCGAACGCGACGACCAGGGCCGTCACACTACCGTCGCGCGCGTGATGGTGACGCTGCCGGGCGACGCCGGCGTGATCGCCGATGCCCCGGGCCTGCGCAGCCTACCGCTCGTGGGTCACGAGCGGGGACTGGCCCGCGCCTTCCCCGAGATTGTCGAGGCATCGCGCGCGTGCCGGTTTGGCGATTGCACGCATACCCATGAGCCGGGTTGCGCCGTTCGCGAGGCCGAGGACGCCGGGCAGATCGATAGCCTGCGTCTGGAAACGTTCCAAAACCTGGCGTTATCCATGCGCGTGAGTGCTCAAATGCTCGATCCCGATGTCCATCTGTAATTGATTTTTCCTATGACAGCCGTTTCCCAACTGTTCGGGAGACGGCTTTTTGCTGCGGAAAAGCCTCGAAACATGCAGTTTGCTGACGTGCTGACCAAAACCTTGCCACGAGCTTGACGGGCTGGTCAGCTTTTGGTCAGCGATTGGTTTGACATCGAAAACCAAGATTGCGATTGCGCCGCTTTGCACTCTGACCGCCCAGACAATGGTGGTACGGGCATTCGCCCGGCACTGCCATGAGAGGAGCGGCCGTGAACAAGAGCAAGCGCATCGCCATCAGTCTGGTCGCGGGCGTGCTCGCTGCTCTGCTCTGCATGGTTTACGGCTCATCGATCCGCTCGCAAGCCGAACAGGTCCAGGCTGAGACCTTGGCCAAGTACGGTGGCGATCGCGTCGAGGTATGCGTCGCGGCGCGCGATATCGATGTGGGCGAGACCCTCGATGAGACCAATGTCATAACCCAGGAATGGCTGACGAGCCTGCTGCCGCGTGACGCGGCGACCGAGCTGCGCCAGGTGCGCGGCGACGTGACGACTTCGCGTATTCCCAAAAACGCCGTGATCTGCAATGTCTACACCAAGGCCGAGAGCCACAAGCTCGAGGTGCCTAAGGGCAAGGTCGCCGTTTCGGTGGCGGTCGATGCCGAGCACTCGGTCGGCGGTGCTACGGGCGTGGGCAGCTACGTGGATGTGTATGTGCAAAAAGACGGCGTAACCGATCGGCTGTGCGGCGCGTACGTGATCGATACCAGTGAGGATTCCGGTGCCACGCGCGAGGGCAAGATCGAATGGGTGACGCTGGCGGCTGACCCCGAAGACGTCAAGGAACTGCTGGGCGCCTCGGGCAAGGGAACGGTCAGCTTGACGATTCCCGCCACGGCGCGCGGCAAAAAGAGCGGAGGCGACGAGTGATGAAGGCGATCTGGCTTGCGTGCTGCGCGTGCGGCGATTACGGGCTGTTGCAGCGGGAAGTCGAGGGCCGTGACGCGGGTGCACAGGTGCTTCGCGTGGGTGACCTGGACGGGCTGGTTTCCATGGCGCGGGCGTTTCCGTCGCGCCGCGGGGCTGCCATCATCGCGGCGTCTCTGTTTGATACCGAAGATGTGCGCAAGACTGTTGCGCGCCTGACGGCCGAAGGCCGCGTGAGTCGCGTGGTCGTGTTGATAGAAGCGCTCGATCCGTCGGATATCGAGGGGCTGTTTCGCGCGGGGGCGACCGAGGTCATCGCTGCGCACAGTATATGCGGCAACGGGCGCGCGGGCGAGGGAGCGGTTGATTCCGATCGGCGCATGACGATTGAGCCCGATGCTTTTGTTGATAGGGAACCCGGGGCGCCTCGCGCTACAAGAGGCCCGCGTGTTGATGATTATGGAAAAGCGGAAGCCGAGCATGGTCGGCGCCCCCGGAACCCCCTTGTATACGATGACGCTGGAGGGCCGGTGCCGGATGGCGATGACGTTCTGGCTGAAGATATGGGATACGTGCACGGCGTAAATCTGGCCGATGAGCTCGACGAGGTCGAGGGTTTTGCCGGGGCTGGCGAGCCGTGTGCCGCTGCGTCTTTAGCTTCGGAACCGCAGACCGGGCAGCCTGCCATGCCGGCTTGGACTCAGCACGTGACCGCGGCGGGGGAGACGGGGATGTTATCGCCCGCGTCCGTGTCGCCGGTTCCTGCGCCGTCAGCCCCCGCGCTGTCGGCGGACGCTTCGATTCCGTCGCGTCGGGCACCGGTCGTCTGCGCTATTTCGGGTTCGGGCGGTTGCGGCAAGTCGACGATCGTTGCCACCATGGCACACACATCGTCGCTGTTGGGCTTGCGTGCCGCCGTGCTCGACCTGGACCTGATGTTTGGAAACCTTTACGACTTGTTAGGCGTCGATGCTCCGCGCGATATGGCGGCACTTATCGAGCCGTCGGCGGCGGGCATGCTCACCGAGCCGGATATCGTAGCCGCTTCGATGCGCGTGGCGCCGGGCGTTACGCTCTGGGGTCCCGTCGCGGCGCCCGAGCAAGCCGAGCTCATGGCACGTCCGGTGGAGCTACTGCTTGATGTTCTGCGTCGCGAATCCGACGTGGTCTTTATCGATACCTCGGTCTTTTGGGGCGACGCCGTGGCGGCTGCGGTGGCGGCGAGCGACCGTTGCCTGGTCGTTGGCGATGCGGCGGTGTCGTCCGCGGCATCGGCATCGCGCGTCATTGAACTGGCAGGTCGAGTAGGTGTGCCGCGCACGCGCATGAGCGCCGTGTTCAACCGGTTCGGTGCGCGCGGGGCAGACGAGGACGTCGCCATGCGCTTTGAGATTGCCTGTGCGTTAAGCTCCAAGATTCGTATCGCCGATGGCGGGCAGGATCTCGCCGCGCTCATGGCGTTTGGGCGCGCTGACGAGGCAGTGGGGCAGACCAGCGCTTTTGCGACTAGCGTGCGCGAGGCCACGCGCGAGATGCTCGTGGAACTGGGGTGCGCCGTCG
The DNA here is from genome assembly GCF_003468125.1 of Collinsella sp. AM40-7AC. Classification (NCBI taxonomy): domain Bacteria; kingdom Bacillati; phylum Actinomycetota; class Coriobacteriia; order Coriobacteriales; family Coriobacteriaceae; genus Collinsella; species Collinsella sp. AM40-7AC. The sequence goes on along the minus strand of NZ_QSGK01000002.1, from coordinate 210,565 downwards.
GCCCTTGGAGCGATATGGTCGCCGACCGTGCAACGCGTACCGAACGCCCGCGTATCCGCCTTCCCTGGTTGCGCGAGGGTGATCAGCGATGAGCCTGCAAACGAGGATTAAGGCTGCCGGCGCTGCAGCGGCGGCAGCGCCTGTAGATGCGGGGCGTCGCCGCGCGGTGAAACGACGCACCAAGCGCGCCGTGATGGACCGCATGGGTTACGACGAAGTGGCGCGTATCAGCGCCTATATCGACCCGGCACTTGCCCGCTCGGAATTGCGTCCTGCGGTGGAGGCGGCGCTCAATGTTGAGGAGCCGACCGATCTCGCGACGCCCGAGCGCGAAACCATCATCGACGAGATTTTGGATGACGTGGTGGGCTTGGGGCCGTTGCAGCCGCTCATCGAGGACGACACCGTTACCGAGATCATGATCAACGGCTGCCGCTCGGCTTTCTTTGAACGCGGCGGCGTCTTGTACCCCATCGAGCATGCGTTTGAGGATGATGAGCAGATCCGTGTGCTTATCGACCGCATTATCTCGCCACTTGGCCGCCGTATCGACGAGCGCAGCCCCATCGTCAACGCCCGCCTCAAAACGGGCTATCGCGTCAACGCGGTGATTCCGCCTGTGGCGATTGACGGACCGATTCTCACCATCCGAAAGTTCTCGGACCGTATCTGCTCGCTGGACGAGCTCGTGGGGTTGGGATCGCTGCCGCTTTGGTATGCGCAGCTGCTGTCGTGTGCGGTGTCGCTGCGACAGGACCTGGCGGTTGCGGGAGGCACGGGATCTGGTAAGACCACCCTGCTCAACGCGTTGTCATGTGAGATTTCCACCGGCGAGCGCATCGTGACGATCGAGGACTCTGCCGAGCTCAAGTTTGCGCATCATCCGCACGTGGTGCGCCTAGAGGCGCGCGAGGCTTCAATTGAAGGCGAGGGCGCGGTGACGATCCGCGACCTGGTGACTAATGCCCTGCGCATGCGCCCCGACCGCATCGTGGTGGGCGAGGTGCGCGGTGCCGAGTGCTGCGACATGTTGCAGGCCATGAACACGGGCCACGACGGGTCGCTCACCACGCTTCATGCGGGTTCAGAACAGGAGACCGTGGTGCGTCTGACGTTGCTTGCACGTTATGGCATCGATCTGCCGAGCGAGCTCATCGAGGAGCAGATTGCCATGGCACTCGACGGTATCGTGATGTCCGAGCGCCACGCCGATGGCAGGCGCTTCGTCTCCTCGTATTCGGGGGTGCGACGCGCCGCATCGGGCGGCGTAGAGCTCGAGCGCTATGTGACGTTCGATGCCGCCGAGCGCACCTGGACGCTTGACCGCGAGCCGCCGTTTATCGCAGAAGGCCTGCGGTCGGGGACGCTCACACAAGAGGAGGTGGACGAATGGAGATCGCTGTGCCCCTCGTCGTAGGGGGCTTGGCAGGGCTTTCTGTCGCGACGGCGTGCGGGGCGGAACCTCGTGTGCCGCAGGTACCGCCGGCGGAGCTGGCACGTCAGGCGCTCGAAACGGTGGCAGAGAAGCTGCCGCGTGAGCTGGTGGAAAACGATCTGCTGAAAAAGATCGCCCGTTCGTGGGCATCGCTGGCTCCGGCGCATCGCCTTGGCCTCGTGATCGAAGATGCTTCGGGACGTTTGGCGTTTCTGCTGCTATCGAGCGGTGTCTGCTGCGTTTTACTAACGATGGTGTCGTTATCGCCCCTCGGATTTGCCTTGGGACTTGTTGCTCCGTTTGCCGTTGGTGCCGCTCGGGATGGCTTTGAGAGCCGGCGCGAGCAACACGATGCAGAAGAGGCAATGCCCGAGGCGTTTACCGCACTTTCCATGTCGCTTGCCTCGGGACATTCGCTGGCCCAGGGCATGCGCTTTGTGGGCGCTCATGCGCAAGAGCCAGTGCATACCGAGTTTTTGCGGGTGGCGGCGGCGATCGATTGCGGCATCTCGGCGACCGACGCGCTCGATGACTTGCTCGTGCGTATCGACGCCCCCGGTCTTTCGCTTGTGACCTTGGCGCTTAAGGTGTCTCAGCGCACCGGCGCTCCGCTTGCCGACTTACTGTCCGAGGCGTCGAGCATGGTGGGGGAGCGCATTGAGCTCAAGCGCCGCCTGGATGTTAAGACGTCGCAGGCTCGCATGTCTGCGCATATGGTCGCGGCGATGCCGGCGGGCATGTGCGCGGTGTTGGCGCTGCTTTCGGCAGATTTTCGTCGCGGTCTTGCGACGCCTGCCGGCGCGGGCGCTGTGGTGCTGGGTCTTGCCCTCAACGCCGTTGCCCTGGTGGTTATCCGGCGCATTATGCGGGTGGAGCTATGAGCGCCCCGGTTGCAGTTGCGGCTTGCCTGTGCGCCCTGAGTGTATTTGTCGCGACGGGTTTGGATCGGGCGGATGCACGCAAGATCGCAGGGGCCTGCAAGCGCGAGGCGGTGCTGGTCACTGCCGCGGGTCGCTCGGTGGTCGATGCTCTGACCGCGCGAGTGAAGGGCGCGGTTGGAGCGGGCGGCCCGGCGCGAGTGTCGCTCGGCGAAGTGTCCGAGATGATCGATGTTGTGCGCTTGGGTCTTTCGGCCGGTCTTTCGTTTGATGCGGCGCTTGAGATTTTCTGCGCCAACCGCCGGTCAGTGCTGGCTCTTCGCCTTGAGCGCGCCTGCATGGCGTGGCAGGTGGGCGTGGGCACGCGTGAGGACGAGTTGTTGGCCGCCGCGCGCGACCTGGGCGTGCGAGCGCTCGAGACCTTTGCCATCACGGTGGGGCAGGCGCTCGCCCTGGGTGCCCCACTTGCCGAGACGCTGGCCGCTCAAAGTCGCGAGATCCGTGCGGCTCATCGCGCCGCGGTCGAGCGCGAGATCGAGCGTGCACCCGTCAAGCTGCTGATTCCCACCGGCACGCTCATCTTGCCGGCGTTGCTTCTGTCCATATTGGGCCCGCTGCTGGGAGCAGGCGGGATGATGTAGGGAGGAATACATGAACACGATGACTGACGCTGCTGGCAAGGTCCAGGGCTGGGCGTTTTGCCGGGCGGCACATGTTCGTCAGCGCGCCAAGGAACTATTGCAGGAGGAGAGTGCACAGGGTACCACCGAGTATGCCATCTTGGTCGGCGTGCTCGTGGTGATCGCGATTATCGCCATCGTCGCATTTAAGGGCAAGGTCCAAGATCTATGGAACGCTATCAGCGAGGGCATCAACAGCCTGTAGAGGGCGAGCGCCTCATCGGGGTGCTGCTGGTGTTTGCTTGCCTGACCGTGGCGATAGCGGCGGTGCTTTGGGGGCTTAACGCCGCGCGGCAGCAGCGTCCTGGGACCGCCTCCGATTTGGGCTCAGATTCGGCGGTGGCGTCTCAAAAAGATGAGATGCGAGATGCGGACGATTCGGATGTCGCTGTCACGGCGCAAACCTTTCTGCGGACGCTCGACAAGCGGTCTGGCACTGCGACGGATTCGCCTGAGGGCAACGCGATTGCGGTCCGGCTTGCATGGTCCGAGGACCGACCGATGACCGAAGCGGCGGCGGATATGCTGCGTGCCTATCGCGAGGTACCCACGGCGCAACTTGCTCTGAGCGGCTATCTCGACATCAAGGGAAACGTGTGGGGCGCCATCGTGCGCGACGAACGCGGCTGGGTCGATATGGTGACAATTGCCGCGGATGCTGGCGATGCTTCGTGTCGTCTGCGCGCCGTGCGCCTGAGCCCGCAGGCAACGGACTCAAAGGAGGGATCGTGAAATGCATGATGTCCTGCGTGAGGAATCTGCCCAGGCGACGGTCGAATACGCCATCGTCACGGTGGCGCTGTTATCGATCGTGCTGGCGATCGCGGGACTTTGGCGTGCCGGCACCGATGGGCGCTTGGCGGCGCTGGTTGAGCGGGCGGCATCCCATGGCGTTGCCTCGACGTCGGTTATCGACGCCGCTGCGGCCGCTAAGGACATCGCGTTGTATTGATGCCGCGCGCGAGGACCGGGCGCAGTCTACGGTCGAGGCCGCTTTTTTGCTGCCGACGTTTCTGACGCTCATCCTTCTCGCGCTGCAACCGGTGTGCCTGCTCTATACGCGCGCGGTCATGGAGTCTGCCGCCGCCGAGACCGCGCGGCTCATGACCACGACGACGGCGGAGGACGACGATCTTAAGGAGTTCACCCGCCGCCGACTTGCCGCAGTGCCCAACGTTTCGATCTTTCATGCCGGCGGGCCGTTGTCGTGGGATATCGAGCTTGGCCGGGCCGGTGCGGGTGGCGTCTCGTCCGTGTCCGTTTCCGGCGAGGTCAAGCCGTTGCCTGTGATCGGTGCGTTTGCGCAGGCTATGGGTGGTACCGCCGAGGGCGGCTACGTTGAGCTCAAGGTCGATGTCTCGTATCAATCGCGTCCCGAATGGCTGGAGGGAGATTATGATTCGTGGATTGCTACATGGGATTAAGCGTTTCTGGTCTAGACGCGTTTTGACGCGCCGTCCGAGCTGCCATTGCAAGCGAGGCGGCTTTATGGGTCGAGCCGGTGTCGATCTGTTTATCGAAGACGGCGCCTATACCACGCTTTCTTCTGCCGTGGTCATCCTAGTGGTGCTCACATTGTTGTTTTCGTCGACCGCGGCGATATGGAGCATGTCGCGTGCCGGGGACACCCAGGTGGCGGCCGATAGCGGCGCGCTGGCGGGTGCCAACGTAGTGTCGTCCTATCACACGGCTGCCACGGTGGTTGATGCGAGTATCTTGAGTCTGGGGCTGGCGGGGTTTGCCACGATCGGGACGGGCCTGGTCGCCATCCTCATCCCGGGTGCCGAGCCGGTTGCCGGCAATATAGTCGACACCGGGATCGAGATCATTAAAACGCGCAACAAGTTTGCCAAAAGCGCATCGGAAGGCTTACAGAAAATCGAGACGGCTCTGCCGTATCTGATCGCCGCGCGTGCCACGCAGGCGGTGTCGGCGCAGGATACCGATAGTGTGACCTATACCGGTACGGCGCTTGCCGTGCCCAGGACATCCGAGTCGGACTTTGCTGCGCTCAAAGGGTCAGAGATCTCGACCGATACCATTAAAGACACATCAGATGATTTAGAGCGTGCGGCCGAGGAGCTGCGGAAGGCCTCGGAGGAGACGGCGAAGGCAAAGGAGCGCGCTTGGCTGGCGGATTGTGGTGGGTCTGACAAGGGCTCGGTCGGCAGCTGTTCTTGTATGTGGGAGCGCGCAAAAAGCCTAACGGATCTTTCCGGTGTTCAAAATCCGCATTACTCATCGAGCGTTACGTGGGAGCCTCAAGTTGCCCTTGATCGCGCGAAGGACTACTACCATTGGCGTCTGACAAATGAGAAGCCCCAGGGCTCGAGTGTCGAGATGAAGGCAGAGTCTGCGGCGCGTAAGGCGTTTTATACCTATGCGAACGCGGAGGTCGATCGGGCATATATAACCGAGAACGGAGACAGGGTTTCCTCCTATATTCCGCTGCTGCCGCGCAACTCTGATGAGGTTCGGGCGACGGAACTCTATACCGATGCGGTGTGGCCGACTAGCGTAAACGATGACAAGGCGTATCTGCATTACGGGACGACCTGCCCCAACTATAAGAAAGGGACGCCGAGCGGATTTGCTTCGGTTGCCGATTACGATGGACAGGATAAATGCAGCAAATGCCATTTTGGCGTTTTGTCGCTTGGTGCTGTTGCGGCGCCTTCAACCTCTATCGAAAACGGCTTCGAGTATCACTTTGACAAGTTTAAAGACGCCCTGGAGGACTACGTCGACTGTCGCAACAAGGAGCTCGAGCTCGAGCGTCAGACCGAGGACGAAGCCGACCGTGCGGGCAATGCGTTCGATACCGCCATCAAAGAACTTTCCGGTGAGCGTCCGCGTATCGCTCCGCCCGGTCGCAACGGCGTGGTTGCCTTTGCGGTTTCGGGCGCCATCTCGAGCCCCGATGAGCTCAACTCTTCGTTTAACACGGCAGTCAGGCTTGGCGATCGCGGTGCCATCTCTGCCGCGGTGCTGGCGCCCGATGGGGCGACGGCGCAAAACAACGTGCTTTCGCGATTTTTCTCGACATTGAAGGAACGCTCGGGTGGCGTTGCCGGCGTACTCGATGGCGTCATGGATGTCTGGGGACGGCTGCTTGTGGGATACGGAGACATCCAAGGTTCGGCCGACGAACTTATGGACGAGATGATTAAAGGCCTAGGAGGGGGCAGCGGCGCGTTGGGCTCCATCGCATCGTGGCTCGGCGATACCGTTTCGGCGTCCGTGGCGGCGTTGGGTCTGGAGCCGTGCGACTTGCGCCTGCGAAAGCCGGTGCTGACCGACACCGCCAATGTCATCAAGAGCCCGGGGTCTGACATCACGGCTCTTTCTAATGCGCAAGACAAGCTGCGAAGTATTCCGTTGGGCGTGACCGATCCCAAGGCGCTTTGCGAGGCGTTGGAATATCAAGTCGAACGCACCATTAGCGGCACGGTGTTCACGCTTGCGGAGATTCCTCTGCCCGGCGGCGGCTCCATCCCGCTCACCGTCGATGTCGCCACGCTGTTTGGCGCTCTGGGCGGTGGGTCGTAATGAGTATCCGCATGCGTCTGCGCGAGGAGCGCGCCCAAGCGACGGTGGAGATGGCAGTGGTTACGCCCGTTTTGCTGGTGCTGGCACTCATCGTGTACAACGTCATGATCTTTGCCAGCGCTGTCGCGCGCTTCGACCGCGTGGTGCCCGACATCGTGTTGGCGCACGCCGTGGCGTCGGAGGGGGAGGGCGACGAAAGCTCTGCCGATGCCTCGGCGACGGTTCAGACTCAAATTCTGAATGCCATGGAAGGCTATGGCTTGCAGATCGAAGTGTCGAGCGAGCAAGGCGCGGAGGCATCGGATGGTGGCCTGCTCTCCCTATCCGGTACGTTTAGGACCTACACCTGCACCATGCACTATGAGCCGTGGCCGACTTCTCTCAGCATCGCTGGCGTTACGCTGGGGGCGCCGACAACGTTGTCGCACGAGCGCGCGGTGACGGTCGATCCATGGCGTCCGGGGGTGGTCATGTGACCGCGGTCTCGTCCTACATCGCGTACGCGCGGGCGCTCAACAGGCTGGGTTGGACGCCGGCCGAGTTTGTGGTGGCGGAGTCGTTTGCCGTGCGCCTGCGCGGCATGCTGGGACGGTGTCCGGTTGCCGCCAACGGTCTGCCGCTCGTCATGGCGTTTCCACGCTGCTCTTCGGTCCATACGTGTTTTATGGCCTATCCCATCGACATCGCCTTCATCGATCGCGACGGCAATATCCTCGCGCGCTACGAAAGCGTTCGTCCTTGGCGCACGTGCTCCTGCCCCGGCGCCTGGGCCGCACTAGAGCGTCCTTCAATCATTGTTTCGATCCCTGCTCTCCAACGCGTGCCGGCTTAAGAATTGGCGACAGCGGACTTTCGTCATACGAAATTGGGTAAGATGGAGGAGAAGATGCATGGATGTTGAGATCCATCCCAACGCTAAAAAGCACCTGACGGAAAAGCAGGTGCTTAGCGCTTGGCTTGCGGTTACTGAGTGCATTCGTCGCGAGTCGAAGGACGAGCCGTCGAGATGGCTTGCGATTGGATGGCTCCCAGACGGACGAAGCGTGGAGCTTGTCGCGGTCTAGCTTGTCCGTGGGTGGCTTATCATTCATGCCTTGTCTCCAGTCCAGAAGAAATTTTGGCAGGAGATTGAACAGGCTCGGCAAAGGGGTCGATGATGGGCAAGACGTATACGGCCGCTAATGGTCAGGTTGTAACGGATGAAATGATTGACGCGTGGTGCGAGTCGTACGAGCGCGGAGAGTTTCCGGATGGCGAACACACCGTTGGTGGGATCGTGCATGGACGGCCCCCACTCTCAGGTGAGGGGACGGCAACGCTGTCGGTCAAGATTCCTCTGGGAATGAAGGAGGCCATTCGTCGACGGGCGGCTGCCGAGGGGATGACGCCAAGTGAGTTTGCCCGTGCGGCTCTGAGCGAAAAACTTCTTGCTGCCGGCTGATGCCTCTGACGTGCCGATTTATAGAACCGAGGCTGTGCTCAAAAACTTTTTTGAAATTCTCGGTTGACCGGAACGCGTCCTTGGTTATACTAATCAAGCCTTGAAACAAGGCACACCTCAAATGGCTGGGTAGCTCAGTTGGTAGAGCAGAGGACTGAAAATCCTCGTGTCAGGGGTTCGATTCCCTTCCCCGCCACCTTGAATTGACTAGGACCTCTGCAAAGGGGTCCTTTTCTTTTATGTAGCCCTCGCACGGAATCGAACCCCGTGAGGGCGCGGAGCTGAGTAAACGCGTAAGCGTTTGCCAGCGCAGCTCGCAAGGCGCGTAAGCGCCGCAGCGGTCCGTCCGCGCAGCGCGCGGACGCGATTCCCTTCCCCGCCACCTTGAATTGACTAGGACCTCTGCAAAGGGGTCCTTTTCTTTTATGTAGGGTTCTGCGGAAACTGCGTCCCGGAATTTGGCTTCAGAGTGGGATGCGTTTTCCGCTTTGAGGCCGCTTGGGAAAGCGCGACCCGGAATCCGGCGTCAGAATGGGACGTGCTTTCCTTTTGCGGCCTTTGGCGGAAACTGCGTCCCAGATCCCGCGCTCAGAACGGGATGCATTTTCCGGTTGGGCCTGCTAACGGAAAATGCGCCCCATTATTGAGCGATAGAACGGGACATGCTTTCCGGTGCCTGCCTCCGGCGCGCGTACACACCTCGTCGCACCATTCCGAGTCCGTCTGCTCCCAGACATTCCTCCCACTTTCGCGTCACTTTGCAGACCGTTCGGTCGCCTGTCCGCACACGCGGGTATACTCAAAACGATACTTATCCTACGCAATACGATGCGGGTTCGACCTGCATGATCCGAAGGGGGCAGTGATGGAGAGGATCCTCGGCGTTAATCTCTCTGGCTGGTTTATTCCCGAGCCTTGGGTGACCCCGTCGCTGTACGCGGCGACCGGTGCATCCAACGCGGCTGAGCTACAGGAGGCCATGGGTACCGCCGCCTATAACGAGCGCATGCGCCGCCATTACGAGACGTTTGTGAGCGAGGACGATTTTCGCCGCATGGCGCAGATCGGTCTCAATGCCGTGCGTCTGCCGGTGCCCTGGTATGCCTTTGGCTCACAGGAGTCCGATGCCTCCTACATATCGGTTGTCGATTACATCGACCGCGCAATTGAGTGGGCTGCCAAGTACGACATCCGCGTGCTGCTCGATCTGGCAACCGTGCCCGGTGGCCAGGGCGATTCCAACGATTCGCCCACCACGCCGGAGGCTGTTGCCGAGTGGCATTCGTCCACCAACGGCCGTCATGTCGCACTCGACGTGCTCGAGCGCTTGGCCGATCGCTATGGCGAGGCCGAGAGCCTGCTGGGCATTGAGCTGCTGGACACGCCGCAGATGAGCGTTCGCAAGAGCCTCTTCACCATGACGGATGGCATTCCCGCTCACTACCTGCGCAATTTCTATCGCGATGCCTACGAGCTCGTCCGTTCGTATATGCCCGAGGATAAGATCGTCGTCTTCTCGTCGTCGGGGCATCCCAGCGAGTGGAAGCATTTTATGCGCGGCGCCAAGTACAAGAACGTCTACATGGACCTTCACCTGTACCATTACCGCGACGAGTATGCGCTCGACATCACGAGCCCTCGCGGGCTGACGACGGCGATTTCGCGTAACAAGCGCGAGCTTAAAGAAGCGATTTCGACTGGGTTCCCCGTGCTGGTGGGCGAATGGTCGGGCGCGGCGATCTTTGCCAACTCGTCGGTTACGCCCGAGGGCCGCAATGCCTACGAGCGCGTGTTTATCGCCAACCAGCTGGCTTCGTTTGCGCCGGCTGCCGGTTGGTTCTTCCAAACGTGGAAGACCGAGAAGCGCATTGCAGCATGGGACGCCCGCGCGGCGCTCGGTACGCTCGAGCGCGGCATGATTGAATAGGTTGATATGACGCAAAACAGCGCCCATACGGGCAAACTCTATGTGGTCGGCACGCCCATCGGCAACCTGGGTGACCTGTCCCCGCGCGTTGGCGAGGCCTTTGCCGCTGCCGATGTCATCTGCTGCGAAGACACGCGTGTGACGTCAAAGCTGCTGATGCACCTGGGCATTTCCAAGCCGCTTGTCCGTTGCGACGAGAATGTGATCGCTAGCCGCGCTGCCGGCCTGGTCGACCGTCTGCTGGCGGGGGAGACCCTCGCCTTTGCCTCGGACGCCGGCATGCCGAGCGTGTCCGATCCCGGCCAGGCGCTGGTCGAGGCGGCGCGTGAGGCCGATTTGCCCGTCGAAGTTATTCCCGGGCCCTCTGCTTGCGTCACGGCGCTTGTTTCGTCCGGCATTCCCTGCGAGCATTTTTTCTTCGAGGGCTTTTTGGGCCGAAAGCACGGCGACCGTGTGCGCCGTTTGCAGCGCCTTGCCGTGGTGCCCGGCGCACTCATCTTCTACGAGTCTCCACATCGCATCGTGGCGACGCTCGAGGCCGTGGCGGAGGTCTTTCCCCAGCGTGAGGTTGCCGTCTGCCGCGAACTCACCAAGCTGCACGAGGAGGTCTTGCGCGGGCCCGCTGACCAGCTTGCCGAGGAGCTGCGTGCTCGCGGCGAGGTAAAGGGCGAGATTGCGCTGGTCATCGCGCCGCCGAGCGAGGATGAGGAGGCCGGCATCGCGCCGGTTGGCGCTGCGGTAGCGGATCCCGACGAGGCCCTGCGCGAGGATATCCGCGCCGCGCTCGAGGAGGGGGAGCCCGCGTCTGCGGTGGCCAAGCGCCTGTCTCAGAAGTATTCGCGCCGCAAGCGCGATGTCTATGCCATGGTGCTCGATATGCAATAGATGGAGGATATCCAGCCCTTGCGCTAGAATCATCCTCTGTATGCAACGTTTTTCTGGAGGACAAACCCCATGGATCAAAGCAAGCCTTCGTTCTTTATCACGACGCCCATCTACTACGTCAACGCCGATCCGCACCTGGGCACGGCTTATTCCACCATCATCGCCGACGTTCAGGCTCGCTATCGCCGTTCCGCCGGCTATAACGTCAAGTTCCTGACCGGCATGGACGAGCACGGCGAGAAGGTCGCCGAGGCCGCAGCCAAGCATGGCATGACGCCGCAGGAGTGGACCGATAGCCAGGCCCCGCACTTCAAGGAGCTTTGGAGCAAGCTCGAGATTTCCAACGACGACTTCATCCGCACCACCGAGCCGCGCCAGCATCATGCCGTGCAGTATCTGTGGGAGCGCATGAAGGAGTCCGGTTACCTGTATAAGGGCAGCTACGACGGTTGGTATTGCGTGCCTGACGAGACCTACTTCACTGATACGCAGGTCCAGAAGGGCGACGAGGAGTACGGCAGCGTCGGCCAGCATCTATGCCCCGACTGCCACCGTCCGCTTGAGCGCGTGCAGGAGGAGTCCTACTTCTTTAAGCTTTCCGCCTTCCAGGACAAGCTTCTCAAGCTCTATGACGAGCACCCCGACTTTGTCGAGCCTGCGTTCCGCATGAACGAGGTACGTAGCTTTGTCGAGGGCGGCCTTAACGACCTTTCCGTGAGCCGCACGAGCTTTGACTGGGGCATTCAGGTCCCGTTTGACGAGGGTCACGTGACCTACGTGTGGTTCGATGCGCTGCTCAACTATATGACGGCCGTCGGCTACGGTGTCGACACCGACGAGGCGCGTGCCGAGCTGGCCTATCGCTGGCCCGCGCAGTTCCACATCGTGGGTAAGGACATCATCCGCTTCCACTGCGTCATTTGGCCCGCCATGCTCATGGCCATCGGCGAGGCCCTGCCCGAGCACGTCTTTGCCCACGGCTTCCTGACCGTGCGCAATGCCGAGACAGGCAAGGCCGAGAAGATGTCCAAGAGCCGCGGTAACGCCATCGCTCCGCAGGACGTTATCGACATGCTGGGCGTTGAGGGCTATCGCTATTACTTTATGACCGACGTGGTCCCCGGCACCGACGGCGCCATCAGCTTCGATCGCATGGAGCAGGTCTACAACGCCGATCTGGCCAACAGCTGGGGCAACCTCATTTCGCGCTCGCTCAACATGAGCGCAAAGTACTTTGACGGCTGCGCCCCGGCTAAACCGGCGTCTGCCGACGCGTTCGATAACCCGCTGGCAAAGATTGCCGACGGTTTGGTCGAGCGCTACATGGCCAAGATGGACATGCTCGATTACGGCGGAGCCAAGGATGAGGTCATGGAGCTCATCCATGCCGCCAACCACTACATCGAGGACTCCGAGCCCTGGGCGCTTGCCAAGGACGAGGCCAAGGCTGACGAGCTGGCATTTGTGATTTACAGCCTGCTCGAGGCCATCCGCATCGCCGCCCACCTGCTGATGCCGCTCATGCCCCAGACTTCTGTCGAGGCTCTGCGCCGCCTGTCCTGTGAGGGCGAGGCCGCGAGCGACGACCTCAAGGGCATTTGCGCTTGGGGCCTGCTTGCTGGTGGTCAGCCCGTCGAGAAGGGCGATCCGCTGTTCCCGCGTCTGGCGTAGAGACCGCGCGAGCGCCATATCGGCAATTTGCTGTTTAGCTGTAAGGGCATGGCCGCCACGGTCCATGCCCTTTTGTTTCAAGACGCCGCCATCATGCTAAGGAGGCAACCATGACAACTTCGCCTTTGGCAAACCCCACGGCCACCAGGGAGCTGCTGGAGGAGTTTGGCCTTGCGACCAAGCATCGCCTGGGCCAGAACTTTCTAATCGACAATCATGTGATCGAGCGTATCTGCGAGCTTGCCGAGCTTGCAGGTGACGAGCGCGTACTCGAGGTGGGTCCGGGTTGTGGAACGTTGACACTTGCGTTACTGCAGGAAGCGGCGTGCGTTACGTCCATTGAGGCCGATCCCGAGCTTGAGCCGGTGCTCGATGCCCACGCCGCCGACTATGCCAACTTCCGCTTTATCATGGGCGATGCGCTCAAGGTGACGCCGGAGCAGATTGAGCAGGCCGCCGGTGGTGAACCCACGGTGTTTGTCGCGAATCTGCCCTATAACGTGGCGGCGACGATCATTCTTCAGTTCTTCCAGACGATGCCCGCGCTTAAGCGCGCTGTCGTCATGGTGCAAAAGGAGGTTGCCGATCGCATTGCCGCAGTGCCGGGCAACAAGACCTATGGCGGCTATACGGCAAAGCTCGGCCTGTATGCGCAGGTGACGGGTCGCTTTGAGGTGCCGCCGCGTTGCTTTATGCCGGCGCCGCACGTGGACTCGACCGTCGTGCGTATCGACCGTGTTGACGGTGTGATGCCCGAAGAACTCGATCGCGAATTTGTGGCCCGCGTGATCGACGCTGCATTTGCTCAGCGTCGCAAGACCATCCGCAATTCCATGAGCGCCAACGGTTTTGCCAAGGACGTGCTCGATGCCGCCTTTGTGGCTTGCGATATCGCGCCCACCACGCGCGCCGAGACGCTTGACGTTGCCGACTTTATCCGTCTGGCCCAGGAGCTAATCCATGATGCCTGATGCCGAGCGCGTGACGTTTACTAAGAAAAAGAAGACGGTTGCTTGTCCCGTGCCCTTGGCACCGCTTGCCGACACGCATGCGCATCTGCTTTCGTTCTGGGGCAAAGAAGTGCCCGAGACGCTTGTGCGCGCCAAAGCCGCGGGCGTCGACCTGCTGGTGACGATGTTCGACCCCATCGCCGACAAGCGCAGCGTGACGGACTATAGTGACTGGCTCGTGCGCGAGATTTTGCCGATGCGGGATATTCCGCAGATCAAGTATCTCGCTGGCGTTCACCCCTATGGCGCGCCGGATTATACCGACGACATTCACGCGCAGGTCGTTGCCGCGCTCGATGACCCTTTGTGCGCCGGTATCGGCGAAATTGGCCTGGACTACCACATGGACTATGACGACGATATCGCGCCGGCACCCCATAACGTGCAGATTGACTGCATGGCGCGCCAGCTCGAGCTTGCCGTGTGCCGTAACGTGCCGGTGGAGCTGCATCTGCGTCACGAGGACACGGACCAGGAGCGCACCTCGCACGTGGACGCCTACAACGTGCTTCGTGAGGTGGGCGTGCCCCAGGCCGGTTGTGTGCTGCACTGCTTTGGCGAGGACCGCGCTACGATGGAGCGCTTTGTGGAGCTGGGCTGCTATATCGCCTATGGTGGTGCGGCCACCTTTAAGCGCAACGACGACGCGCGCGAGGCATTCGCGGCAACCCCACTCGATCGAATTTTGTTCGAGACGGATTGCCCGTATATGGCTCCGGAGCCCATTCGCGGTCTTGAATGCGAGCCCGCAATGATCTCCATTACGGCAAACGCGCTGGTTAACGACCGTGTCGATCGCACTGGTGAGGACGCCGAAACAATCGCGCAAGCCGCTTGGGAGAATGCCTGCAAACTTTTTCAAAAATAGTTCTTGCGTTCGTGGTGGCGCTCCGTTATTCTAATTCCTGCACGCGGGCGTGGCGGAATTGGCAGACGCGTACGGTTCAGGTCCGTATGGGGGCAACCCCATGAAGGTTCAAGTCCTTTCGCCCGCACCATTAAATGAAAGAGCTCCCAGCAATGGGAGCTTTTTTGTTACGGGCCCATCGCTGGGACTTGAACCTGCGAAGGAGCGAGCGTAAAGAAAACGCAGAGCGTTTTTAGCGAGCTGGCGAGTCCGCCGGCAGGCGGGCGAAGCCGGTGCGGATCCGCGAAGCGGATACGCGGACGTCCTTTCGCCCGCACCATTGATTGAAAGAGCTCCCAGCAATGGGAGCTTTTTGTTATGCACGATCTCCTTGGACGGGTATCCTAGTCCCAACGTGTGCCTATCAGAGGAGAAACCATGCTGTTGTCCGGTATCATCGCTGCCCTTACGAGCCTTCTACTTCCCATCATCATCCTGTTGCTGCTGCTTCCCAACGCCTGCTATGTCGTTGAACAGCAGCATGCCGTGATCATCGAGCGCCTGGGCAAGTTCAATCGCATCGTCAATGCGGGCTTCCACATGAAGGTACCCGTGATCGACCGCAAGGCCGCCACGGTGAGTCTGCGCACCATGAAAAACGGTTTTGGCATCGACGTTAAGACCCAGGACAATGTGACCATCGGCCTTGAGGTCTCTGCTCAGTACCACGTGAGCTATGACATGGGCGCCGGCCCGGCAGATTCGGGTATCTACAAGAGCTACTACATGCTGCAGGAGCCCGTCGACCAGATGCGCGACTTCATCACCGACGCCCTGCGCTCTTCAATCCCCGTCTACACACTCGATGAGGTCTTTGCCAAGAAGGACGACATCGCCAAGGATGTCAACGCTACCGTTTCCGAGCAGATGGCCGCCTACGGCTTCACCCTCGTGTCGACGCTCATCACCAAAATCGCACTGCCGACCGAGGTTGAGAACTCCATGAACGACATCAACGCCGCCCAGCGCAAGCGCGCTGCCGCGCAGGAGCTCGCCGAGGCCGACCGCATCAAGCGCGTCACCGAGGCGACCGCCGAGGCCGAGGCTATGGAAAAGGCGGGCGAGGGCATCGCCAACCAGCGCAAGGCCATCGCGCTGGGTATCAAAGATTCGCTCGAGATCATCCAGGAGACGGGTGTCGGCAATGACGAGGCCAACCAACTGTTCATGTTTACGCAGTGGTCCGAGATGATGACGGAGTTCGCTCGCACGGGTAAAACCTCGACGGTCGTGCTGCCGAGCGACTTTTCGCAGTCGGCCTCGATGTTCGAGCAGATGCTGGCCGCCGGCAAAGTTCAAAACGATTCGAAGGAGTAGACGCGCGTGAAATACACCGTCGTTTGCGTCGGTAAGCTCAAGGAGCGCTTTTGGAAGGACGCGTGCGCTGAGTACACCAAGCGCCTAGGTGCCTATGCCAAGGTGGATATCCGCGAGGTGGCCGATATCGACCCGGCTAAGGCGGGCGGCGTGGATGCCGCGCGCGACAAGGAGGGGGCGGCGATTCTTGCCGCCTTGCCATCTCGAGCGCATGTGATCCTGCTGGCTATCGAGGGCAAGGAGCGCTCGAGCGAGGAGTTTTCGGCGAGGCTCGACGATCTTATGCTGCGAGGCAGCAGCGACATTGCCTTTGTAATCGGCGGTTCGGACGGCGTGAGCGATGACGTGCGCGCACGAGCCGACGAGATGCTCAGCTTTGGACGCATTACCTTGCCGCATAACCTGGCGCGTGTGGTGCTGCTGGAGCAGATTTACCGTGCCTGCAAGATCAGTCGTGGCGAGCCGTATCACAAATAGGTCGGCAATACGAAACAATGGCGTGGGACAATACCTTTCGTTTTGAGGAATGTGTCTGAAAGGACTATGCGATATGAAGATTGGATTTGTCGGTTTTGGCAATATGGCGAGCGCTATGGCCGATGGCTGGATCGCTGCCGGTGTAGCTGCGAGCGACATGTGCGCCTGCGCGGGTCGCTACGACGCACTGGTTGAGCGCTGCGAGGCGCGCGGCATGGTCGCCTGCCACGATGCCGCCGAGGTTGTCGCCGCATCCGATATCGTGGTCGCTGCGGTCAAACCGTACATGATCGAGAAGGTATTCGCCCCGCTCAAGGATGCTCTTGCCAAAAAGGTCGTTCTGTCGGTTGCCTGGACCTGGGACAGTGCCAAGTGGGAGCAGGTCCTGCCGGGCGTCGCGCATATCTCGACGGTGCCCAACACGCCGGTTTCGGTGGGCGAGGGCGTCATCGCCTGCGAGAAGGCTTCGACGCTTAACGACGAGCAGCGTGCTGTGGTGCTCGACCTGCTCGGTAAGCTTGGCGCTGTCGTCGAGCTCGACACAAGCCTGCTGTTTGTGGGCGGCACGGTGGGTGGTTGCGCTCCGGCGTTTGTCGCCATGGCAATCGAGGCCCTGGGCGATGCGGCGGTCAAGCACGGTATCCCGCGTGCGGATGCTTATCGCATTGTGAGCCAGATGGTGCTGGGTACGGCAAAGCTGCAGCTTGCAACTGGCCAGCATCCTGCGGCGATGAAGGATGCCGTATGCTCGCCCGGTGGTGCCACCATCAAGGGCGTCGTTGCGCTCGAGGACGCCGGCATGCGCAGCGCCCTGGTCAAGGCAATCGACGCAACCCTCCAGTAAAACCGACCAAAAAAGGGACAGGTTTATGTTGGCAGGTGGGACTGCGGTTTTGTCCTTTTAGCGAAAAGTGCCCCGCAACTGGCTCAATTCCAGTTGCGGGGCACTTGCGTTTGCCCAGATAAAACCGACCAAAATAAACCTGTCCCTTTTTGGCAGGTTAGTCCCAGAAGCTGTCTTCTTCGTCCTCGGACTTGGGGCCGCGGTCGACATACATCTTATGGGTGCGCTTCTCCATTACAAAGGCAAGAATCGCAAATAGCAGGATACCGCCGGCGAAAAGGATGGCAAAACCGGTGCGGGTGCCAAACAAAAAGGAAAAAACTGCGTCCATTGGGTGCCTTCTTGCGTAGTTGAGTTGGGTCGTAAACGCTCATAAGTATATACTTGCCCATACATGTACAAGGTTGCAACCTAAATGGAATGTATATCGCCGGAGGATCTAATGCTTGATATCAAGTTTGTTCGCGAGAACCCCGATGCCATCGATGTCGCCATGGCTAACCGCCAGACGTCTTGGGATCGCGAGAAGTTCTTTGAGCTCGACGACGAGCGTCGTGCCGTCATCACCGAGGTCGAGGAACTTCAAGCCACGCGCAATGCCGAGTCCAAGAAGATCGGCGCCCTGATGAAGGAGGGCAAGAAGGACGAGGCCGAGGCCGCCAAAGAGGCCGTGCGCGCCGTCAACGAGAAAATTGACGGTCTGGCCGAGCGCCGCACCGCCCTCGAGCAGGAGCAGTACGACTTCATGGCTCACCTGCCCAACATTCCTTGCGAGGCCACGCCGTACGGCAAGGACGAGGACGAGAACATCGAACGCCGTCGTTGGGGCACCCCGCGCGAGTTCGACTTCGACTTTAAGCCGCACTGGGATCTGGGCACCGACCTCGACATCCTTGACTTCGAGCGCGGCAACAAGCTCTCCGGCAGCCGCTTCACCGTTCTCGGTGGCGCCGGCGCCCGTCTTGAGCGCGCCCTCATCAACTTCTTCCTCGATACGCACACCAGCCGTGGTTTTAAGGAGTGGTGGCCGCCCATCGTCGTCAAGCGTCAGACCATGTTCGGCACGGGCCAGCTGCCCAAGTTCGAGGACGACGCCTATCACGTCTCGGGCGACAACTTCCTGATCCCCACCGCCGAGGTCGTGCTCACCAACCTGCACGCCGGTGAGGTCCTCGACGCCGATACCCTGCCGCGCCGCTACACCGCCTTCACCCCCTGCTTCCGCGAGGAGGCCGGCTCCGCTGGTCGCGATACCCGCGGCATCATTCGCCAGCACGAGTTCGACAAGGTCGAGATGGTCAAGTTTGCCAAGCCGGAGGAGTCCGACAAGGAGCTCGAGAACATGACCGCCGAGGCCGAGTTCCTGCTGCAGCAGCTGGGTCTTCCGTATCGCGTGATTAGCCTGTGCACCGGCGACCTGGGCTTCTCTGCCCGTCAGACCTACGACGTCGAGGTCTGGCTGCCGAGCTACAACGCCTACAAGGAGATCAGCTCCTGCTCCAACTGCGGTGACTTCCAGGCCCGTCGCGCCAACATCAAGTATCGCGACCCCGAGAACTTCAAGGGTTCGCGCTATCTGCACACCCTCAACGGTTCCGGTCTGCCGGCTGGCCGCACCATGGCCGCCATCCTGGAGAACTACCAGAACGCCGACGGCACCATCACGATCCCCGAGGTTCTTCGTCCCTACATGGGCGGCCTCGAGAAGATCGAGCCGGTCGCGTAGGTTTGCTGCATAGGCGATTTGCAAGGGCGCTCCTTTCCGGGGCGCCTTTTTTGTGCGCAGGGCCTTACCATATCGTGCGGACAGCTCAATAGAATACACACGAACAAATGTTCTGTATTCAGCCATCCACCTGCTATGCTTTTCTTAGATAGAAGCGAGAGGAAGGGGATGCGATGGAGCTGTTTGATGAGCGGGTAGTTTTGTTTGAGAGCGACGAGGGCGGGGAGTACCTGCTTGTGACGTGTGAGCCGTCTGGCATGGGTGGCCTGGTGGTTCGACAGACGAGCGAGGGTCCGTTGACCCAATGGTGCTACGAGGAGTCGCCGCATGTGGTTGAGACGTTTGTGGCGCACGAGGGGCTTGTGGCCCTGGAGCATTTCTATGGGGTCCGGACATCTAACCAGGTTGCTCGCATGTTGAGTATCTCGTTTGCCGATTATGATTGTGCCCAGCGGGTGAGATCGCTCCTGAGGGAACTTGATGCTAAGTTTGACGTGATCGAAAAGCCAATCGATCGTACGGGGAACGACGGTATATGCGGAGCAGCATGACAAAACTGCGTTCCACAAAAAAAGTTTGAGATTGTGCTTGACTCCAATAAGCTAAAGTGGTTTTATATGTTTTGCGCTGCGGCGTTACCTCAGCTGGATAGAGGGTCTGACTACGAATCAGAACGTCATAGGTTCGAATCCTATACGCCGCACCAATTGAAATTGAAAGCCTCCGGCAACGGGGGCTTTTCTTTTACGCCGGCACCCCATGGATTCGAACCTCGGTCGAGGCGCGAGCGTGAAGCGGACGCGGAGCGTCCGTAGCGAGCGGGCGAGCGCGCCGGCAGGCGGGCGAAGCCGGCGCGGATCCGCGGAGCGGATGCGCGGAATCCTATACGCCGCACCAATTGAAATTGAAAGCCTCCGGCAACGGGGGCTTTTCTTTTATGGCAGCACCGCATGGATTCGAACCTCGGTCGAGGCACGAACAACTTAATTATCACTCCGTAAAATTTTTTTCTAATTGTCGCTTGACCCATCGGGGGCTCGCGTGCATAATAATCCGTGCGTTGCGGCGTTACCTCAGCTGGATAGAGGGTCTGACTACGAATCAGAACGTCATAGGTTCGAATCCTATACGCCGCACCATTTGAGATTAAAGCTCCCGGCAACGGGGGCTTTTCCTTTACGGGGGCATTGCGGAGATTCGATCCTCGTTCGAGGCGCGAGCGTTAAGAAAACGCGAAGCGTTTTTAGCGAGCGGGCGAGTCCGCCGGCAGGCGGGCGAAGCCGGTGCGGATCCGCGCAGCGGATGCGCGGAATCCTATACGCCGCACCAATTGACTTTAAAGCTCCCGGCGACGGGGGCTTTTCTTATATCGCGATGCATCGAAGATCGCGCCAAGCCCTCCAAATGATTAAAAATCAAATACGATAACTTTATTTGAAAAAATGCTTGACCATTATTCAGTCTCTGTGCATAATAATCAACAAGTCGCGGCGTTACCTCAGCTGGATAGAGGGTCTGACTACGAATCAGAACGTCATAGGTTCGAATCCTATACGCCGCACCATTTGAGATTAAAGCTCCCGGCAACGGGGGCTTTTCTTTTACGTAAACACCGCATTGATTCGAACCTCGGTCGAGGCGCGGGCGTAAAGAAAACGCGGAGCGTTTTTAGCCCGCGGGCGAGCACGCCGGCAGGCGGGCGAAGCCGGTGCGGATCCGCGCAGCGGATGCGCGGAATCCTATACGCCGCACCATTTGAGATTAAAGCTCCCGGCAACGGGGGCTTTTCTTTTACGTAAACACCGCATGGATTCGAACCTCGGTCGAGGCGCGGGCGTAAAGCGGACGATTTCCTGTCGACTCGTGTAAGATTCCGAGTAGATGTCGCGACTTATTCGCGACCACTCCTTCTTCAAGCGACCGATCAGGGTGATACTTCGTGGCAGAGCGTCCGACATACAAGCTCAGGTTTCTCGATCCCAAAAAGCGCTTTCCGGCGATGCCCGAGCAGCCTGCGGGACGCTCATATGGCGTGGTCTGGAAACTCTTTGGTGAGGATCAGCATGAATCTTGCTATGTCGTCGAATTCGTTGGCAAAAGTCATGTGTCGCTTTTGGGCTACGTAAGCGTTTCGGGCGAGGTGTACAAGGTGGACCGCCCCGTTAGCGAGACTCCGCTGCCCAACGATCCCGACATGGAACTGGTCCTTGACGAGTCGGACTCCGGTATTGGTGAGATTGTGGTTCGGGGAGCCAACGGCACAATGCGCGCGTGCGCGCGAACCGTCGGCTCTCCCGAAGGCCCCATGCGCGAGCAGTCCGACCACGAGACATGGAATTCGACCCGCTCCCTTCCTTACGGCGAGTTCATGGCATCGATGTTCCTGCGCTACGTGATATTCGCTGACTCCGAAAATGCCATTGCGAGCACGGCGGACGCCGGCGGACTCGACGAGGGTATGCAAAATGTTATCGACAAGATCAAGCTCGTAAAGTTGCCCGAGCCGGTCGAGGTGTTTTTGGGCTTTAACACGGCACCGCTCCCTGATGCTATCGAGACGCTGCTTTACCGCGTTGACCATGCCGAGAATCCGAGCGGTATCGAGCGCTATGCCGCCGCCCTTATGAGTGAAATTGACTTGCCCCGCTTGCGCACCATCGCCGCTAAGTCCGAGATGAGCCTGGCTCGCATCGATCGCTCAAAGCTTTTCTATCTCAATTTTGATCGCAGCCTGCTGGACCAGGACGAGATTGACATGCTGCTTGCCATCGAGTGCCGTCTTAACCGTCTCTCCGCCATCCTTGAGCACATCGGGGCCGGATTGGTCCCTGCGGCATCCTCGCCGAGCCTTGAGGGCTGCGCGCTCTTTGATGCGTGGCATATCGCCAAGACGACCAACGATGTTCCCCGACTGCTCGATACGGCCTCGAGCGATAACCCGTGGGGCAAACCGGGTACGGTGGCTTGCCAGCCGGGCGGTGAGTGGGATGTGCGTACCCGCTTCGCGCGTATTGTCGAGGCACTTAACGTGGTCACGCGGCTCGACTATACCTATCGGGCAAACGTTGCCGAGGGGATCATGCTCGTTCGGTTTGGGCAGTCTGTCGTTGATGCTATGCCACAACGTGAATACGACGCTCAAGATGACGCCTGGCGCGAGTTGGACGAGGACACGCGCGCGATCTGGGCTGCGGAGCACGATGCGCGCGTGTCGCTCACGCTTGCAGCAGCGTGTTTTGCCGCGGGCACCTGCATCACGCGCTGCTATGTGCAGATTGCTGCTCCCGACAGTGAGCAGGGCGAGTGCGTTGTCGCAACGTATTTCTTTGGGCGCGCGGCCTATCTGGCCGATTGCGTGCCTGTCGCCAAGGATCTTGAGAGCATGGACATGGACGATATGCCGTGCAAGCGTGTGCTTGAGGCATATGAGTCAACCGCTCCGGAGACGATTGAACCTGCGGAGGTTCATGCTCGTCCGCGTGATGACCATCGCATGCTGCCGCCGGCGCTGCGCGATCTGCTGCTTGCCGATACGGCTGACGAGCTGGAGGTCATGGAAGAGGACGACGACCCATACGTGGCCCGTGTTGTTGAATTGCGCGAGCAGGCAAAAGTCGACCGTACAGGTGCTTTTGAAGGCTTTTCCCGTCTTGTTGAGGAGTTGGAGGCTAAGTGCGCCGTCGCCGAGCTTTTGGCGACAGGTCCGGTTCAAACGCAGTTTTGCGATAACCAGCTGGTGCGCATGGTGCTACCGGTGTTGGAAGAAGACCGCTCTGTGCGAATCCTTCGTGCGCCCGATGCGCTGTACTTTGCCCAGCACGAGATCTGCAGCTTTTACGCCGAGCAAGAGGACTTTGAACGAGCACTGCCCGAGGTGCGCCATCTTTACGATCTGGCGCGCTCGTCCATGCAGTCGCACTTTGCGCTCATCAACGTGCTTGCGCGTCTGGAGCGCTTTGACGAGATTATCGAGGTGGCGCGCCACGGCCTACGTATTGCCAGCGATCGTTCTGCAATCGGCTACCTGTTCTATCGCTTGGCGTTTGCCTATTGGAATTGCGATCAGCTCAATCTGGCGCTGGCTTGTTACCGTCTGGTGCCGCGCGGCGAGGAGTCGGGCAGCAGCGCGCTGGAAGAAATGCAGGGCCTTATGAACGAGATGGGCGTCAGCGAGCCTCCGACGTTCGAGGAAGCGGTCGAGACCATCCACAAGGCTGGACTAGAGCTGCCGCCAGTGTCCGCCGTGACGAATCAGCTGGCAGATGCCGCTGTGCAACTGGTCGACAACGGTTTCTTTTTCCTGGCGCGCGGTTGTATCTTCCAAATGTGGCGCACCATGGGCAACGACGAGCTCGGCTCCCTCAACCGCTCGCTGGGGTAGGCGAAGCTTTCAAGAAGGAAAGGCTGCTGGGCAATTAGAAAATTTCCTCTTGCTCATCCTTGGCTGTTTGGTTACTATAGAACGGCTGTTACGGAGAGCTGACCGAGAGGCCGAAGGTGCTCGCCTGCTAAGCGAGTATGCCCCAAAAGGGCATCTGGGGTTCGAATCCCCAGCTCTCCGCCAGTATGAATTGAAAGAAGGGTCCCATTTGGGGCCCTTTTTTGTGCGGAGAAAGGAGGCTGGGGGTTCGAACCCGAGAGGGCACGGGCGTTAAGCAAACGCGAAAGCGTTTGTAGCCCGTGGGCGAAAAGCCGCCAGGTTTTGAAGCCGGAGGGCATGCGCAGCATGCCCGGACATCCCCAGCTCTCCGCCAGTAAGACTTTAAAGAAGGGTTCCGAAAGGGACCCTTTTTTAGTTGAACCACGTTAGCTGGGGATTCGAACCTCAAAAAAGGAGGCATCCTTTCGGACGCCTCCTTTCAGTGGGCTTATTATTCTTGCGCCCTACACCTCAGGAGCCTTGGCGACGGTCTCGCTTTCTGCCGTGAGCGGGCGGTTGTCGATGCGACGGCCCAAGCGATCGAGCTTCACGAGCAGCCATTCAATGGGATTCGGCCCTGCGCCTTCCTCGTCGGCAACCAGGTCCATGACGGCGATCTTGGTGCCGTCCTGCTTGAGCGTGACGCTACCCACCTTGTCGCCCACATGCACCGTGCCCGAAAGATCGTCGTAGCTAACCTTTTCGGTCACCTCGCCGGCAAGGGAAAACACGGTCGCTTGCGCCGTAGGATCGGCGAGTGTGGCGTCGATCGTCTTATCAGTCCAGTCGGTTTGACCGATGCGCGCCATAAGCGGGTTGCCGTTGGCGGTCTTTTCCTGCGTGTTGGCGATTGCGACCGTCACCTTGTGACCGTAGTACCAATTGGCAAGGGTTGCGGTATCGGTAAAGCGCTGGTCGGTGGTGGTGGAGTTCAAAACGACGGTGTAGATCTCGTCGCCATCGCGGTTGTAGGCACCCGTAAAGCAATAGCCTGCATCATCGGTAGTGCCGGTCTTGCCACCGATGTTGCCATCTTGGCCCAGCAAATAGTTATGCGTGTCCATGGAATGCGAATGGTCGGTGCCGTCGGCGCCCGTGACCTCGATCCAGGAATCTTCGCTCGCTACGACCTCGCGGATCGTGTCGTTTTTCATGGCCTCCTGCATCATCAGCGCTACGTCGTGTGCGGTTGAGTGCATATCGCCAGCCCACTCATCAAAGTCCAGACCATGCGGGTTTTCAAAAAGCGTACCGGTGCAGCCGAGCTTCTTAGCGCGCTCGTTCATGGCCTTCACAAAGGTTGCCTCGGCGTCTTTGGTCTTAGGGTCGATCTTCTTGCCCACATATTCGGCGAGCACGATGGCGGCGTCGTTGCCCGAGGGAATCATCAGGCCGCGCAGTGCCTGCTTCACGGTGAGCTCGTCGCCTTCGAGTAGGCCGGCTGTTGAATTGCCCACGGTGGCTGCGGCGTTGCTCACCGTGACCTTCTCGTCCATCTTGCAATTCTCGACGGTTAGGATTGCGGTCATGACCTTGGTGATCGAGGCAATCTTGACCTGCTCATCGGCGCCGCGGGCATAGTAGACGGTGCCGTCTTTGCCCATGACGAGGGCATTGGTCGCATCGATATCGGGCAGGTTTTCGGCCGTGATGCCGCGCGCATCGGCGGTTTTGCCGCAAACATTGTCGGTCGTGAGTACTTGGGCGCCGGCGACGGTGGGCACGCCAGCGGCAAGGGCGATAGCGCAGACAAAGCCGGCGGCAAGCTGGGCTGAGCGCTTTGCAAAAGAGGTGAGGGACTTCACGGATTTCGCTTTCGACGGGATGGTCTCTTCTGGAACTAGAGTATATCGTTTGCCGGCGTCGGCGATCATCGCGTGCGTGCGTGGCCCACATCCGCGCCCGAACGGGCACAAGGGTGCTTAAGGCCGACTTAATCACCCACGCTTGTTGTGTGTGGCGTGCGTCGCCTCGGGCATAATGGAGCGCGAGAGGAGCACGCATGAACGAGCGCATTTTGGTAGTTGATGACGAGAAGGCCATCGCCGACTTGGTTGGTATCTACCTTACAAAAGAGGGCTTTGATGTCCAGATTGCCTATAGCGGGGCCGATGCTGCCAAGGCAATCCTGGAGCAGGAGTTCGATCTGGCACTGTTGGATGTCATGCTGCCCGATATCGATGGCTTTGAGCTACTGCGTACGATCCGTTCCAGCCATACCTATCCCGTGATCATGCTGACGGCGCGCGATGCCCAGCAAGACAAGATCGAGGGCCTTTCGCTTGGCGCGGACGATTACGTGGTTAAGCCGTTCCGTCCGCTGGAGCTCATCGCGCGTGTGCACGCTCAGCTTCGCCGCTACACCAGCTACGGTAGCCGCTCGCAGGCGGCCGAGTCGCCGACCATCCAGCTCGACGGCCTGGAGATCAACCGCGATGCTCGTTCCGTAACGGTAGACGGTGCACCGGTGCGCCTCACGCCCATCGAGTATTCCATCTTGCTGTATCTGGTTGAGCATCGCGGCAGCGTGGTAGCCGTGGAGGATCTGTTCCGCGCGGTGTGGAACGAGGATTTTATGCCCGGCTCCAACAATACGGTGATGGTGCACATTCGCCACCTGCGCGAAAAGATTGGCGACGACGCTCAAAAGCCGCGCTTTATCAAAAACGTCTGGGGCGTCGGCTACATAATCGAATAGCGCCTTTGATGGTGGGGAAGTGGATATGACAAAAGACGATAGGCAGGCATTCGAGGTGCCCGATCGACTCTTTGAATACGTACGGGCAGTCGTCGACAACCGCGCGCTTGCGACGGTGCTGCTCTTTTTGCTGAGCCTGCTGCTGATTGGCATCGACAACATCGCCGGAATCTTAGCGGTGCTGCTTGTCGGCTTTTTGCTGATCGATCGATTCGAAATCGTGCGCCGTTGCGTGGTGATTGGCGGTGCCGCGTGGGCCATGACGTTGGCGATTGGCGCCATGGCGCTCGGCGGCATCGAAGGGCCGGTGCTGTTCGATGCCGGCTTTGTATTCAACATGCTTGGCTTTGTGCTGGCGCTTGCCGTGTGCGTGCTGTTCTTTTGCGGCCGTGCTCTGTACTACCAGGGCTACGAGCGGGGCGAGCAGCATGCCGATTGTGTGCTGGCCGCTCGTATTCAAGATCGCCTGATCGATCACCCCAACACCTGGGACAACATTGACGGCGACTTCTTGGAGGTCGAGGGCGCCCTTAACCGCGTGCGTGACCGTGAGCGCAAGGTGCGGCAATCTCTGCGTGACGAGTCGCATCGCAAGGACGATCTGGTCACGTACTTGGCACATGACCTACGCACCCCGCTTGCCAGTGTGGTGGGCTATCTTTCGCTGCTGCAAGAGGCTCCTGAGCTGCCGGTTGAGCAACGTGCGCACTTTACGGGCGTGGCGCTCGACAAGGCGCACCGGCTCGATGCGCTCATCGAAGAGTTCTTCGATATCACGCGCTTTGACTTCCACGATATCGTGCTCACGCGCGGCTATGTTGATCTGGGGTTGCTGCTGGCTCAGGTAGCTGACGAGTTCTACCCCATCCTCAATGAGCAGCATAAGGAAGCCCAAGTTGATATTCGCGAGGACCTGACGGTGCTCGTGGATGGCGACAAGATGGCTCGCGTGTTCAACAACATCATGAAAAACGCCGTCGCCTATAGCTATGAGGGCTCGACTATCACGATTGAGGCCAGACGCCGGGACGACGGCGGCGTGCGCGTGCGCTTTATCAATCAGGGCGATCCTATCCCTGCGGCTAAGCTCAAGGTGATCTTTGAGAAGTTCTATCGCCTGGATGCGGCGCGTGCGACCAATCGCGGTGGTGCCGGCCTGGGCCTTGCTATTGCCAAGGAGATCATCGCGGCACACGGCGGTACCGTTGCATGTGAATCGACGCCCGAACACACGATATTCACCATCGAGCTGTCCGCCGCATAGCCAGCGTGCCCTTACAAACACTTGACAATGTGCTCACGTGCGTATGAGCCGCGATTCCTACTATCGATACTGCTGAATTGATATCGATATGGAGGTGTGCGGTATGACGGCTGCTGCGGCTGTGGAGCCCACGGAGCTTGAAGAACTCATGGAAGCGCAGGCCGAGGCCGCGCATGAGCGCGAGGTTGGGGATGCGACTCGCCCCACGGCAGAGGATCTTGCCGCCTCACCGACGCGCATCGACGTCGAGGGCCTCGACCTGTTCTATGGCGACCACCATGCGCTCAAGGACGTGAATATCAAGATCCGCGACAAGCAGATCACCTCGTTCATCGGGCCTTCGGGCTGCGGAAAGTCCACGTTGCTGCGCTGCTTTAACCGCATGAACGACGGCATCAAGGATTGCCGCATCGAGGGCAAGATTGCGCTCGATGGTCAAGATATCCTGGGCGATTGCGACATCTGCCGTTTGCGCCAGCGCGTGGGTATGGTGTTCCAACGCCCCAACCCATTTCCCATGAGCATCTACGACAACGTCGCCTACGGTCCTCGCGGTATGGGTGTGCGCGACCGCGCCGTGCTCGATGAGCTGGTCGAGGACTCCCTGCGTCGCGCTGCCCTGTGGGACGAGGTCAAGGACAAGCTCAAAGAGTCGGGCCTGGGTCTTTCGGGTGGACAGCAGCAGCGCCTGTGCATCGCCCGCGCACTTGCCGTGCAGCCCGACATTCTGCTGATGGACGAGCCGACCTCGGCACTCGACCCTGTGTCGACGTTGGTGGTGGAGCAGCTGGCCTGCGAGCTCAAGGAGATCTGCACGCTGGTGGTCGTGACGCACAACATGCAGCAGGCCGCGCGTATTTCCGATTCGGTTGCGTTCTTTTTGCTGGGTGAGCTGGTGGAGCACGCGCCCACCGCGCAACTCTTCAAGAATCCGTCCGATCCGCGCACCGCGGATTATTTGACGGGGCGTTTTGGCTGACGCTGTCTTTTACAGGTGCCTTTAGGGTTAAGATGCGGTCATATCGGCCGCAAAGGGGTTCAACATGATCTATTACGTCGAGGACAATGACAACATCAGGGATTTGACAGTCTACGCGCTGCGCAAGCAGGGAATCGAGGCCGAGGGCTTTTCGTGTGATGGCGAGTTTAAAGCTGCCGTGGCGCGACGGGTGCCCGATGCTGTGCTGCTCGATATCATGCTGCCCGACACCGATGGCTTGGCGATTATGCGTCGCCTGCGTGCCGATCACCTGACGGCGACGGTGCCCATCATGATGCTTACCGCCAAGGACACCGAACTCGACAAGGTGATGGCGCTCGATGGCGGTGCCGACGATTACCTGACTAAGCCGTTTTCGCTCATGGAGCTTGCGAGCCGCTGCCGCGCACTGCTGCGTCGCGGCGGCATGGTCAAGCAGGCGAGCGATGTGCTCAGCGTGGGCGACATCGTGCTTTCGCCTAGCCATCGCGAGGTGACCGTTGCCGGCGAGCCGCTTAAGCTCACCCTGCGCGAGTTCGACCTGCTCGAGTACCTCATGCGCAAGCCCGGCGTGGTCTTTACCCGCGAGTCGTTGCTGCAGAGCGTGTGGGGCTGGGACTTCGACGGCGGTTCGCGCACCGTTGACGTGCACGTGCAGACGCTTCGCCAAAAACTGGGCGAGCATGCCAGCGCCATCGAGACCGTGCGCGGCGTGGGTTATCGCCTGGCCGAGCCTTCTGCCGGTGATGGTGCCGAAGGCGACGACACCGCGGCCACCGCATCGGAGGAGTAACCCGTGGTCTTCGCCCCCCAGGGAAAACATACGCTGTCGCACCG
This sequence comes from Collinsella sp. AM40-7AC, assembly GCF_003468125.1. Lineage (NCBI taxonomy): Bacteria > Bacillati > Actinomycetota > Coriobacteriia > Coriobacteriales > Coriobacteriaceae > Collinsella > Collinsella sp. AM40-7AC. Next base: position 181,620 of record NZ_QSGK01000002.1, on the reverse strand, counting down.
CGTTTTTGTGACGATCTTTGTCTGCGCCATGGCGGTTATCGTGGCGTTTACGGTGCTGGGTGCGTTCTTTGTGCAAAACACTTTGGCGGATGCCACGAGTGCCAATCTGGCGCAGGAAACCGAGCTCATTGCTGCCGCCCTCGACGAGCAGCAGGAGCCCATTCCGTTCTTGCGAAGCCTCGATCGCGAGGATCTTCGTATCACGCTGATCAATAAGGACGGATCTGTTGCCTACGACAACGAGGCGTCGCCTTCCACACTGCCCAACCATGGCGATCGCCCCGAGGTCATCGAGGCCTTTGAGAGTGGTTCGGGTTCCGCGGAGCGCGCAAGCTCTACACTCGACGAGATTATGCTGTATCGCGCCGTCACCCTTGATAACGGCCAGGTCGTTCGCTTGGCGCAGGCCCAGCCTGGCGTTGCGGCGATTTTGCTGTCGATGCTGGCGCCGATGCTACTTATCGCAGCAGCGGGTGCAGTACTCTCGTTTTTTATGGCGCGCCGTGAGTCCCGTGCCATCATCGCGCCGTTGCAAGAGGTGGATTTGGATCACCCACGCCGTAGCTATGAGCACGCCTATGCCGAGATGGTCCCCATGCTTGAGCGCATCGAGTCGCAGCGCCAGGAACTCAAGCGCCAAATGGCGGTGCTAGCGGACAACGACCGTATGCGCCGCGAGTTCACGGCGAATATCACCCATGAGCTCAAGACGCCGCTTACGGCGATTTCGGGCTATGCCGAGCTCATCGCAAATGGCATGGTCGAGGGCGAGGACGACCTGCGCAACTTTGGCGGTCGCATCTATCGTGAGGCGGGCCGCTTGGCAGCGCTTGTCAACGACATCCTTACGCTGTCTAACTTGGACGAGGCCGAACGTGCAACTGAAGGCGAGGCAGTGCCCATTGGGTCCACGGAGCCTATTGAGCTCTCGCGTGCGATCTACGCGGTTGAGCAGCGTCTTGAACAGGTCGCCCGTCAAGCGAATGTGACGATAAGTCATGAGACCAAGCCTGTGGTCATCGAAGGCGTGTCGCGCTTGGTCGACGAGCTCATCTATAATCTGGCAAGCAACGCCATCCGCTACAATCGGCCCGGCGGTACGGTTACGCTGCAGTGCGGCACCAACGACGAAGGCCATCCGTTCCTCGCTGTCGCCGACACGGGAATCGGTATCGCGCCTGAAGAACAGGGCAAGGTATTTGAGCGGTTCTATCGCGTGGACAAGAGTAGGTCCAAGGCACGCGGCGGAACCGGCCTGGGGCTTGCCATTGTCAAGCATGCGGCCCTGTATCATCACGCCACGCTTGATCTGTCGAGCGAGTTGGGCGTGGGAACCACCATTACGGTGACGTTTCCCATACAGCAGGACGAGCCATTCGCATAGCGATACAACACAGATATTGATGTAGACGCCGCATTTGACTTTCGGGTGCGGCGTTGTTGTGCAATTTTACGATTGCTTCCGACATTTTTACAGGAGAGCCTGTTTCTTATGTATAGAGTTTGGTCTCGGTAAAAAGATGCGATAACATACGGACAGTTTTGTCAATCCGAACTGGGGAAATGAAAGGCAAGCTGCATGACCCTTCTCGAACTGTTCCAGCTGCTGAAGAAGCACCTCAAGCTGGTCATCACCCTTCCGGTGGTCTGCGCGATCGCTATGGGCATCGTGTCCTTCGTTGCGATGGACAACACCTATACCGCGACGACGAGCATGTACATTCTCGCCAAGACCGACGATAGCGGTCAGATGAGCTACAACGATCTCTCGGCGAGCCAGATGCTTTCCAACGATATCGCCACGCTGCTGGATAGCGATAGCGTTAAGAGCGGCGCCGCCAAAGAACTGGGCCTCACCGATTTGGATGACTACAAGGTGTCTGTTTCCTCCGAGACCACCACGCGTGTCATTACGCTTTCGGTTACCGGCACCGATGCCAAGGAGACGGCTGAGGTCGCAAAGGCCATTGCCAGCTCGGTGAGTACGGTCGCTCAGAACGTCGGCGCTGCCCAGAGCATCAACGTTATCGACGAGGCTAAGACCCCCGAAGCCCCCAGCGGCCCCAAGCGCACGCTGTATATTGCCGTCGCGTTCCTCGCCGGTATCTTTATCGCAGTTGCCTATGTCGTTTTGGCAGACATGCTCAATACCCGCATCCGCGGTGCCGAAGAGGCAGAAGAGCTCCTGGGTATTCCCGTTGTTGGCCGAATTCCGGCTATGAAAGGTGGTAAATAGGCATGGCTAAGGCAAAGAACACCGATAAGCTCGTTGTACAGAATGCCGCCAAGACCCTTCTGGCCAACATCCGCTTTGCGAGCGTGGATGACCCCATTCGCACCATCACCGTTACCTCCTCGATTCCCAACGAGGGCAAGTCTACGGTTTCCGTTAACCTTGCTCAGGCAATCGCCACGAGCGGCAAGTCCGTGCTCCTGGTCGAGGCCGATATGCGCCGCAGGTCCCTTTCCGATATGCTCGGCGTTCGTTCGCGCGGCGGACTCTATGCGGTCCTTTCCGAGCAGATCTCCATTGACCAGGCAATTGTCGAGACGGGTCAGAAGAACTTCTACTTCCTCGATGCCGAGCCGCACATTCCCAATCCTGCCGACATCATCGTCTCCCATCGCTTTGCCAAGCTGGTAAAGGCACTGTCCGCCAAGTTCCAGTACGTCATCTTCGATGCTCCTCCGGTCGGCACCTTCATCGATGCTGCCGAGATTGCCAGCTTGACCGACGGCGCGCTGTTCGTGGTGCGCGAGGACTTTACCAAGCGCGAAGAGGCGCTCAACGCTATCGCCCAGCTTAAGAAGTCCGAGAAGGTCAAGCTCATCGGTACCGTCATGAATTACTGTGAGACCGAGACCAGCGAGTACTACTATTCTTACTACACCAAGGACGGTAAGAAGGTTAAGAAGGGCTCCGACGATCAGGGCACTTCCAAAAAGGGCATCTTCACCAACCGAGCAAACGTTTAGTTGATTAAGGCTGACCTATGCGTGACATTCATTGCCATATCTTGCCGGGTGTAGACGACGGCGCCGCCGATCTCGAAGAGAGCTTGGCGATGCTCGAGGCTGCCAAGCGGGCCGGTGTAACCAGAATCGTTTGCACTCCTCACTGCCGTGATCCCTATTTTGATTACGACAAGATGTGGGATGCCTTTGAGCTGCTGCGCGATAACGCTGACGGTTTTCCGCTCCAGATGGGCTTCGAGGTCAACCATCGAAAGCTCGTTGAGCTTGGTATCGATGCCGCGGATCACTTGCATTTCGATGGGACCAACGAGTTTCTGCTCGAGCTTTCGACGCATGCCGATGCGTATGCGTTTAGAGAGTACGAGAACACGATTTACGATTTGCAGTGCCGTGGCTATCAGGTGATCATCGCTCATCCTGAGCGCTATCGTGCGGTTCAAAAGGATGTAAGCGTGGCGGAGCGCCTGGTCGATATGGGCTGCAAGCTGCAGGCTTCGGCGGACTTTATTGCCGGCGGTCGCTTTGGTCGCGAGAAAAAGCCGGCACAGCGCCTGTTCGATCAGAACCTGTACAGCTTCATCGCGAGCGATGCCCATAACGTGGGTCATTACGACTGTCTGGCGAAGGCTCGCGCGAAGTTTAGCGTGCGCGGAGCTCATTTTCGCTAAAATCTGTCCCTAACGTTCGCGTTGAATGAAAGGGCAGCTATGGATATCCAACTTAAGACGGGATGCTTTGACGACGCGGCGTTGGTGCGCCGCGTCGTTTTTATGGACGAGCAGGGCTACGAGAATGAGTTCGACGCTATCGACGAGGATCCGAACTGCATTCATGTGACACTCTATGTAGACGGCGAGCTTGCCGGCTGCTCGCGCGTGTTTCCCGAGGAACTGGAGCGCGCGGCAGATGCAGAGGCCCCGGTTTCGCCGGCGTGCGATATGGACGAAGGCGTCGCGGCGGGGGAGACCTATATTATGGGCCGCGTTGCGGTGCTATCCCCAATGCGTCGCCGCGGTCTGGCGAGCAAGATTGTCGAGGCCAGTGATACGTGCGCGCGTGATGCCGGCTCCAAGCTCATTAAGCTGCACGCGCAGGAATACGTGCTACCACTCTATGCCAAGGCGGGTTACACGCAGATTGCCCCGGTGGACTACGAAGACGAGGGCCAGCCCCATGTTTGGATGGCCAAGCGCGTAGATGGCAGATAGGGACGTTCCTTTCCTGCCGGCAGTCGGGGACACTCCTTGGCAATTGGTGCATCAGAGCGTTTGGACATACAGTTTTTCGATTCCGTATGTATATATGCGCGCTAATGGGTTATAAAATCTAAGTCTGAACATAGCAGGTCTGCAATGCGGCTCGGGCAACCGGGCCGTTTTTGCGGACGGGGGTAGCGCGAAAGGACTGCACATGCGTCAATTTAAGACCGAGAGCAAAAAACTGCTCGACCTCATGATCAACTCCATCTACACCAATAAGGAAATCTTCCTGCGCGAGCTTATCTCCAACGCGAGCGATGCCGTCGACAAGCTCAACTTTAAGAGCCTGCAGGATCCGAGTGTCAAGCTCGACCAGGGCGACCTGGCCATCCGTGTTTCCTTTGATAAAGATGCCCGTACCATCACCATTTCGGATAACGGTATCGGCATGACCGCCGAGGAGCTCGAGCGCAATCTGGGCACCATCGCCCATTCCGGCTCCGAGGAGTTTAAGACTGAGAACGCCGAGCAGCAGGGTTCCGATGTCGACATCATCGGTCAGTTTGGCGTGGGCTTCTACTCTGCCTTTATGGTTGCCAGCCACGTAAAGGTTGTCAGCCGCGCCTATGGCGAGGACACCGCCCACGTTTGGGAGTCCGACGGTCTTGAGGGCTACACCATCGAGGATGGCGAGCGTGCTGAGCACGGTACCGATGTCATCCTGACGCTGCGCGAGAACGAGAAGCTCGACGCCGACGGCGAGGCCGAGACCTACGATCGCTTCCTGACCGAGTGGGGCCTCAAGAGCCTGATTCAGCAGTACAGCAACTATGTGCGCTACCCGATTCAGATGATGGTGAGCAAGAGCCGCCAGAAACCCAAGCCCGAGGACGCCGGCGACGACTACAAGCCCGAGTACGAGGACTACCAGGAGCTCGAGACCATCAACTCCATGACGCCGATTTGGAAAAAGCGCAGCTCCGACGTTGAGCAGAAGGATTACAACGAGTTCTACAAGTCCACGTTCCACGACTTTGACGATCCCGCGCGCACTATCAGCTTCCATGCCGAGGGTACGCTTGAGTACGATGCGCTGCTGTTTGTGCCGGGTCGCGCCCCGTTCGATCTGTACAGCAAGGACTACGAGAAGGGCCTGGCGCTCTACAGTTCCAACGTGCTGATTATGGAGAAGTGCGACGACTTGCTGCCCGACTACTACAACTTTGTGCGCGGTGTCGTGGACTCTGCCGACGTGACGCTCAATATTTCGCGTGAGACGCTGCAACAGAACCGTCAGCTCAAGGCCATTGCCAAGCGTGTCGAGAAGAAGATCACTGCCGATCTTGAGGACATGCGCGACAACGACCGCGAGGCCTACGAGAAGTTCTTTGAGAACTTTGGCCGCGGCCTTAAGTACGGCATCTACTCGAGCTATGGCATGAAGGCCGATGAGCTCGCCGACCTGCTACTGTTCTGGTCTGCCAAGGAGCAGAAGATGATTACCCTGGCCGAGTATGCCAAGGGCATGCCCGAGGATCAGAAGGCCATCTACTACGCCGCCGGCGACTCGCGTGAGCGCTTGGCCAAGATGCCCGTGGTAAAGGGCGTGCTCGAGCGCGGCTATGACGTGCTGTTGCTGACGCAGGATGTGGATGAGTTTACGTTCCAGGCTATGCGTGAGTACGTTGCCGCCGATATGCCTAAGATCTACGAAGACGACGCCGCCCGCGAGGCTGTCGAGAAGGCCGTTGCCGACGGTGCCGAGCCCGAGGTCGAGGATCGTCACCTGGAGCTCAAGAACGTCGCGACTGGCGATCTTGATCTGGCGACCGAGGACGAGAAGAAGGAGGCCGAGGACGCCACCAAGGAGAACGAGGACCTCTTTAGCGCTATGAAGGAGGCGCTCGGTGACAAGGTCGAGAAAGTTGCCGTCTCCGCGCGCCTGACCGATGCCCCCGCTTGCATCACCACCGAGGGTCCGCTTTCGCTCGAGATGGAGAAGGTGCTTCAGAAGGGTCCTGAGGGCGCGCCCGACGGTATGCCCAAGAGCCAGCGCGTGCTCGAGCTCAACGCCAAACACCCGGTCTTCGCCAAGCTCGTCGCTGCCCAGAAGGCCGGCGACGCCGACAAGATCAAGCAGTACTCCGGCCTGCTCTACGATCAGGCCCTGCTGGTCGAGGGCATCCTCCCTGAGGACCCCGTTGCCTTCGCAGCAGCTGTCTGCGAGCTTATGTAATTGGGTAGTTACGCGGTTCTACGAACCGCGTAACTACTCGACGCTGCAAACGCCCCTAAGCGGCAATCTGACGTTCAATCGTCGGCCGCGTACCAAAGTACGCTTCCCTCCTCTTTCACGTCACCTTGCTCGCTTAGGGGCGTTTTCGCTGACTTATGCTCAACCTGCGACGCTTTCGTGGCCCTAAGTAGTCATCGGGGACGTTCTTGTTTGAGTAGTCGTTTAAGAACGCCCCCGATGACTATTCGGATTGCTAATTTGTGCGGGTTGTGGTTTTGTGACCTGCTGAAATTTGAGATACTGTACAACTGTACGTTAACTAATCTTCGTAGTATATTGCTACCCGCAAAACTCAATACCATTGTGCTTCGAGACGCTAAAGCGCCTACGTACAATGGTTTTTGATAGTACGATTTGATTCAACGACAGGATGGATGGTCCAAGCGTGAGTCTCGGCAGCAAACTATCCAACGCAAAGGTCTCCTTTGCGATATTTAAGCGCGACATTAAGCGACTGCTTATGAACCCCGTCGCCCTGGTGGTTACCTTGGGCGTGTGCGTCATTCCCTCGCTGTATGCCTGGTACAACATCGTTGCCAACTGGGATCCGTACGGAAATACCCAGGGCATTAAAATCGCCATCGCCAACAACGATCAGGGCACCCAGAATGACTTGGTGGGCGAGCTCAATGCAGGCGATAAGGTGGTCGACCAGCTCAAGGAAAACGATCAGCTGGGCTGGACCTTCGTCGACTCGGCTGCCGATGCCAAAGAGGGCGTCGAGAGCGGGGAATACTACGCGGCGATCGTAATCCCCAAGAACTTCTCCGACAATCTTGTCTCGATGCTCGATGGCAATTACCATCAGCCGAAGCTCACCTATTACGTCAATGAGAAGAAGAGCGCCATTGCGCCCAAGGTCACCGATACCGGTGCCAACACCATCGAGGAGCAGATCAACTCGGAGTTTGTCTCCACGGTGGGCGAGACTGTTGCCAGTATCGCCAAGGATGCCGGTGTCGATTTAAAGGACAAGGCAACCCAGACTCAGGACTCGCTGACAAGTTCGGTGTCCGAGGCATCCGACACCTTTGGTGAGGTGCGCGATTCGATTGGCGATATGAATGCCGCCATCGATAAGACGAGTGGCGCTATCGCCTCGGCTGATGCGGCGCTTGCCGGCTTGCAAGGTCAGGCACCGTCGCTGACGCAGGCAATCTCCCAGGGCAACGACCTGCTGGGCGAGGCTCGCGCCACGGCGGGCAACTCTATCACCTCGCTCTCCAAGGCACTCTCGGAAGGTAGCCTTGCACTCACCAAGACGTCAGCCTCCGCGAACGCTGCGATTGGCAAGCTAACGGGTACGGTCACATCTACGACCACCCGCATCGACAACTCGCTCGAGTCTCTCCAGGCGACGATCGATCACAATAAGGCCGTTATCGGGCACTTGGAGATTCTCGTTAATGACACGTCGACAGGTTCCGAGGAAATTGACGCGCGCATTGTATCGACCATCGATTCGCTTCGCGAGCAAAACCAGAAGCTGCAGAGCATCAAGGATGGCCTTTCTGCACAATCGAGCGCCATGGCAAACGACGCTACGGCAATCTCGAACGCGAGCAACGCACTCAACGCGGCAATTCAGACCGGTACGGCTAACCTCGGTCAGGCTCAGACCGATCTGGGTCAGAGCGCACTTCCGAAGGCTTCGAGCGCGCTTGACTCCTTTGCCGCCGTTTCGGGCGATTTGACCGGCATTGTGTCGGGTATGACCCCCACGATAGCGAGCGCGCGCGGCACGCTGGCGCAGCTCGACGCCACGCTCAAGCAGGCAAAGACCACGCTGTCCCAAACCGACGCCTCCCTTGCCAAGGTTCAGGACAAGCTCGTGACCGCCGCCAATGACATTGCGGCGCTGCAGACCTCTGAGTCTATGGGCGAGTTAGCCGACCTCATGGACGTCGACGTCAATGACGTGGCAGATTTCATGGCATCTCCGGTTGAGCTGACGTCCAAGTCAATCTATCCGGTCAAGAGCTTTGGCTCGGGCATCGCGCCCTTCTACACCAATCTGGCGCTGTGGGTAGGCGGCTATGTGCTCATCGCTATCTATAAACTCGAGGTCGACCGCGAGGGCATCGGTAGCTTTACGGCGCGTCAGGGCTACTTTGGCCGCTGGCTGCTGCTGGTGATCCTGGGTGCGTTGCAGGCCATCATCGTTACGGTGGGAGATCTGGTCATTGGCGTTCAGTGCGTCAATCCGCTGCTCTTTGTACTGGGCGGCATCGCTATTTCGTTCACCTACGTCAACATCATCTATGCGCTGTCCACCACGTTTAAGCATATCGGTAAAGCCATTGGCGTCATCCTCGTCATTGTGCAGATCCCCGGCTCGTCGGGCATGTATCCCATCGAGATGATGCCCGGCTTCTTCCAATGGCTGCATCCGCTGCTGCCCTTCACCTATGGCATCAACCTGCTGCGCGAGACCGTCGGTGGCATGTATTCGTTCAACTACCTGTTCAACCTGTGCATCCTGGGCGTGTTCCTTGCCATCGCACTCTTTATTGGCTTGCAGCTGCGTCCGCTGCTGCTCAACCTCAACCTGCTCTTTGACAAGCAGCTTTCCACGACGGGCCTCATGATCTGCGAGTCCAACGACCTGCCGCGCCAGCGCTATTCGCTGCGCACGGCCATGCGCGTCATGCTCGATTCGGATTCGTACCGTCGCGAGCTGCTCGATCATGCCGTGGCGTTTGAGCATCGCTACCCGTACTACATCAAGGGCGGTTTTGCCGCCGTGGTAGGCGTGCAGGTTCTGCTCTTTGTGCTTTCGACGGTGCTCGATATCGACAATAACGGCAAGATCATCCTGCTCGTTATCTGGATCATTTCGGTTATCGCCATCTGCGGCTGGCTCATCAACATCGAATACATCCGTGCGAGCCTCAATACCCAGATGCGTATCTCGGCGCTTTCGGACGAGGACCTTCGCCGCGAGATGCGCGAGCACACGGCTGCCATCCCTGCCGCCCGTCGCATGTTTGGTCTCAACGCCAGCGAGCGTGGCGCCAAGGGAGGCGAACAGCCTACGAGCCGTCTGTCGCATATCGGTGCGCATCGTAAGGCTCAAGATGCCGACGGCGCTGACAACGTAAACGTAAACGACGGGGACACCACCTCGCTTGGCAAGCACTCTAAAGGAGGTGAGGCATAAATGAAAAACATCCTGCACCTGTTTAAGCGCGATGTCCAAAACGTGTCTCGCTCCGTGATCGGCATGGTCGTCGTGATGGGCCTGATCATCGTGCCATGTCTCTATGCATGGTTTAACATCGCCGGAAGCTGGGATCCCTACGGCAATACCGGCAACCTTAAGATTGCAGTGGTCAACACCGATGAGGGTTACGAGAGCGATCTGATTCCCGTCGAGGTCAACGTGGGCGAAAACGTAACCGCCACCCTGCGCGGCAACGAGAACTTCGACTGGGTCGTCCTCAACGACCGTGATAAGGCGATTGAGGGCGTTAAGTCGGGCGCGTACTACGCTGCCGTCGTTATCCCTAAAACGTTTAGCGCCGACATGATGACGCTTTTCTCGACCGAGGTGAAGCACGCCGATATCGAGTTCTATGAGAATCAGAAGGCCAACGCCATCGCACAGATCGTGACTGAAAAGGGTTCGAGCGCCGTCCAGAGTCAGGTCAACGAGACCTTTACCAAGACCATCACGACCATTGGCCTTAAGACCGTGTCCAGCCTGCTCGACTATATGAGTACCGACCAGGTGAGCAGCTTTATCGCCAATCTGTCCTCGACGCTGGGCGATTCGGTCGAGGACCTGCAGGACGTTCAGGCGAGTGCGACGTCGCTCGCGGGCATTTTGAGCTCCACGTCCGATTCACTGACATCGGCGGGCGGCATGCTCAAGCAGACGGGCACCGTTGATGAGTCGACGAAGCAGCTGATGGAGCACGCCAAGAGTGGCATCAATGATTCCAAGGAAGCGCTCAAGGCCGCCAACGATGCCGTTGACGCGGCGATTGACGGAAGCGCGGGCTCGTTCGACAACGTGTCCGCCGAGCTTGCGAAGGCATTCGATGCCGCGAATCAGCATGTTGACCTTACGGTGTCTCAGCTCAACGAAGCCGCAGCGGCGCTCAATACGCGTGCTGACGATATCGATGCGATGACCGATCAGCTCCGTAACCTTGCCGACCAGGTGAGTGATGACAAGCTCAAAGACGGTCTCGAGTCCGCTGCGACGTCGCTGGGCAGAATTGCCGTGGAGTACCGCAACAATGCGAAGGACCTGACGGCGACCGCAAAGTCCCTTTCGGACGGCATGGCGGAGGTCAACAACTCGCGTGCCGAGGTCGACCAGGCCATCGCCGATGCCAAGGCGGGTATCTCGGGAGCCAAGTCCGACTACGATTCCACGTTCTCGGTTAAGGCCAAGGAGCTCAAGAAGACCATTTCGGGCGTTCTGGATTCCCTGAACGGTATCTCGGGTGACTTGGATAGCGCCGTGAGCGGTCTGACCGACGCCTCTGGCTCGCTCGCAAAGGGCCTCTCCAAGGCTGCGACGCTGGTCAACAAGGCTTCCGATCAGCTGGGTGAGGCATCGGACAAGATCAGCGCCTTTAAGGACGAGCTCGATGGCGCCCTGATGTCGGACGACCTTGCCACGATCAAGACGATGATCGGCAACGATCCCGAGGGTTTGGCCGTGTCGCTTTCCAGCCCCGTCGCGCTCGACCGCAAGCCGGTCTATCCGATCCGCAATTACGGTTCGGCCATGGCGCCGTTCTATACGATCCTGTCGCTGTGGGTCGGCTCGATCGTGCTGGCGGCCATGATGAAGGTATCGGTTGACGATGAGCTCATCAACGAGCTGATCCCCGTGCGCCTGCACGAGATCTACCTGGGCCGCTACCTGTTCTTTGGAGGTCTGGCCCTGCTGCAGGCGACACTCGTGTGCGCGGGCGACATCCTGTTCTTTGGCATCCAATGCGACAACCCGCTGCAGTTTGTGCTGGCGGGCTGGGTCGCGAGTCTCGTGTTCTCCAATATCGTCTACACGCTCACGGTTTCGTTTGGCGATATCGGCAAGGCGCTCGCTGTCGTGCTGTTGGTCATGCAGGTCGGCGGTTCAGGCGGTACGTTCCCCATCGAGATGACCGGCCCCGTGTTCCAGGCGATCTACCCGTTCCTGCCGTTTACCCACGGCATCAACGCCATGCACGCCGCCATGGCTGGCGCCTACCATATGGAGTACTGGATTGAGCTGGGTATCTTGGCGAGCTACCTGATTCCGTCGCTGGGCCTGGGCGTCGTCTTCCGCCGCCCGGTCATCAAGGCCAACGACTGGATCATCGAAAAGCTGGAGTCGACCAAATTGATTTAGCGCGACAATGTGGCGTTGACGGAACATCGAGGCCTTCCGGCTCGACGCTTTAGTTGAGTGAATTGCATGAGCTGCTTGGTTGTTGCTACAGTAGCGGGGCGTGCCGGGGGTCCGGCGCGTCCCGTTTTTATTTGACCATGAGGCGGCACGCAGCCATACGCGTGCGGACACCACGCCCAGATTGAGTGCGAGGATGTTCCATGGCCCAATACGCTGCCAACGAAATCGAAAACATGCCCGATAGCCCTGTAGCCCGTGAGGATTTGGGCGCGGGTGGTATTCCCCGGGGTGCCGGCGCACGCTCGCCGTTGTTCTGGAAAGTTCTACTGCTTTCGGTGGCGATTATCTGGGGCTACTCCTTTACCACTATGAAGGACGCACTCGACACCATTCCGGTGTTCGAGCTGGTCTATGTTCGCTTTCTCCCGGCATCACTGGTTATGTTTGCAATTTTCCATAAGCGCATCATCGCTCATTTCAATGCCCGCAACCTGATCGTCGGGCTTGGCATGGGCGCGCTCATGTGGGGTGCCTACGGTTTGCAGACGATCGGCCTGGCACAGACCACGGCGGGCAAGAGCGCTTTTTTGACCGGCACGTATTGCATCCTTGTGCCGTTTGCAAGCTATGTCCTGAGCGGTGAAAAGCTTACCCGGTATAACCTGGGTGCAGCGTTGTTGTGCCTGGCGGGTATTGGCCTGGTAGCGCTCGATAGCGTCGAGTTCAATGCCGGCGATGTTATTACCTTGGGCGGCGCGATCTTCTTCGCCATCCAGATGGCGGTGACTGCCAAGTACGGTCGCAAGATGGACATCAACGTCATCACGTTTTGGATGTTTGTGGGCAATGGCGTTTTGAGTTTAATCACGTCGCTGCTATTCGAGACTCAGGCGCCCCTCTCTGCATGGACGCCGGAGTTTATCGGTGTGGCTGTTTTCCTCTCGGTGGGCTGCACATGCGCGGCGCTGCTCGTCCAAAACGTCGGTTTGGCGCATGTCCCCGCCTCGACGGGCTCACTGCTTCTTTCGATGGAGTCGCCTTCGGGCGTGTTGTTTTCGGTGCTGCTGATGGGGGAGGCGCTCACCTCGCGCCTGCTCGCCGGCTTCGTGCTTATCTTCCTGTCGATTATCTTGAGCGAGACTCACTTCGATTTTTTGCGCAAAAAGCCGCGCCCGCAATTGTAAACAACTTGTTGCGCCGCCCTCTCGGGGCGGCATTTTTTATGCGTCGCCCTTAAAGTTGTACCTTGCACTTTACGCTATCAAAGTGCTTGCTGCAAAAACGTTACTGGAGGGCATTTATGGCACCAGCTCTGTCCGATCTTCAACCGCAATCAGCGCCCAAGGCCACCGCAGCGGCGCAGGCCGCTATCGGTGACGGTCTCGTTGCAGAAGCTCAGGCTTTTGCAGACGAGCTCGCTGTGTGGCGACACGATTTACACCAGATGCCCGAGCTGGGTAATAGCCTCCCGCAGACCTCCGCGTATATTCAAGCGCGCCTGACCGAGATGGAAATCCCATTTGCCACGCTCGTCGATGGTTCCTGTGTTGTGGGCCTTGTCGGCGCCGGTGCCGCCGCGGCCCAGGGCAATGGCGTCTGCACGGACGAACAGGCCGGTACGGTCATCATGCTTCGCGGCGACATGGATGCCCTGCCCGTTGTCGAGGAATCGGGCGAGCCTTTCGCTTCCACCAACGGCTGCATGCACGCTTGTGGCCACGATATGCATGCGACGGCGCTGCTCGGCGCGGCCCGTTTGCTCAAGGCCCGCGAGTCCGAGCTTGTCGACGCTAACGCCACAGTTAAGTTGCTGTTCCAGCCGGGCGAGGAAACCTTTGAGGGTGCCCGCGCCGCCATCGCCGACGGTCTGCTGCAGAACCCGCGTCCCCAGGCCGCCTTTGCCATGCATGTCAATAGCCAGTCGCCGCTCGGCCTGGTGCTCTATGGGAGTCCGGCGCTCTCGGGCGTGTACGGTTTCCGCATCACGCTGCAGGGCAAGGGTGGCCATGGCTCGAGCCCCGAGATCTGCATCGACCCCATCACGGCCGGCGTGCATGTGCACCTGGCGCTTCAGGAGCTTATCTCTCGCGAGGTGCCGGCGGCCAAGGAGGTCGCGCTTACCGTGGGTAAGTTCGCTGGCGGTTTGGCGGCCAACGTCATCCCCGACACCTGCGTGCTCGAGGGAACGTTGCGCGGCTTCGATGTCGAGCTCATGGCTCACCTTAAGACCCGCATCGCGGAGGTCGTCAACGGCGTTGCCGCAACATATCGTACGCTGGCAACCATCGAGACGCTTTCGGACGTTCCGCCGCTCGTGCTCGACAGCGATATGACCCAGGCCTCGCTTGGCTACGTGGGCGCGGTGCTGCCCAAGGCTGCCTTCCTGCCGCTATTCCACGCCATGGCGAGCGAGGATTTCGCACTTATCTCGAGCGAGATCACAAGTGCGTACTTTACGGTGGGCGCGGCCGTGACCGATACGGACGAGCATTTTGCCCAGCATCATCCCAAGGCGCGCTTTAACGATGCCGAGCTTCCCCTCGGCGCCGCGGCTTATGCCGCCGTCGCTCTCGGATACATTGCGGACCACAAGGAGTAATCCATGTCCCAGCAACGTAAATTTTTCCCCGGCTGGCTCGTGGTGGCCTCCGGCTTTGTGATCATGGCCACGTGCTACACGATTTTCGTTAACTGCATGAGCCTGTTTCAGCCGCTCATCGTAAGCGACCTGGGCATCACGCTTGCGCAGTACAACATCTCCAACGCCATCTCCACCGTGGTGAGCGTTATCGGCTCGCTTGTCATTGGCCATGTCGCCGATAAAGTAAGCGGCCGCGTTTTGGGCTCCCTCACTGTAATCGCCACCTCTGCCGTTCTTGCCGGTATGAGCTTTGTCGGTGAGCTGTGGCAGGTCTACGTGCTCTTTGCCGTCTCGGGCTGCTTTGCCGTCGCCTCGACCCGCCTGCTCATCAGCCTGGTGACCGCCAACTGGTTTACGGCCAAGCGAGGCCTTGCCATCTCCATCGCACTTTCGGGCTCGGGCTTTGGCGGCGCTATTCTGTCTCCCATCGTGAGCTCGCTCATCGTGAGCGTTGGCTGGCGTTCCGCCTTCCTGGTGCTCGCGGCTATCTGCATGGTGGCGGCGCTGCCCGTCACGGCCTATTCCTTCCGCACCAAGCCTTCCGAGATCGGTCTTAAGCCGCTCGGCGAGAATCCAGGCGACCCGTCTGCTTCTGCCACGGGTGATAAGAACGAGAAGGCAGCCCCCGAGGTTAGCGTCGGCTGGTCTCGTATCAAGAAGAGCCCGGCATTTTGGCTGCTCGTCGTCGCCTTCCTCTTTATGGGCTTGGTCAATGGCGCCATCCTGCCCAACCAGGTTACCAACATGACGAGTGTTACCGTCAACGGTGCCAAGATCGTCACGGGCGGCCACGACCCCATGTGGGCAGGCACCGTGCTTTCGGCCTACATGGTTACCGTCGTTATCGCCAAGATTTCGCTCGGTGCGATCTATGACCGCTTTGGCCTGCGCTTTGGCAATATCCTTGGCTCCGTTGCGTGCATTATCGCCTGCGTGGCGCTGTGTTTCCCGACGACGGACCTCGGTCCTATTGTCGCTGCTGTGAGCTTTGGTGTTGGAACGTGCATGGGCACCATCACGCCTACCATCGCCGCGTCCAAGCAGTTTGGCATGGCCGACCTCGGTAAGGTCACGGGCACCATTACCTCGCTCGAGATGGTCGGCGGCACCGTGGGCGCTATCGTCTCGGGCGTGCTGTTCGATGCCACGGGCTCCTTTGCGAGCACCTGGATCGTGTGCCTGGCGTGCTCCGTGGTCATGCTCGTGTTCCTGCTGGCATCCGAGCCCATCGCCGCCAAGCTGCGCGCAAGCGTGGCGGGGGAGTAGATAGGCCAAAGCGCATTGCCGCTTGTCCGCTTCGTCCGTGGCTACCGCGGCGGCGTGTCTGGCCGAACGAGTCCCCATACCCTCGTTCGGTCAGACGCGCCGCCGCTGTTTGTGTTTGTGCCGTATAATGTCCACTACCTATGACGCGATACAAAAGAAAGGTGTTTGCCCATGCAGGCACAGAAAGCGGAGGGAACCCGCGACCTTATCGGCGCCGAGATGCGCGCCTGGCAAAAGATGCAGCAGATTGCCGCCGGCGTATTCGAGCCGTTTGGCTTTAAGCCCATCGAGACGCCCTCGATCGAGCAGGTGGACGTGTTTGTCCACGGCATCGGCCAGTCGACCGACGTCGTGCGCAAGGAGATGTTCCGCGTGTTTAGCGGCGCAAACCTGGAGCGCGTCTTTACCGAGGGCATCGACACCAAGCTCAAGCCAAAGCAGCGCCTGGCGCTTCGTCCCGAGGGCACGGCCGGCGTAGTGCGCGCCGTCGTGGAGAACAACCTGGTGCCTCAGGGCTCTACGCCGTTTAAGGCCTACTATGCCGAGGCCATGTTCCGTGGCGAGCGTCCCCAGAAGGGCCGTCTGCGTCAGTTCCATCAGGTAGGTATCGAGTGGCTTGGCGCTCCCGATCCGGCGGCAGACGCCGAGTGCATCATTATGCTTATGGAGTTCTACAAGCGCCTGGGCTTCGATCTTTCCAAGCTTCGCCTGCTCATTAACTCAATGGGCGACGCCCAGTGCCGTCCGGCCTATCGCGAGCAGGTTAAGCAGTTCATTCTCGATCACGCCGACGAGATGTGCGACGAGTGCCGCGAGCGCGCCGAACTTAACCCGCTGCGCGCCTTCGACTGCAAGAACGACCATTGCCGCGAGATCATGGCCGAGGCCCCGCTGATGGGCGACAACCTGTGCGATGAGTGCCGCGAGCACTACGAGCAGGTCAAGCGCTATCTGGATGCCGCAGGCATCGAGTATGTCGAGGATCCCACCCTGGTGCGCGGCCTGGACTACTATACCCGTACCGTCTTTGAGGTCGAGGCCCCCGGCGCCGGCGTCGGCTCCATCGGCGGCGGCGGCCGCTACGACGGCTTGGTCGAGCTCGAGGGCGGCAAGCCCACGGCAGGCGTCGGCTTTGCCGTCGGTTTTGAGCGCGCCCTGCTGGCCCTGCAGGCCTTTGGTAGCGACCTGGGTGCCGAGGAAGCCCCGTGCGTGTATGTCGCCAACGCCGGCAAGGAGCTGCGTCAGAACGTTTTTGCCATTACGCAGGAGCTTCGCGCCGCAGGCATCGTGACCGAGGCTGACTATCAGGGTCGCTCCCTCAAGGCCCAGTTTAAGCAGGCCGACAAGGTGGGCGCCAAACTCATCCTGGTCCTGGGCGGCGACGAGCTTGCCGCCGGCAAGGTCAAAGTGCGCGACATGCAGAGCCACGACGAGGTCCTCGCCGATCTGGCCAACGTGGTCGAGGCGGTTCGCGAGCGCCTGTAGCGCATGATTCTTGAGCTGCGGGCCCGCTTGGGTGTCCCGTCCATTGCGAGCGATTGTTACGGGGGTGTTTCGCATTTATGCGGAATGCCCCCGTTTGTGTATGCCGTCCACCGAGAAATACGACCATTTAGAGCAAAAACCCTTGCAATGCAGAAAATACTTTTGTGTGGTAAAGCGCAATCAGTGTCGAAAGTATTTCTCAAGCGCCTATAATGAATACCGCATGTTACGTGCATAGAAGGAGGAATGGGAGGAAACGTGGCTGAGAACCTAAGCAACCAGTCTGTACCCGAAGCCGCGGCGCGCGTCGCTGCCGTGGTCAACCGCCTCGTTAACCGAATCGGCTCGAATGCCGAGTCCAGGGAGCGTCTCGCCGAGATCGAGATCCCCGAGGAGCTGCGCGACAACTTGGCGCTGTTCCTGCGCCTGGAGCGCCGTGTGCTTAGCGAGTATGATCCCGAGATCGCGGACCTGTTCGACAAGATCCTGACGGCAGAGATTGTGGCCAACGCCGGAAACCCCGGTGCCCGTGCTGCCGACGAGGCCGTCGACGAGCAGGGCGTGCCCACCGCCGACGAGCCCACCGCCGTGGCGTTTCGCGAGGTCGTCGATCTGATCGACAGTCTGCCGCTCGATAAGCAGCAGGTCATCGTTCGCGCCTTCACGAGCTTCTTCCATCTGGCAAACCTGTCGGAGGAGAACTACCGTGTGGCTCAGCTGCGCGAGCGTGAGGCCGGCGCGTCGACCGACACCGTTGTCGACCCCGCCAATGAGCTCACCGTCGCCTATCACCAGCTGGTGGATGAGATGGGCGTCGAGGGCGCCAACGAACTGCTCGGCAAGCTTGAGTTCCACCCTGTCTTTACCGCGCATCCCACTGAGGCCCGTCGCAAGGCCGTCGAGGGCAAGATTCGCCGCATCTCCAACCTGCTGGAGGAGCGCCCGCGCCTGGGCGGCTCCGACCTGGTGGAGAACGAGCGCCATATGCTGCAGGAGATCGACGCCCTGGTGCGTACGAGCCCCATCGCGCTTAAGAAGCCTACGCCGGTCGAGGAAGCCGATACCATCATCGACATCTTCGATAACACGCTGTTCGATGTGATTCCCGTCATCTACCGTCGTTTTGACGACTGGGTGCTGGGCGACAAGGCCGGTACCGTGCCGCCGCTGTGCCCGGCGTTCTTCCATCCCGGCAGCTGGATCGGTTCCGACCGTGACGGCAACCCCAATGTCACCGCCAAGGTGAGCCGCGAGGTCGCCGCCAAGTACTTCACTCACATGGTGCTCAAGCTCGAGGACAAGTGCCGCCGCATCGGCCGCAACCTGACGCTCGAGGCCACCTACAGCAAGCCGTCTGCCGAGCTCATCAACCTGTGGAACCATCAGGTCGAGATGAGCACCCAGTACACGGCCCGCGCCGAGCTGATCTCCGAGCACGAGCCGCATCGCGCCGTCATGCTCGTCATGGCAGACCGTCTGAACGCCACCGTTCGTCGCATCACCGACACCATGTATCACAGCGCAGACGAGTTCCTGGATGACCTGCGCGTCGTCCAGCGCTCCCTGGCCGCCTGCGGTGCCGTCCGTGCTGCCTACGGCCCGGTCCAGACCATCATCTGGCAGGTCGAGTCCTTCGGCTTCCATATGGTCGAGATGGAGTTCCGTCAGCACTCCGTGGTGCACGCCCGCGCCCTCAAGGATATCCACGAGAACGGTATCCACGGCGATCTGCAGCCCATGACGCGCGAGGTCATCGATACCTTCCGCGCCATCGGCTCCATCCAAAAGCGCTACGGCAAGAAGATGGCGCACCGCTACATCATCTCGTTCACCAAGAGCGCTCAGCATGTGGCCGACGTCTTTGAGCTTGCCCACCTGTCCTTTGCACACGAGGAGGATGTCCCCGAGCTCGACGTGATCCCGCTGTTCGAGCAGCTCGAGGACCTCGAGGGCTGCGTCGACGTGCTCGACCAGATGCTTACGCTGCCCGTGGTGCAAAAGCGCCTTGCCCAGACCAACCGCCGCATGGAGGTCATGTTGGGCTATTCCGACTCCTCCAAGGATGCCGGTCCTACCACGGCCATGCTCGCGCTGCACTCCGCGCAGGAGCGCATTGCCAAGTGGGCCGAGAAGAACGATATCGACCTGGTGCTCATGCACGGTCGCGGCGGTGCCGTGGGCCGTGGCGGCGGCCCGGCCAACAAGGCCGTGCTGGCGCAGCCCAAGGGTTCGGTCAACTGCTTCTTTAAGCTCACCGAGCAGGGCGAGGTCATCTTTGCCCGTTACGGCAACCGCACGCTGGCTCAGCGCCATGTTGAGTCCGTTGCCGCCGCAACGCTTTTGCAGTCGGCCCCGAGCGTCGAGAGGACCAACACCGAGACCACGCAGAAGTTCTGGGATATGGCGGAGAAGCTCAACGCAGTAAGCCATGAGCGCTATCTGGACCTGCTGAACACCGAGGACTTTACACCGTGGTTCTCGACCGTGACGCCGCTGACCGAGGTCGGTCTGCTGCCGATCGGCTCGCGCCCGGCCAAGCGCGGCCTGGGTGCCAAGTCGCTCGACGACCTGCGTACCATTCCGTGGATTTTCAGCTGGAGCCAGGCACGCATTAACCTGGCCGCTTGGTACGGCTTGGGCACCGCCTGCGAGCAGCTGGGCGATCTTGACCAGCTCAAGGCTGCCTACCAGGAGTGGCCGTTCTTCCGCACCTTTATCGACAACATCGAGATGTCGATCGCTAAGACCGATCAGCGCATCGCCAAGATGTACCTGCACCTGGGCGATCGCCAGGATCTGTCCGAGAAGGTCTTCACCGAGATGCAGCTCACCCGTAAGTGGGTCCTTGCCATCGTCGGTGACGAGTGGCCGCTGCAGCGCCGCCGCGTGCT
This sequence comes from Collinsella sp. AM40-7AC, assembly GCF_003468125.1. Taxonomy (NCBI): domain Bacteria; kingdom Bacillati; phylum Actinomycetota; class Coriobacteriia; order Coriobacteriales; family Coriobacteriaceae; genus Collinsella; species Collinsella sp. AM40-7AC. The sequence continues at coordinate 161,516 of NZ_QSGK01000002.1, read as the reverse complement.
TGGCTGCGCTGTTCGCGTGCGCAACCCCTACGTCGACGCCCTGTCCATCGCCCAGGTCCGCGCCCTTCGCGAGGTGCGCATGAACCAGGACGAGATGGCCGAGGAGAAGAAGGCCGAGTACATGAGCCTGATTCTTTCGACTGTGACCGGCGTCTCGGCAGGATTGCAGAACACGGGGTAATCGATAGCCCTGTAGTCGTCCGGGCCCGCCATCAGCTTACTTTTAGGCACGTCCTCGGACATGCAAGAAGCCCTCGCTGCGCACTTCGTGCGGCGAGGGCTTCTTGCGTCCTGCGGAGTGTGCCTAAAAGTAAGCTGATGGCGGGCCCTACGATGTCCGGTCTTCGGTGGATTACTGGCTGGGGGAATAATGGCGCGCTTTGCGCGTTTTGGATGGGGTTTGTCCCGGCGGCGCGTTTGGCGCTTCGCGCCTCGCGTCTTATCGATCGGGATTGAGATGCATGTGGCGCTTCTCGACTTACGACTGTAGCGGCCGCGGTTCCGTTTGGGATCGTGGCCGTTTTGTTGTGGGTCAAATATGAACGTTGTGTTAATGAGTCGGTAGACGGTGGTGTTTTTCGGTGAGCGGCGTATCCTTCCAACGGTTTATCTAGTGTGTCAGTTGAAAGGAAGAGGGCGCTCGTCATTGTTTGAATGTGAACTGCCGTTTGACCACAAGACGTTGCATCTGGAACTCGAGGATAAGAACTTCGCGGGTGTGATGGAAGGTCATCAAAACGAGTTTAAGACCACGAAATCGCAGGAAGAGCTGGTGGAGGAGTCGCTTGCCAACCCTTACGGCTCGCCTTCGCTCGAGGAGCTTTGTGCTGGCAAGAAGGATATTGTCATCATTAGCTCCGATCATACGCGTCCCGTTCCCTCGCGTGTGACGATGCCTATTCTGCTGCATCACATCCATTCCGCTGCGCCTGAGGCGCGCGTTCGCATTCTGGTTGCTACGGGTATGCATCGTCCGTCGACGCACGAGGAGCTCGTCAACAAGTACGGCGAGGAGATCGTTGCCAACGAAGAAATCGTTATGCACGTCGCGACTGACGACAGCATGATGAAAAAGATCGGCACCCTGCCTTCTGGTGGCGAGTGCATCATCAACAAGATCGCGGCCGATTGCGATCTGCTGCTTGCCGAGGGCTTTATTGAGCCGCACTTCTTTGCCGGTTTCTCTGGTAGCCGCAAGTCCGTCCTGCCTGGCATCGCCAGCTACAAGACCATCATGTACAACCACAACGGTCAGTTTGTGAACGATTCCCACTCGCGTGCCGGCAACCTGTGCCACAACCACGTGAGCGAGGACATGTTTGCCGCCGCCGAGATGGCTCACCTTGCCTTTGTGCTCAACGTGGTGCTCAACGGCAAGCACGAGGTCATTGGCTCCTTTGCCGGCGACATCCACAAGGCGCACGAGGCTGGCTGCGAGTTCGTGAAGAGCCTTGCCGGCGTTGAGCCCGTCGAGTGCGAGATCGCCATTACCACTAACGGCGGCTACCCCCTCGATCAGAACATCTATCAGGCTGTGAAGGGCATGTGCGCTGCCGAGGCCACGCTTCCCGAGGGTGGCGTGATTATCGATGTCGCCGGTTGTGCCGACGGTCACGGCGGCGAGGGCTTCTATCACAACATCGCCGACAACGATCCGGCAGAGTTTGAGCGTGCCTGCATCGATCGTCCTAAGGACGAGACCCTGCCCGATCAGTGGACGAGCCAGATCTTTGCCCGCATCCTGGCGCATCACCCTGTGATCATGGTCACCGACCTGTGCGATCACCAGATGCTCAAGGATATGCACATGACGCCGGTCAACACTATCGAGGAAGCGCTCAAGCTCGCCTTTGAGATGAAGGGTGCCGATGCCAAGGTCGCCGTCATCCCCGATGGCCTGGGTGTTGTTGTCGCACAGCACTAGTGCGCGGCTTAAACGAATCGTTTATAACCGACAAGAAAGATAAGGTTTTATGCTTACCAAACTCCTCTGCGAATTCGGCGCAACGGCCCTCATGATCGTCTTTGGCGTGGGCGTTCACTGCGATACCGTGCTCAAGGGCACCAAGTATCAGGGCTCCGGCCATATGTTTGCCATCACCACCTGGTCCTTTGGCATCTCGGTCTGCCTGTTTGTCTTTGGTGGCGCTGTGTGCATGAACCCCGCCATGGTGCTTGCCCAGTGCATCGTCGGCCTGGTGCCGTGGGGCAACTGCATCCCCTTCATGCTTGCCGATATGCTCGGCGGCTTTGTGGGTGCCGTGATCGCTTGGTTTATGTATGCCGATGAGTTCAAGGCTTCCGAGGGCGTCGTCGACCCCATTGCCCAGCGCAACATCTTCTCGACCAACCCCACCACCGAGGGCACGAACTATGCTCGTAACTTCTTCTGCGAGGCTATCTGCACCTTCGTGTTCATCAGCGCCATCCTTGCTGCCGCTAGCCGCGCCGGCGAGAACGTTCTGATGCTCGCAATCTGCGTCGGCCTGATCGTTTGGGCTGTTGGCATGGGCATGGGCGGCATCACCGGCTTCGCCATGAACCAGGCTCGTGACCTTGGTCCTCGCATGGCCTATCAGGTGCTGCCGATCAAGAACAAGGCTGACAACAACTGGAAGTACGGCCTGCTTGTTCCTGGCATCGCTCCGTTTGTCGGTGCCATCGTGGCTGCGTTGTTTGTGCATGGTTTCTTGGGCATGTTCTAGTCTGAGGCTACATAGTTGTCCGCTGTCCGCATGGGGCAACTTCCCAGCGCGTCCTCGGACATGAAAGAACCCCCGCTGCGCACTGAACTGCGGCGGGGGTTCTTTCGTCCTGCGGAATGCGCTGGGAAGTTGCCCCATGCGGACGGCTGCGGGATCCTGGTCGCGTTGGAACAAGCAAGCCAACATATATATCTGAATTTGGATGGGAGGGGCTTGTTGCTGGTAGGGGCGTTGCTCTGCTGTCGACACTTTGAAATGGATCGTGCTTTGAGCTGGGGCGACACTTTGGGTTGGGAGCGGGACTTTGGGATAAGAGTTTTAAGTTAGGTGAAGAGGGGCTGTATGGCTGAGAGGTAGTCTTTGGCTACGTTGGATTTGTTGGCTTGGAAGTTGTGCCAGGCCCACCATTGGACGGTGGCTACGAAGCTTGAGGCTATGTGGTGGAGTAAGAAACTGCGGTCCATGGTGCCGGCGGGGCCTGTGGGGTCGATGGGGACGGTTTCGGCTGCGCGCGACATGATGGTCTTGCGGAGGCAGTCGGCGAAGACGCGTGATCCGGCGCCGGCTACCAGCGCTCGGACGCCCTGGCGACGTTCCCATAGATTGTTGAGAATATGCTCGACCTGCACGAGTGGGTCGTCGAGCGGTGCGCCATCGTCATCGAGGGCGTGGGTGCAGATGTCGCTCACGAGCTCGGACAATAGGTCATCTTTGCTCTTGAAGAGGCCGTAGAACGTCGCGCGACCCACATGGGCGCGAGCGATGATGTCGCCGACGGTGATCTTGCCGTAGTCCTCTTCGCGCAGCAGCTCGGAGAACGCCGCAACGATGGCGGCGCGGCTTTTTGCCTTGCGGGCATCCATGGCTATGCGTCCGCGTGAACGAGCAGGCAGCGGAGCGTACCGGAGCAGCCCTCGTAGGGACGCTTGCCGGCGCCGTAGCCGACGGCTTCGATGCAGTAGCGGGCCGGAAGATGCTCGGATGTGCGCAGCGCGGTGACGATGGCGGCGCCCGTGGGCGTCACGAGCTCACCGGCGACCGGTGCGGGCGTGAGGGCAATATTGCCCGCCTGGCACAGGTTGGCGACAGCGGGCACAGGAATGGGCATGAGGCCGTGGGCGCAGCGGATGGTGCCGTGACCCTCGGAGAGCGACTCAACCACGATGTCCTCAATACCCAGGTCATCGAGGCAGATGGCGACAGAGCAGACGTCGACGATGGAGTCGACGGCGCCCACCTCGTGGAACATGACGGTCTCGGGCGTTTTGCCGTGGGCCTTGGCCTCGGCGGCGGCGAGTGCGGTAAAGATGGCGAGGGCGCGACGCTTGGCGCCATCGCTTAGCTGCGAGCCATCGATAATGGCGGTGACGTCCGCCAAAGAACGGTGGTGATGGTGGTGGGCGTGATGGTGACCCTCGTGGCCATGACCGTGCTCCCCATGGTCGTGCTCGTGGCAGTAGTCGTGCTCGACATGGTCGTGCTCAACATGGTCGTGCTCAACATGGTCGTGCTCAACATGGTCGTGATGATGGTGCTCATGCTCGTGCTCGTGCTCGTGCTCGTGCATATGCATATGCTCATGCTCGCGCTCGACAGCAGCCTCATTACCGTAGAGCCAGGCCATATCGTGATCGTGGTTCTCGAGTTCCTCTGCAAGCTGAACGTCAAAGTCACAGGCATCGATGCCGTGCTTGTTTACGCGCGTGACGGCGATCGAAAAGCCATCGACCGGCAGCGTGGCGAGCTGTTCGCGCAGGTGCTCCTCACTGGCACCCAGGTCGAGCAGGGCCGCAACGGTCATATCGCCGCTGATGCCCGAGGTGCCGTCGATGATAAGCGTGTGCTGATGGTTGGACATAGGATGCTCCTTAGCGGGCGCAGGGCGTGCCGGCGCTCAGATGATTGATAAGACTTGCCTGGTAGGCGGCACCAAAGCCGTTGTCGATATTGACGACCGAGACGCCGCTGGCGCAGGAGTTGAGCATGGCGAGCAGCGCGGCCACGCCGCCAAAGTTCGCGCCGTAGCCCACGCTGGTGGGAACGGCGATGACCGGGCAACTTACCAGGCCGCCGATGACGCTCGCCAGGGCGCCTTCCATGCCGGCGATGGCGATGACCACCTGCGCCTGGGCAAGTTCCTCGGCATGCGCAAGCAGGCGGTGCAGGCCGGCGACACCTACGTCGTAGAGGCGATCGACTTCGTTGCCGTAGAACTCGGCCGTCAGTGCCGCCTCTTCGGCGACGGGCAGGTCGCTCGTGCCGGCGCAGGCGACAACGATGCGCCCGTTGCCGGTGGGGGAGGGCTTGCCGCCCACCAGGGCGAGCTGGGCGTCCGGGACATATCCCAGGTCGATGCCGTTGCCGAGAAGCTCCGAGGTGCGGGCGGCCTTTTTGGCGTCCAAACGCGTGACCAGGATGCGCTCCTGGCCGGCATCGCGCAGCGCTTCGATAATGGCGGCAATCTGCTTGGCGGTTTTACCCGCACCGTAGACAACCTCGCCGGCTCCCTGGCGCACCCCGCGCGAAAGATCGAGCTGCGCAAAGCCCAAATCGGCGGTCGGAGCCGTCTGGATGCGCGTAAGGGCGTCGGCGGGGGTGACTGATCCGCCGGCAACATCGCTCAGCAGCTGCTCTAGATCTCGCTTATCCATATATGTTCCCTTCGACGGCGCAAAGTCTAGCACTCAAAGGGTATGTTTCCGAACACTAAGACAAAATTGTTCGGAAACTATAGGACGGATTGATTCAATTGTTAGACGGATCGATTAGTCACGCAGGATGATGTCCATGGCGAGCATCAGGTTGCGCTCGTCGATGGCAAACGGGGCAGCTTCGCGCGTCTTGGGCTTGGCGCAAAACGCGATGCCCGTGCCCGCGGCCTGAATCATGGGGATGTCGTTGGCGCCGTCGCCGATCGCGACGGTATGGGCCATATCGACGCCGCACTCAACTGCCCAGTCCAGCAGCTGGATGAGCTTGGACTCCTTGGTCACAATGCCGGCAGCCAACTTACCGGTGAGCTTGCCGTCCACGACTTCCAGGCGGTTGGCCAGGCAAAAATCGATACCCGCGGCGGCTACGATCTTGTCAGCGATCTCGTGGAAGCCGCCGCTTACCACGCCGACCTTCCAGCCCTTGCTGTGTGCCGAACGCACAAGCTCCAGCGCGCCGGGGGTAAATGTCACGCGTTCAAAGGTGCGCTCGAACACACTCTCGTCCAGGCCGGCGAGCAGCCCCACGCGCTCCTCGAGCGCTTGCTTAAAGTCCAGCTCGCCGCGCATGGCGCGTTCGGTGATCCGCGCAACTTGCTCGCCCACGCCTGCCTCCTCGCCCAACAGGTCGATGACCTCCTGGTTGATGAGCGTGGAGTCGATATCCATAACGATGAGGCGTGCAGTCATGGCGGGCCTTTCCGAGTGCAGTTGTATTGGGGCACATTGTCGCACGCGGCGCGCCTTGGCGACGGCCAGGCCGCGTCAATTGTTTCGTCTCCGTCAAGTCTTTGGGCGAGAACTACTTTTCCGCGGCACATCGACACAGGTGCGATAAGATAGAACGCCATGTCTGGCTGCGCGGTTTACGCAGGCTGGGCAAATCTGTACGACGCCGCCCGGAACGACACGGGGCGGCACAGATCCATAAAGGAGGATCACTGGTATGAGCCAGACCCGTCCCATCGACGAGCATTCCATGCACACCCGTACCTGCGGCGAGCTTCGCCGCGAGAACGTGGGCGAAGAGGTCACCCTCACCGGTTGGGTGAGCCGTCGCCGTGACCACGGCGGCCTTATTTTCTGCGACCTTCGTGACCGCGAGGGCATCACGCAGCTCACCTTCGACCCCGAGCACTCTGACGGCGACGCATTTAAGATCGCCGAGACCATGCGTCCCGAGTGGCCCATCAAGATCCACGGCGTCGTGCGCTCCCGTGGCGAGGAGACCACCAACGCCAAGCTCGCGACCGGCGAGATCGAGGTCCTGACCGACCACGCCGAGGTGCTCAACACGTCCGTCACCCCGCCGTTCCAGATTGAGGACGGCATCGAGACCAGCGAGGACACCCGTCTGCGCTATCGCTATCTGGACCTCCGTCGTCCCGAGATGATGGCCAACCTCAAGCTGCGCTCCGACTTTACCTTTGCCATTCGCGAGGCGCTGCACAACCGTGAGTTCATGGAGGTCGAGACGCCCTCCCTGTTTAAGTCCACGCCCGAGGGCGCTCGTGACTTCATCGTTCCCAGCCGTATTCAGCCGGGCAACTTCTACGCCCTGCCGCAGTCCCCGCAGCTCCTGAAGCAGCTGCTTATGGTCGGTGGCGTCGAGCGCTACTATCAGGTTGCCAAGTGCTTCCGCGACGAGGACCTGCGTGCCGACCGTCAGCCCGAGTTCACTCAGGTCGATATCGAGATGTCCTTCGTGGACCAGAACGACGTTATGAGCGCGCTCGAAGAGGTCCTGGCCGATGCCTTCGGCCGCATGGGTGTCGAGATGCCCACGCCGCTGCGTCGCATGAACTACTGGGAGGCCATGGACACCTATGGCTCCGACAAGCCCGATACCCGCTATGGCATGCATCTGGTCGACCTGACCGACATCTTTGCCAACTCCAAGTTCAAGGTCTTTGCGACTGCGGCAAACGAGGAGGGCTCTGTCGTCAAGGCCATCAACGCCAAGGGCGCCGGTGCCTGGGCACGTGCCAAGATCGATAAGCTTGCCGGCGTGGCCTCCACGTTTGGCGCCAAGGGTCTGGCGTGGATCGCTTTCCGCGAGGACGGCTCCATCAACAGCCCCATCGTCAAGTTCTTCTCGGACGAGGAGATGGCGGCTCTGCGCGAGCGCATGGATGTCGAGCCCGGCGACCTTGTGATGTTCGCCGCCGGCCCGCGCCTGCTTTCCGACGAGATCCTGGGCGGCATGCGTTCCCACATGGCCAACGCGCTTGAGATCAAGCGCGAGGGCCACGACTTCCTGTGGGTCGTCAACTTCCCGCTGTTCCACTGGGATGAGGACCGCAAGGCCTATGCAGCCGAGCACCAGCCCTTTACCCTGCCGACCGAGACCGACATCGCCAAGATCGAGGCCGACCCGTTGGCAGCCGGTTCTTGCACCTACGACTTTGTCATGGACGGCTTTGAGGCCGGCGGCGGCGGTATGCGTATCCACAACGCCGAGATGCAGATGTCCATGCTCAAGCTCCTGGGCTTCACCGAGGAGCGCGCCGAGTCTCAGTTTGGCTTCCTCATGGAGGCCCTCAAGTTTGGTGCGCCCCCGATGGGCGGTTTCGCTCTGGGCCTGGACCGCGTGTGCATGCTGCTCACCGGCTCCGACTCCATCCGCGACGTCATGGCGTTCCCCAAGACGGCCAGCGGCTCCGACCTCATGTCGGGCGCTCCGAGTGCCGTTTCCGGCGCCCAGCTCAAGGACGTCAGCCTGCGCCTGATGTAGGCAAGCGGCTACATATTGCTTGCAACGAGGGAAGGACGTGTGCTTTCCCTCGTTTTTTATACGCCGAGGTTGCGAGGGCATAGGGTGACCGGACGTCGCGGAAACTGCGACCCAGAATCCAGCCAAATAACGGGTCGCACTTTCCGGTTGAGCTTCTGGCGGAAAGTACATCCCAGAATCGGCGTTCGGAATGGGCCGGGCTTTCCGCTAAAGCAGCCTAGCGGAAAGCCCGGCCCAGTTTCCTACAGTGAGTCTCTCTGAACGAGCTGCATGTGCATGACGGTGGTGGTGGGTACGGCGCCATTGATCATATCGAGCGCAATGCCTGCGGCCATGTGGCCTTCCTCGCGAAGCGGCTGACGAATGGTCGTCAACGCGGGGACGCTGCGAGCTGCGACCTCGTGGTCATCGAAGCCCACGACCGAAACGTCTTTGGGTACGCTAATTCCTGCTTCGTTGAATGCGGCGATAACGCCGGTTGCGATACGGTCCGATCCGCATAGCACGCCGTCGGCACGTATTTCGCGCGCGAGCAACCGCCGCGTGGCTTGGTAGCCGTCTCCGCTGCTCCATCCGGTATAGATGACATTTTCATCCGGAAGGCTTTCGCCCAAAATTGCACGGTAGCCGCGAAGGCGGTCGATGACGGCGGGGTTATCCTGCGGCCCCAGCACGGCAACGATGTCCTTGCGTCCGCGATCTTTCATAGCGAGCGCCGCAAAGCGTCCGCCCTCTTCGTCGTCGGAGTAGACCGTCGAGAACACGTCGCGATAGGGATGGCCCTCGAGCTGGCCGCATAACACAGTGGGTACGCCCAGCTCGCGCAGCACCTCGAGCAGCTCACTGCCCTTGTAGGGCGAGACGTCGATGACGGCGTCAAACGAGCGGCGCTCAAAATGCTCGCGTGCGCGGTTGCGCTCATGCGAGGAAGATGCCTGCAAGATCACGGGCAAGTAAGACGACTCCGAAAGTTCCTCGGTAATGCCGCTTAAAAACTCACTGTAGGTGGGATCGCTAAACAGCTCGCTCAAAGGCTCGGTAACCAGCACGGCGATAATTTCCGTGCGTCCGACGGCGAGCGCCCGGCCGCGTGCGTTGGGAACGAAGTTAACCTTTTTCGCCGCTGCGCGGACACGCTTTTTAGTTTCCTCGCTAATGCGGGGGGAGTCGTTGAGGGCGCGCGATGCCGTGGAGCGCGAAACACCGGCAGCTTCAGCAACCTCGGCAAGCGTGGGTGCGGTGCGTGCTGGTTGGGTCATGGCGTCTCCTGTGCAATTGGGTCGGTGGGCTATCGATAAAGGCTAATGCGGATACAGATTACTATAGCGCGCGTGAACGGCGTCCATGGTATCCGGTGACCGGTGTCGTTTTGCAATCAAACTGCGACTGAGCACGGCATGTATGGGCGAGACATAGGCAGGCGCGACAGTTGCCTGTGAGTTCAAGAACGATGCCCCGTGCTGTGCACCTAAGCTTAGGGTGACATAAGTAGCATGGTTGTACAACCGGTTGCACCGTTAATCCGACAAAATCGACCGTTCGGCGGACAACCGGTTGCACAGATTTTTGTACCGCCCGTAAGATAAGGACAACCGGTTGCACAAAGAAGCACTACGATGACGAAGGAGCATCACCATGGACGCCATTAACGATTGGGAAAACCAAGCGCTCACCCACAGGAACCGCCTGGCACCCCATGCGTACTTTATGGGTTATGAGGCCGCCGATCTCGCCGCTACGTACAGCCGCGAGCTGTCGCGCGGATTTGTCCAGCTGTCCGGCTCGTGGCAGTTCCGCCTTTTTGAGGGCCCCGCGGCCGTCTCCAACGAAGCACTTTGCACGTACAAGCCCGAGTGGGATCACGTGGAGGTTCCGCACCTGTGGCAGGTAGACGGCTATGGCAACCTTGCCTACACCGACGAGGGTTTTCCGTTCCCGGTGGATCAGCCGTTCGTTCCCTCCGACGACCCTACGGGCGTCTACCAGCGCATCGTCAAACTTCCCGCCGTGCCTGCCGGCGCTCGCGAGATTATTCGCTTCGACGGTATCGAGAGCTACGGCGAGCTGTATGTCAACGGCAAGTTTATCGGCATGACCAAGGGTTCGCGCCTGTCCGCCGAGTTTGACGTGACCGACGCGCTCGTCGAGGGCGACAACCTGTTTGCGGTCAAGGTTCTGCAGTACAGCGATGGTAGCTACATCGAGGACCAGGACATGTGGTGGGCATCGGGCATCTTCCGCGATGTGTACCTCATGCAGCGTCCCGCCGCGCATCTGGTCGACTTTAGGTTCCGCACGCACCGCGAGGGCGATGCCGCTCTGATCACGCTCGATACGGTTGCCGAGGGCGCAAGTCGCGTCGTGTATACGCTCAGCGATGGCCAGAATGTGGTCGCTACGGGCGAGTGCGTCGACGGCCATGCCGAGTGCAGCGTTGCCGATGCCCACTTCTGGAACCCCGAGGACCCCTTCCTCTATGACCTTACGCTTGAGGTCTACGACGGCGACGAGGTCAGCGAGTACGTTCCGCATCGCCAAGGCCTTGCCGAGGTGACGGTCGAGGGCAATCATATCTACCTCAACGGCACCTACTTTAAGATGCATGGCGTCAACCGCCACGACCACGACGATCACAAGGGCCGCGCCGTGGGTCTCGAGCGCATGCGCCGCGACCTGGAGCTCATGAAGCAGCACAACATCAACGCGGTGCGCACGTCCCACTACGCCAACGATCCGCGCTTCTACGAGCTGTGCGACGAGTACGGCATCATGCTGGTCGCCGAGACCGATATGGAGAGCCACGGCTTCGAGAATATCGGCAATATCGCCCTGGTCACCGACGACCCTGCCTGGGAGCCGGCTTACGTTGACCGTGTTGAGCGCCTGGTGATGCAGGAGCGCAACCACGCCTGCATCATTATGTGGTCGATGGGCAACGAGAGCGGCTATGGCTGCAACATCCGCGCGATGTACGCCAAGGCTCACGAGCTCGATGATCGTCCGGTCCATTATGAGGAGGACCGCAACGCCGATACCGTCGACGTTATCTCCACGATGTACTCCCGTGTTTCGCAGATGAACGACTTTGGCGAGCACCCATTCCCCAAGCCGCGCATCAACTGTGAGTACGGTCACTCCATGGGCAATGGTCCCGGAGGCCTGTCCGAGTACCAGGAGGTCTTCGATCGTTGGGATTGCATCCAGGGCCAGTTCATTTGGGAATGGTGCGACCACGGTTTGGCTGCTGTGACCGAGGACGGCGTTGCCTACGATATGTATGGTGGCGACAACGGCGATTACCCCAACAACAGCAACTTCTGCATCGATGGCATGGTGTTCCCCTGGCAGCAGCCGAGTCCGGGCCTTACCGAGTACGGCCAGGTTATCTGCCCGGTCCGCATGGCTTATGACGCCGAGGCAGGCGAGCTGACCGTCACCAACAAGCGTTGGTTCACCACCCTCGAGGATGTCTGCCTGTCGGCCGAGACCCTGGTGGACGGCGACGTGGTCTGCCGCAAGACGCTCATGCCCGGCGCGGTTGCCCCCGGCGAGTCCGTCCAGCTGCCACTGGTGATTCGCGAGGCCGCAGTGGGCGAGACCCTGCTGACCGTGCGCGCCTACACCATGGCCGCTCACGTCTGGTGCGAGCCGATGTTCCAGCTGGGCGCTAGCCAGTTTGCCATCGCAAACCATCCGGCGCCGACCATCGTGGCCCCCGCTCGTCCTGAGCTTACGGTTGAGGAGACCGAGCAGGAGATCCGCATCCACTCCCTCAACGGCGAGCTGACCTTCAGCAAAGTCAACGGTACCGTGAGCGAGTGGAAGGCATCCGGCCGCGACGTCATGGCCTCTGGTCCCCAGGTTGGTTTTTGGCATCCGCTCGTCGATAACCATGCCCAGGAGTATGACTCACTGTGGAAGGACAACTTCATCGATGTGATGCAGACGTCTACCCGCAAGGTTTCTTGGAAGCAGGATGGCAATGCGGTCGTCGTTACCGTGAGCCAGCGTATCGCTCCTCCCGTCCGCGCGTTCGGCATGCGCGTCGAGCTCGTCTACACCGTGCTTCCGAGCGGTCGAGTCGACCTCAAGGTTTCCGGCGAGCCCTACGGCGATTACTCGGATATCATCCCGCGCATCGGCATCTCCTTCGAGGTCCCCGGTTGCGATCGTGCCGTCGAGTGGTATGGCCACGGCCCGGGCGAGAACTATCCGGACTCGCTGCGCGCCAACCCGGTCGGTCATTACCGCACTACGGTCGACGACATGTTCACGCCCTACGTTATGCCTCAGGATTGTGCTAACCGCGAGGGCACCCGTTGGGTCGCCCTGCGCTCTAGCCACGGTGACGGTCTGGTCGTGACGCGTCCGAGCGACGCCGCCTCCAACCCGTTCTCGTTCTCGGCATGGCCCTATAGCTGCGAGGCTATAGATAACGCCAAGCACGTCTACGACCTTGTCAAGGGCGACACGGTTACGGTCAATATCAACGACCAGCTGCTCGGCCTTGGTTCGAACTCTTGGGGTTCCGAGGTGCTCGATTCCTACCGCACCCGTTTTGAGAGCTTCAGCTTTGAGGTGTCCCTGCGACCGCTGACGTCTGCCGATCTGGCTCAGGCGCTGGCACCCATTAAGGAGGCATAAGTCATGCATGTCTTTAACTCGCGCGCCGATTTCGACGCTCAGATGAAGTCCGTCAAGAAGTGGATGCGCACCGGTCAGGCGCTCGATGGCGTTGCCGACCTGCAGCACGACGTGGCTTACTCCATCGGCGACTCGTTGGTGTACTGGTGGGTCTATGCCCGCGAGGCCGCTACCGCCGATCTGGTCGGTCACCGTCGCTACCATGCCGTGCTCGCTCCGCTCGACGGCGACCTGACCGTCGAGGTTGCCCCCAAGGCAGACCTCACCTGCATCCGTGCTTACAGCGATATCGATGATCGCGAGCGCTTTGAGGGTGCGGGGGAGACCGTGACGATTCCCGCCGGCGGCGTTGCCGTCGTCGAAATTGACGAGGCCTACCGTGTCGTGGCCGATGCCGCGGATTCCCGCGTCGTGGTACTGCACGTGACGGTTGAAGGTTATTCCTTCCCCAACAAGTAGTATTCGTCCGTTTGGACGTTTGCTTCGCGCCGTTAAGGGGGATGGCTTTGTTGACTCCCTTTTCCCCATTCCCCTTAGCAGGTGCGCCGTCCACGATTGCGCTTGCAGTCCGGACGGTTTTAGATGAGATATAACGGATGATTGGGAGGGCTTATGAGCTCTGAAAAACGAGGAACGATTGGTTCGTTCGCTCTGCTGGGCATGACGGTCGCCGCCGTGTTCGGTATCAAGAACATCATCAACAACAACGCGGCCATCGGCTTGGCAGCTGCGCCGTCGTTCTTTTTCGCTACGCTTTTGTACTTTGTCCCCTATACCCTGGTTACCGCCGAATTCGTCGGCCTTAACAAGGACTCCGAGTCGGGCGTGTACGCCTGGGTCAAGACCTCGATGGGCGGTCGCTGGGCATTCCTGACGGCATTTAGCTACTGGTTCGTTAACCTGTTCTACTTTGCGTCCGTCCTGCCTAACGTCATCATCTACGCGAGCTACGTGTTCTTTGGTGCCAATGCCGAGCTCTCGCAGCTGTGGATCACCATTATCGAGATCGTCGTCTTTGCTATCGCCACGTGGGTTTCGACCAAGGGTGCTAAGTGGATCGGCTCCATTTCCTCCTTCGGCTCGACCGCGGCTCTCGGCCTGACTGCCGTGTTCATCTTGCTGTCCCTGGCTGCTGCCTTTGGCGGCGTCGAGTTCGCTACGGCTCCTACCCCCGCTAACATGGCTCCCGACACGAGCAACTTCGCAACTATGTGGGGCTTCTTCGGTACGCTTGCCTGGATCATCCAGGGCGTTGGCGGCGCTGAGTCTGTCGGCGTGTTCCTTAACGACCTTAAGGGTGGCGTCAAGGCCTTCGTGCGCACCGTCGTTATCGCCGGCCTGACCATCGGCCTTCTGTATGCAGGCGCTTCGCTGCTGGTCAACCTGTTCATTCCCGAGGGCGGCGTTGCCATCTCCACCGGTATCTTCGACGTATTCGGCGCTGTCTTTGCCCACTTTGGCATTCCCATGGAAGTGTCCACGCGCGTCATTGGCCTGATCCTTCTTGCCGCCACGCTGGGCTCCCTCATGATGTGGACCTCTGCTCCCATCAAGGTCTTCTTCACCGAGATCCCCAAGGGCGTCTTTGGTAGCAAGATCGTCGAGCTCAACGAGCACGGCATTCCTGCCCGCGCTGCCCGGCTGCAGTTCGCCATCGTCGTCCCCATCCTGATCATCCCGGCCCTGGGCTCCGGCAACCTAGACGACCTGCTCATGATCGTCACCAACATGACGGCTGCCACCGCTCTGCTCCCGCCGCTGCTGATTCTGCTTGCCTACTTTATGCTGCGCAAGAACTTCGACGCTGCGCCCCGCGACTTCCGTATGGGTTCGCGCACCTTCGGTCTGGTCATTGCCGCCTTCCTGCTCGTTGTCTTCTGCTTCGTGCTTATCTGCGGCACCATTCCGCTCGATCAGCCTCTGTGGCTGACGCTGGTCTACAACGTTGGCGGTGTAGTTGTCTTCCTGGGCCTTGCCGTGATGTGGTACAACCGCTACATCAACCGCCTGCGCGAGACCGATCCCGAGGCCGCCGAGAACGAGCTTCGCCCCTCCGTCCTCGACATGATGGAGTAGCGGCTAGGATTAATCTACGGCTGTGGAATAAATCGATTCCCTTTCCTAAGGAGGGGCCTTACGAGGCCCCTCCTTTTGTGTTTTGGGGCATGGTTTTGGACCCCGTGGTCAAAAAATGCCAAATATGAGTACTGTTGCAAAAGAGGTGTCATATTTTTCGGCCTGTTCTGAGCAAAAACGGGCTCAAAATCAATTTATCTAACCCCCTTTAAAGGGCGTTTGACGGCTTTCAACCTCTTCGAATCGCTCAAAGCAGGCACTTTGCTCGCGATTTTGCTGCTACTAAATCGGTGACAGTACTCATATTTGCCACTTTTTGCCCACGAGGTGTTCAGAGGAGCTCTCGACAAGCATCTAACGCTACAATAACTACCACGTGGTTGGGTTTGCCGGCCGAATGTGCGATGCCGCGGGAGGGGACATGGTCGAGTTTACAAAGACGATTAAAGATCCGTTGGGACTGCATGCCCGCCCGGTTGCGCTGCTTTACGACATCATTGCCAAGCATCGTAGCAACGTATCGGTCAGTATCGGCGATCGCCATACCGACGGCCGCGATGTAATGGGGCTCATGGCTCTCTACGGCGAGTGCGGCGAGGACATCATCTTCCGCGTTTCGGGCGTAGACGAGGCTTCCTGCGTCACATCGATCAGAAACCTCTCGCTCTAAGCATGACAGGGCGCGGCAAAGGACAGCTCTTTGCCGCGCCTTTTTGTTTCGTATAGGAAACTTTTTCGAAATCTAAATGGGGACCCTTTCCAAAAAGTTAACCACGTGCTAGTTTACTATAGCGAACATAGACGTGGTTAACTTTTGCTGCGTCGATGTTGAGGACGAACTGACGTTAGGAGCTCACTCATGTCTTGCGGACCGCAGATGCCGGCTATGCCGCTTTCGATGGTAAAAGCGGGCGAAACCGTGCGCGTGTCTCGCGTAAAGGGCAATGAGGATATGAAGCACCATCTCAAGGACCTCGGCTTTGTCGAGGGCAACGAGATCCACGTGGTGAGCTCGAGTGGCGCCAATATCATCGTCACGGTGCTGGGTGCACGCTTTGGTATCGATTCCAAGGTTGCCATGCACATCATGACCGTCGGTTAGTTCGTAGCATTTCGCAAAAAGCTGAAAGGGGGACAAGTACATGAAGACGTTGGGTGACGTCAAGGTGGGCGAGAGCTCTACCATCGTCAAGCTTCACGGTGAGGGTGCACTGCGCCGTCACCTTATGGACCTGGGGCTCATCAAGGGCACGTCGTTTAAGGTCGTAAAGGTCGCACCGCTCGGAGATCCGGTCGAGATCAACGTGCGCGGCTACGAGCTTTCCATCCGCAAGGAGGAGGCTGCCGTCGTCGAGGTCCAGTAAGGGCCAGCGGCATGTATTCTTGCAGGTAAAGTTAGGTTTTTCTAACTTAGCAATGCAACGTTGAAGCACAATATCCAGCCCGCTCGGAGATGACAGCGCGGGCACACAAGGAAGAAGGATTGAATGGCGGATTCTCAGATCCATGTCGCGCTGGCGGGTAACCCCAACTGCGGCAAGACCACGCTTTTCAACCTGATCACCGGCGCCAACGGCTACGTTGGCAACTGGCCCGGTGTCACGGTTGAGAAAAAGGAAGCCAAGCTCCTAAGCGACAAGAACGTTACCATCACGGACCTCCCCGGCATCTACTCGCTTTCCCCCTACAGCCCCGAGGAGCAGTGCTCGCGCGACTACCTCATGAGCGGCGAGCCCGATGTCGTTGTCCAGGTGGTCGATGCCACCAACCTCGAGCGCAACCTGTACCTGGCGCTTCAGGTTATCGAGACCGGCCTGCCCGTGGTCGTGGCCCTCAACATGGCCGACCTCGTGGAGAAGAACGGCGACAAGATCGACACGGACAAGCTTTCCAAGAAGCTTGGCTGCCCGGTCATGATGATCTCGGCCCTTAAAAACAAGGGTATCAAGGAGCTGTTCGAGCAGGTCAAGAAGTCTGCTGCTTCCAAGGGCCAGGTGCCGGAGCACAAGTTCGATTCCTCCATCGAGGACGTTCTGGACCACATCGAGAACAACCTGCCGGCGAGCGTTCCCGCCAACAAGCGTCGCTACTACGCTGTCAAGCTGTTTGAGCGCGACGCGGACGCCTGCAAGCTCATCAACCTCACCAAGGAGAAGGCCGCTCGCGTCGAGCAGCTGGTCGCCCAGTGCGAGCAGGATTGCGACGACGACGCCGAGTCCATCATCACCGGCGAGCGCTATGGTGTCATCGCGCACATCATCGATGAGTGCCTCACCAAGGCTCCTGCCAAGATGAGCACCTCCGAGAAGATCGACCGCGTGGTTACCAACCGTATCCTGGGCCTGCCGATCTTTGTGGTCATCATGTTCTGCGTGTACTACATCGCCGTTTCCACCCTGGGCGGCACGGTGACCGACTTCACCAACGACCAGCTCTTCGGCACCGACGGCTGGTACGTGCTCGGTCAGGGTCGTGACGCCTATGACGCAGCTGTTGAGGCTGCGGGCGACAACGCCGACTCGGTCGACCCGGCGCAGTACGGCCCCTATGTCCCGGGTATTACCACCGTGGTGCACGACGCCCTTGTGGCGGGTGGTACCGAGGACGGCGGCCTGGTTGATTCGCTGGTCTGCGACGGTATCGTCGGCGGCTTAGGCGCCATCTTCGGCTTCGTTCCGCAGATGTTCCTGCTCTTTGTGATGCTGTCCTTCCTGGAGGACTGCGGCTACATGGCCCGTGTCGCCTTCATCATGGACCGCGTGTTCCGCCGGTTTGGCCTGTCCGGTAAGTCCTTTATCCCCATGCTCGTGTCCTCGGGCTGCGGCGTCCCCGGCGTCATGGCCACCAAGACCATCGAGAACGAGAAGGACCGCCGCATGACGGTCATGACCACCACGTTCATCCCTTGCGGCGCCAAGCTGCCGATCATCGCCCTGCTCATGGGTTCCATCATTGGCGACTCTTCTACCACCGCTGCGTGGATCAGCCCGCTCTTCTACTTCTTGGGCGTCTTTGCCGTCATCGCCTCGGGCCTCATGCTCAAGAAGACCAAGCTCTTCGCCGGTCGCCCGACGCCGTTCGTTATGGAGCTTCCCGCCTACCACTTCCCGGCGATCCGCTCTTGGGCGCTGCACGTGTGGGAGCGCTGCTGGGCCTTTATCAAGAAGGCCGGCACGGTCATCTTCGCGTCCACCGTCGTCGTTTGGTTCCTCTCCAACTTTGGTAGCTACAACGGTTCCTTTGGCTTCCTGCCCGCGATGGACGGCATCCCCGAGGAGTTCATGGATTACTCCGTGCTCGCCATGCTCGGCAACCTGGTCGCTTGGATCTTCGCCCCGCTCGGCTTTAGCACCTGGCAGGCCACCGCGCTGACCGTCTCCGGCCTCGTGGCTAAGGAGAATGTCGTCGCTACCGCCGGCTCGCTGCTCTCCGTCGCCGATGCTGGCGAGACCGACCCGAGCCTGTGGACCGCGTTTGCGGGCATGTTCCCCACCATGGGTGCTTGCGTGGCCTTTGGTGCCTTCAACCTGCTGTGCGCTCCGTGCTTTGCCGCCATGGGCACTATCCGCAACCAGATGGACTCCGGCAAGTGGACCGCGATTGCCATCGGCTACGAGTGCGCCTTCGCTTGGGTGATCGGCCTGTTCATCAACCAGTTCTACAACCTGTTTGTGTTGGGCCAGTTTGGTATTTGGACGATTGTAGCCATCGTGCTGCTGGTTGCGATGCTCTTCCAGATCTTCCGTCCCATGCCCAAGCATGCATGGACCGACGAGGACGAGACCAACACTGCTTCCGCCGCAGTTTCCGCTTAAGTCCGAATAAGGATTAGCCCCTTTCCACGAGCCCGGGTGTCCCAGCGACACTCGGGCTTTTTGGTGAGGGAGATGTGGCGTTTCCGCAGATAAAACCGACCAAAATATACCTGTCCCTTTTTGGCAGGTGGAGAATGGGGTAAAGTAAGTGGTGGTTAACTAGAGGAGGCTTGCTATGGCACCTATCGATATTGTTGTACTGGCTGTTATCGGCATTGCGTTTGTCGCCGTGTGCGTGCGCATTTATCGCAAGGGCACCTGCGCCGACTGCGCTCAAGGTGGCGTTTGCACAGGACATTGCTCCAACAAAAAGACCTGCGCCGCACTTAAGGGCGTAGACAAAATCGCCGAAGACTTGGGCCGCGGTATCAAATAAGGTGAACGGGGACGTCTCTGTTTCTCCTTTTGACGAGTGCCGTGCAATCTGCGATCTGTCGGGTGCTGCGCAGTTACTGCTACGATAGGTACGTCAGTAACTGCCGCCGAGCGGCTCAATCGAAAGGAAACCTGCATGGAGTCCTCCGCCTACCCGATGCTCTTTAGCCCGATCAAGGTCGGTACGACCGAGGTCAAGAACCGCGTCTTTATGCCGCCGGTATCTACCAACCTGGCCGATCACGGCTATGTGACCGACGACTTGGTCGATCATTACCGTGCCCGCGCCAAGGGCGGCGTGGGTCTCATCATCACCGAGGTCGTGACGGTCGAGCCCACCTATACCTATCTGCCGGGCGATATGTGCTGCTACGACGACACGTTTATCCCCGGCTGGGAAAAGCTCGCCGCAGCCGTCCACGAGTATGGCTGCAAGATCATGCCGCAGCTCTTCCACCCCGCCTACATGGCCTTTAACATTCCGGGCACGCCGCGCCTGATCGCTCCGTCCTTTGTGGGCCCGTCCTATGCCCGCGAGGCGCCGCGCCCCATCACGGTCGATGAGATCCACGAGCTCACGCATCAGTTTGGTGACGCTGCTGTGCGCATGCAGAAGGCCGGTGTCGACGGCGTCGAGGTCCATGCGGCACACGCCCACGGCATGCTCGGCGGCTTTTTGACCCCGCTCTATAACAAGCGCACCGACGAGTACGGCGGCTCGCTCGACGCCCGCATGCGCTTCCTGCTCGAGGTCATCGCCGAGATTCGCGAGCGCTGCGGCAAGGACTTTATCATCGACGTCCGTATCTCGGGCGACGAGTACACCGATGGCGGCCTGACCCTCAACGACATGATCTACGTCTCGCGTCGCCTGGAGAAGGCCGGCGTCGACATGATTCATGTGTCGGGCGGCACCACCATCAAGCGCGGTTCCGCCATTCCCGCCGCCGGCACGCAGCAGGCCTCGCACGCCGCCTGCTCGCGCGAGATCAAAAAGCACGTCAACATTCCCGTTGCCACGGTCGGCCGCATTAACGAGGCATGGATCGCCGAGGAGCTGATCGAGGACGGCGCTGCCGACATTTGCATGATGGGCCGCGCCAATCTGTGCGATGCCGAATTCTGCAACAAGGCTGCTGCCGGCAACGCCGACGACATCCGCCCCTGCATCGGTTGCCTGCGCTGCCTGAACGGTATCATGTTTGGCAAGCGCATCTCCTGCACCGTCAACCCGGACGTGGAGCGTGACGAGGCTGGCTACGAGCCTGCCGCCGAGGCAAAGAACGTGCTCGTTGTGGGTGCCGGTCCCGCGGGCATGGAGGCAGCCTATATTGCCGCCAAGCGCGGCCATAACGTGGTGCTCGTGGATAAGCAGGACGAGCCGGGCGGCGAGATGCGCATTGCGGCCGTTCCGCCGGCAAAGCAGGAGCTCACGCGCGTGATCAAGTATCAGTACCGTCGCCTGGCCGAGGCCGGCGTCACGTGCGTCTTCGGTACCGAGCTTTCGGCCGAGGACATCCAGCGCGACTACGCGGGCTACGAGGTTGTCCTGGCTTATGGCGCCGAACCCATCGCCCCGGCCTTTATGCAGGGATTTAAGCAGGTCATGACGGCTGACGACCTGCTGGGTGGCAAGGCTTTCCCGGGCAAGAAGATTGTCATCGTGGGCGGCGGCACCGTCGGTTGCGAGACGGCCGATTACCTGGCCCCGTTGGTCAACGATCTGTCGCCGGCAAACCGCGACATCACCGTTATCGAGATGACCAAGACGCTCGCCGCCAACGAGGGTGGTGCCGGTCGCGCGGTGCTCATCACGCGCATGCTCTCCAAGGGCGTCCATGTGCTAACCGAGGCCAAGGTGACCGAGATCACCGAGGATGCCATCAGCTACGAGAAGGATGGCGAGGCCCACACCATCGCCGATGCCGATACGCTGGTGCTCGCCATGGGCTATCGTCCCAATACCAAGTTGGCCGACGACCTTGCCGCTGCCGGTGTTGCCACCCACGTGCTGGGCGATGCCAACAAGTGCGGCAACATCCGCGATGCCATCGGCGATGGCTACAAGGTTGCCTGCGAGCTCTAGTCAACTCCTTGTTGCGTGGGGGCAGGTTACTTTGCACCAACTTGGTGCATGTAAATCTGGCCCCATTGCACCATTGCGGCTTCATGGAGTAGCGCCCGTACGCATCGAATTTCTCCTCTCATAGATGTGCGGCACAAAGAGCCCCGAGTTCATACGAGCTCGGGGCTCTTTTCGTTTGGATTGCAGGCGTATTGACAGACGAAAACAGTCTGTGTCCGGTATTGAGCCATACGAAAGCGAAATTATGCGTCTTAATTCCGTACGCAAATAAAGACGAAAACCGTTTGCGTCTTTGATAAATCAGTATGCAAACGGTTTTCGTCTTATAATACGGTTATGAATGGTACGAAACGAGAGGGTTGTGCATATGGTTGTTAGAGAGAACCCTACAGTCGAATACAAGGAAAGCGTTACGCCGACGTTTCTTAAAACGGTGAGCGCCTATGCAAACTACGGGACGGGCAAGATTGAGTTTGGCGTTGATGACGAGGGCGTGGCTGTCGGCCTTGCAGATCCGGTCGCAGAGTGTCTCCGCATCGAGAACATGATTAATGACAGCTTGGATCCCGCTCCCCGTTACACGCTCGAGCGCGATGAGAAACACGGGACCGTAATCCTTACGGTTTATGAGGGCCAGGACAAACCCTATCGAAGCAAGGGAAAGGCCTACAGGCGAAACGATTCGGCAACGGTGGAGGTCGACCGGTTTGAGTATGGCAGGCTGACGCTCGAAGGCAGCAACGTAACGTTCGACGCGCTCACGTCGGCTCGCCAGGACTTGAGTTTTCACACGCTCGAGCATAAGTGTGTTGAACATCTCGGCATTTCCGAGCTAACGCCGGATATTATGCGCACGCTTCGCTTGCTCGGCAAAGATGGCTATACCAACGCTGCGGCGATTTTGGCGGATAAGAATGATTCTCCGGGCATCGACTGCGTCCGTTTTGGCGATACCGAGGATGTGATCTTGGACCGTGAGACGACGACAAATGTATCCGCAATTGAGCAGGTGGACAGGGCGGTGGCTATGTTTGCACGCTACTACCGTTTTGAGCGTATCGAAGGGATGGAGCGCGTCCAAACCGATCGAATTTCTCTTGAGGCATTCCGCGAAGCTGTTGCAAACGCTTTGGTGCATCGGACGTGGGACGTTCGAGCGAATGTTCAAATTGCCTTGTACGACGATCGTGTTGTTGTGACTTCGCCCGGATCACTGCCCGCCGGTTTGACGACGGAACAATACCTGTATGGGCAGATATCCGTGCTCAGAAACCCAATTGTCGCCGAGGTCTTTTTAAAGCTGGATTACATCGAGAAATTTGGCACGGGAATCGCGCGCATTAGACGTGCCTATCGCGATTCGATCAATCAACCAATTTTTGATGTTCGCGGCGGCATGGTGGCCGTCACATTGCCCGCTACCGATGCCTTTGAAGGGTCCGAGGAAGAGATCCAGGTTCTCAATGCCTTGTCGGGCGGGCGAATTATGTCGCGAAGCGAGATTGAAAAACAGACGGGGCTGAGCCGCATGCGGACGTTGGCGGCACTCGAATCTCTGCTTGAACGGAATGCAATCGTAAGGCAGGGAACCGGGCGGGCCACGAAATACGAGCGCTCATAGTCCAAAAGAGCCATGGTACAAGACGGACCCCAAGCCAGCGTTGGCTTGGGGTCCGTTATATCCCGGATGGTAACGGGCCGATTATTGTCAAGTTATAGCAAAGTATAGCGACGTACAGCAAAGTATAGTGAAATATAGCAAGCCGTATAGCGCGCCTTGACTATCAACCCTTGATTATCACCGTCCGTATTTCACAGCAACTTATAACAGGCTCGGGGTGCCAATTTGGGGTGCGGTAGTACTGCGTCACGAAAAGGGCCTATCTACTACGTTTAAGCCGCAGGGGTCAACCATAGTCGGCTTTTTCGAAAATCGACAAGCTGTCTACCTGCGGTTTTGTTTTCACGGTTTTCGGTATGGCCGAGGCTATCCGTGTTAACGTAGTAGATGGGCCACTTTTGTGGCAAGGGGGCCGATCTGCGGGCCAGGGTAGCTAAAAGAGCCCCGTCCCAAAAAGACTGATTGGGAGCTGGGGCGTGTCGATGCGATAGTATTACGTGGTGGAATTCGACAAACCGTGGGCTTCATCCGAGGGCTTTATGGAACAACACCAGCATTATCAGAGCCTGCAAGATCAGGCATACAACGCACTGCGCTCCAAGATTATCTATGCCGAGCTCAAGCCCGGCACGCGCCTTTCGGCGATTGGTCTGGAAAAGGAGACGGGGATCGGGCGCACGCCAATTCGCGAGTCCTTTGTGCGCCTGCGCGAGCAAGAGCTGGTGGAAACGCGTCCCAAGAGCGGCACCTACGTCTCTAAGATCAGCATGGAACACGCCGAGAATGCCTGTTTCTTGCGCGAGAAACTCGAAAGAAGCGTACTCATTAAATGTTGTCCGGCTGCCACGTCCGAGCAAAAGCATCGGCTCGAGCAGATTCTTGCCGAGTCCGAGTCGCTCGACCATAGCGAGACGCGTCGCTTTTTCGACTTGGATAACCTGTTTCATGAGACGTGTTTTGAGATTGCCGGTCGTCACATGCTGTGGGATTGGATGAAGAGCGTCAACACGCATTTTGAGCGATACAACTGGTTGCGTATGGTGTCGCAGGATCTGGATTGGGAGCCGATTCGTCGACAACATCGTCGGATTCTCGAGGCCATTAAGAGGGGCGATACCGACACGGCGAGCTACCTGGCAGAGACGCACTTGCACCTGATGCCCGAGGAGCAGGGCCCGGTTATCGCCTTGCATCCCGACTATTTCGAGCTGTCCAAAGACTCGTCTATCTAGCCCATCACCGCATCTGCTCGAGACGCAAAAACGATCCTGCTCACCTACAACGTTTTGCAAGCGAGATTTTTAAAAAAATGCCTAAAATGGCTCAGACTGCTGACAATTGGGAAACGGGGTGCGCTATGGCGCAGATGAGGATTAAGGACATTGCTGCCGAGGCGGGCGTGAGCCCGGCCACGGTCTCGCGCTATCTCAACAACCGCCCCGGGCAGATGACCGAGGAAACCCGTGCTCGCATCGCGGCAGTTATCGAGCGCACCGGCTATCGTCCACGTGCCGCCGCGCGCAATCTGCGCAGCTCGCGTACCAACCTCATCGGCGTGATCTTGGCCGACATTGCTAACCCGTTCTCCAGCGCCATGCTCGAAGGGCTTTCCGCCAGCGCCGCCGCGCGCGGCTGCTCGCTCATGACGGCCATTAGCGGCAACGACCCCGCCAAGGAGGCAGAGTCGCTCACCAGACTTATCGATGCCGGCGTGGACGGCCTGGTCGTCAATACCTGCGGAGGCAACGACAAGGCGATCGCCGAGGCTGCGGGACGCCTGCCCGTCGTGCTGCTCGACCGCGATGTTGCCGACGGTGGTGTCGATCTGGTGACCTCCAACAACCGTGAGCTGGTCGCCGGCCTGGTAGACGCCTTGGCCTCTGCTGGCAGCGAGCGCCTGTGCCTGCTCACCGAGGCAAGCGATGACAGCCCCGTGCGTCGCGAGCGCGCCGAGGCGTTTGCCGACGAGCTCTCGCGCCGCGGCCTGGCCGGCGAGGTCGTCACCTTGGCGGACGGTGGTGTCGAGGGTGTCAGTCGCCTGGACGAGACCATCCGCGGCTATGCGGGTAAAAAGCTCGGCCTCATTGCCGTCAACGGCTTGGTTTTCCTGCGCCTGACCGAGGCGCTGGCCCAGCTGGGGCCCTCGTTGCCCGCGGGTCTCAAGATTGCAACGTTTGACGACTATCCCTGGAACCACGTCCTCTTTGGCGGTGTGACCACGGCCGCGCAGGACACTCTTACCATTGCCGAGCGCGTAGTCGAGCGCCTGTCCGAGCGTATCGATGTCGTTACCACTACGGTGGGCGATGCCGCAAAGCTCGCCCCCAAGCGCATCGAGATCCCCGGCCACATCGAACACCGCGCTTCGACCTCGCGCTAGCCGCTCGTTCGCAACGGCCTGCTCAAGCACGTTTTTTGAGCGCTTGATACGCTTTAACCCTGCGGAAACATTTTTCTGCGATAGTATCTGCGATATAGACCAGTCGAAACCCGCCCGAAAGAAAGGGGAGCGACATGAACCAGCAGAACATCGATTACGTACTCCGCTCCGTAGAGCAGCGTGACATCCGCTTTGTGCGCCTGTGGTTTGTCGACATTCTCGGCCGCCTCAAGAACTTTGCCATTAGCCCCGAGGACCTCGAGGTCGCTTTTGAGGAGGGTATTGGCTTTGACGGCTCCGCCATCGAGGGTTTTGCCACGCCCGAGGAGGCCGACATGCTGGCGTTCCCAGACGCTTCGACCTTCCAGATCCTGCCGTGGCGCCCGAGCCACAACGGCGTCGCCCGCGTGTTCTGCGACGTGTGCACTCCCGATCGCAAGCCATTTGCCGGCGACCCGCGCGATGCCCTGCGCCGCATGTTCCGCAAGGCCGAGAAGGCTGGCTATCTGCTCAACGTGGGTGCCGAGCTGGAGTATTACTACTTCCCCGACGAGCACACCCCCGAGCCGCTCGACAACGTGGGCTACTTCGATCTTTCGGTGAGCGATGCCGCCCGCGACCTGCGTCGCAACACGGTTCTCACGCTCGAGAAGATGTCCGTGCCCGTGGAGTACACCTTCCACGCCGCCGGCCGCTCACAGCATGGCATGAGCCTGCGTCACGCCGAGGCCCTGAGCATGTCCGACGCCATCACTACGGCCAAACTCATCATTAAGCAGCAGGCCTACGAGAGCGGTTGCCACGCCTCCTTTATGCCCAAGCCGTTGGCGGGCGAGGATGGCAGTGCTATGTTCCTGTGCCAGTCGCTGTTCGACCATGACGGCAACAACGTCTTTTGGGGCGAGGACGACGAGAAGTACCATCTCTCCGACGTCGCCAAGCACTACATGGCAGGTATTCTGGCGCACGCGCGCGAAATCAGCGCCATCACCAACCCCACGGTCAACTCGTACAAGCGCATCACAACGGGTGGCGACTCCGTGCCGCAGTACGCCACGTGGGGCCTGCGCAACCGCGCGAGTATGGTCCGCATCCCGGTCTACAAGCCCGGCAAGCCGCTGTCCACGCGCATCGAGCTGCGCAGTCCCGACCCCATGGCCAACCCGTACCTGGTCAACGCCGTCACGCTGGCGGCTGGTCTGGACGGCATCGAGCGCAAGCTGGAACTCCCGCCCGAGGCCACGGCCGAGACGCTCAAGCTTACCGACCGTCAGATGGTCGAGGCCGGCTACGCGCCGCTGCCGCGCTCGCTCAAAGAGGCGCTCGACGTGTTTGAGGACTCGCAGTTTATGAAGGATGCCCTCGGCGAGCACATCCACAGCTTCTTCCTCAAAAAGAAGCGCGACGAGTGGCATAAGTTTGAGTCTACGATCACCGAGTGGGAGATCAAGCACTACCTGGCGAACTCCTAATCGCGCTGGCTTGTTCCAGTACGATTGAGCTCATTTCTTTGGAGGCCGATATGTCCGAAAAGAGTGCCCTGTTCATGGCGCGCACGACGCGCTTCCACGAGTTTGCCCGCAGCTTGACGACTACCCTGGGTGTCGAGGTGAGCCTGGCAACCCCCGATTCGCCAACTGCGGCGCACGACTTTGACCTGCTGATTCTCGATTCAGATGGCATCCGCAGCGACCGCATCGATCAGATTGCCAAGTGGCTTGACGATCGCGGCGGCGTCCCCATGCTGGTGATCGTCGACGACGAGGCGCTCGGTACCTTGCGCCTGCCCAATCACGCGCATGCCGACTTTGTATGCCCCACGGCGACACCCAACGAGCTCAAGGCTCGCGCGCAGCGCCTGATGGGCGAGGAGGAGACCGTCACCGCCGACGATGTACTCAACATCGATAACCTCGAGATCAACTTAGCTACCTACCAGGTGACACTCGATAACGAGCCCATCGACCTGACGCTGATGGAGTACTCACTGCTGAGCTTTTTGGCGACGCACCCCAACCGCGCCTACAGCCGCGAGGTGCTGCTGCACCGCGTGTGGGGCTTTGAGTACTGCGGCGGCACGCGCACCGTCGACGTGCACATTCGACGCATCCGCTCCAAGGTGGGCCCGCAGATCGCGGCGCACATCACCACCGTCCGCGGCGTGGGCTATCTGTTTAAGGACTAGATTTCCACTACAAAGGGGACAGGCACCTTTGTGGTGGCTTTGACGCAGGTGCGGGTTCCTCTCGAATCTGCAACAGAACTTAAGCCTTCCTAAAAGATTGCGTTCTCATACACTTGTGCCCGCATATTGGGGTACAACTCAACGTGAACAACGATGGCCCGCCACGTGTTTGGCGGGCCTTTGGTTATTTGACGAAAGGATCGCAGCCATGAGCGAGAACGATTCCCAGCGTCCCCAGGATGCGGGCAACGCCGGCGAGACCCAGCAGCAGCCGCGTGTGCAGGTGGAGTCGACGCCTGCCGACAGCAACATTCCCTACGTGCAGGCATACGACACGCAGACCGGCAAGCCGCTGGGCAGCCAGCAGGTTGTAAACAAGCACACAGTGGTCAAGACCAAGACCAAAAAGCTGCCGATCTTTATTACGGCGCTTGCCGGCTGCGCCTGCGGCGCCCTGCTGGTCATCGCACTCATTATGAGTGGCACGCTCGATATCGGCGGTGGCAAGAATGCCGTGACGGCGGGCGCTTCGGGTTCGTCGACGCAAAAGATTACGATTGATTCCGAGGACACCACGCTGGCCGAGGCCGTTTCTGCCAAGGCCCTGCCCTCTGTGGTCTCCATTACCGCTACTTCGAGCGGTAGCCAGAATGGCTCACTTTCGCAGTCTGCTGACGATTCGAATAACTCGGGCAGCGTCGGCTCGGGCGTAGTACTCGATACCGAGGGCCACATTCTCACCAACAACCACGTGGTCGATGGCTACGATCAGTACGTGGTGACCATGGATGACGGCACTACGTACGAGGCCGAGTTCGTGGGCAACGATGCCTCGAGCGACCTGGCCGTCATCAAGCTCAAGGACGCCGATGCTTCCAAGCTCACCCCGATCGAGATCGGCGACTCCTCCAAGCTCAACGTGGGCGAGTGGGTCATGGCGATCGGTTCGCCGTTTGGCAATGAGCAGTCTGTCTCCACGGGCATTGTGTCGGCGCTGTATCGCTCCACGGCCATGAGCTCTACCAGCGGTAACACCATCTATGCCAACATGATCCAGACCGATGCCGCCATCAACCCGGGCAACTCCGGTGGCGCGCTCGTTAACGACAATGGTGAGCTGGTGGGCATCAACTCGCTCATCGAGAGCTACTCGGGCTCCAGCTCGGGCGTGGGCTTTGCTATTCCCGTTAACTACGCCAAGAACATTGCCGACCAGATCATCGACGGCAAGACGCCGGTGCATCCGTACATGGGCGCCACGCTTTCGAGCGTCAATGCGCTTAACGCCCGCACCAACAAGCTGAGCACCGATAGCGGCGCGTACGTGGCGAGCGTCGTCGAGGACGGTCCCGCCGCCAAGGCTGGCATCCAGGAGGGCGACGTCATCACCAAGCTGGGCGACGATGAGATTTCGAGCGCCGATGGTCTGATCATCGCGCTGCGCAGCCACGAGGTGGGCGAGAAGGTCGAGATCACGCTCATGCGCGGCAAGGAAGAGAAGAAGGTCACGGTCGAGCTGGGCTCCGACGAGGAGCTGCAGAACCAGCAGCAGAATGACAGCGCGACCGACACCGGCAACGGTGGTATTACCGATGAACAGCTGCGCCAGTACCTGGAGGAGCTGCTGGGCCAGCAGGGCCAGGGCCAGGGTCAAGGCTACGGCCAGGGTTACTAACGAGCCGTATCGCACATACCGATGCCAGAGGGGCTGTTCCGCCAACGCGGGACAACCCCTCTTTTCGTAGTGATCCATTGGGGATGGAGGAAAACGGATCATTTAGAACTGGCAAGGGCATGGTTTGATCGCGCGATCCACCCCAGTCTGGCGGCTGCCGATTCGGTGCGGTTCGAAAGGGTTATTCGGCGCCATGGTGACCGGTGGTACTCTAGTATCCGTTTGAAATCGAGCGAAGGAGTGCCGCTATGGAGCAATCGAGCCTGTTTGGTGACGGCGTGGACATCGATACCGAAACGCCCGCGGGCGCGGATGCCGCTGCACCGGCCGACGCCCATGCCCAGGCCGCCGCGCGCGCGGCCGAGCTGCGCCACGAGCTCGATTACCACGCGTACCGCTACTACATGCTCGATGCGCCCGAGATCACGGACGCCGCCTTCGACAAAATGCTCGTTGAGCTGCAGGAAATCGAGGCGACCTATCCCGATTTGGTGACGCCCGACAGCTATACCCAGCGCGTGGGCGGATACGTGAGCGAGCAGTTTACGCCGGTCACGCACATGGCCCGCATGTATTCCATGGACGATGCCATGGACCTGGACGAACTTGACGCGTGGCTCCAGCGCACCGAGGATGCGCTCGGCGCCGGTAGCGTCACCTATACCTGCGAGCTCAAGATTGACGGCTTGGGCGTCGCGCTTACCTACCAAAACGGCACCTTCGTACGCGCCGCCACGCGCGGCGATGGCACCACGGGCGAGGACGTGTCGCTCAACGTCCGTACCATCAAGGACGTGCCCATGCACCTGTCCGAGCCGGCGCTCGCCCACATGGGCGCCGATCGCGAGCGTACCATCGAAGTGCGTGGTGAGGTCTACATGCCCAAGGGCAGCTTTGTCCGTCTAAACGAAGAGGCCGATGCCGAGGGCCGCGACCCCTTTGCCAACCCGCGTAACGCTGCTGCAGGATCCCTGCGCCAAAAGGACCCCAAGGTCACGGCGCGCCGCGACCTGGCCACCTTTATCTATGCCATCGCCGATACCGATCCGCTGCACGTCCACAGCCAGCGCGAGTTTCTCGACTGGCTGCGTAGCGCCGGCTTCAGCGTCAACCCCAACGTGGCTCGTTGCGCCACGCCGTCCGAGGTCCACGAGTTCTGTGCCCAGGCGCTCGAGCACCGCGGCGACCTGGATTACGACATCGACGGCGTGGTCGTAAAGGTCGACAGCTTCCAGCAGCAGCTCGACCTGGGCTTTACCGCTCGTGCACCGCGCTGGGCCATCGCCTTTAAGTTCCCGCCCGAGGAAAAGCAGACCGTCCTGCGCGAAATTCGCATCCAGGTGGGCCGCACCGGTGTGCTCACGCCGGTCGCCGAGTTCGACCCGGTGACGGTCGCCGGCTCCACCATCGCGCGCGCCACGCTGCACAACATCGATGAGATCCGCCGCAAAAACGTGCGCGAGGGCGACACCATCATCGTGCACAAGGCGGGTGACGTGATTCCCGAGGTCGTGGGGCCGGTGCTCGACAAGCGCCCGGCCGATTCGGTCGACTGGCACATGCCCGAGGTCTGCCCCGTGTGCGGTAGCCCCGTGGTCCACGAGGACGGCGAGGTGGCATACCGCTGCGTGTCCATCGACTGCCCCGCGCAGCTCAAGGAGCGCCTGCTCCACTGGGTGAGCCGCGGCTGTATGGACGTCGATGGCCTAGGCGACGAGATCGTCGACAAGATGATCGCCGCCGGGCTGATTCACGACGTCGCGGACTTCTACCAGCTCACGGTGGACGACATCGCCGGACTGGACACGGGCCGCACCTATGCCAGCTCCAACAGCAAAAAGGGCGTCAAGAAGGGCGACCCCATCCCGGTGGGACTCAAGACGGCCGAGAAAATCATCGCCGAGCTCAACAAGTCCAAGAGCCAGCCACTCGGTCGCGTGCTGTTTGCCCTGGGTATCCGCCACGTGGGCAAGAGTGTGGGCGAGGTCATCGCCGAGCGATTTCTGTCGATCGACAAGCTCATCTTGGCGAGCGAAGAGGACATCGCCGAGTGCGAGGGCATCGGTCCCAAGATTGCGGCGAGCGTCAAGCAGTTCCTGGCCGTGCCCGAAAACCTTGCCGTGCTGGAGCGCCTGCGCCAGGCGGGCCTGTCGCTCGAGGTCGACTTGGGCGCCGCGCATGCACAAGCCGCAGCCGACGCGGGCGTGGCGGGCGAGCTCGCCGATGCACAACCGCTCGCGGGTCTGACCTTCGTGCTCACCGGCACGCTCGTCAACCGCACCCGCGACGAGGCGGGCGCGGCGCTCAAGGTGCTCGGCGCCAAGGTTTCGGGCAGTGTTTCAAAGAAGACGAGCTATCTGATCGCCGGCCCCAAAGCAGGCTCCAAGCTCACCAAAGCCGAGCAGCTGGGTGTGCCCGTACTGGACGAGGATGCGCTCGAGCGGATCTTGGCTACTGGCGAGGTGCCCCGGGCTTAGCGCATCGATAACCAAAGTGAAGATCCGCCCGGAAGCACGATGCCTTCCGGGCGGTTCTTACTTTGCTGGGGCAACCGGCACCGTGATCTGCGTTACGTAGGTTGCCGGGTCGTCGCTGATGATGTCATCGATAAGGGCGATCTCGCGCGAAGGCCCGGTGGGCGCCAGGTTGTGCTCGCGCATATAGCCGAGCAGCTGCTTATAGCGCGGGGCTGCTTGCCCGTGCGTGCCGCGGAAGCTTATGGTCAGGCAGCGCGCGGCAGGTCGCGTCTCAACGTCGCCCAAGTAATCATCGGTGTCATCGAGCAGCAGGAAGACCTCGTCGTAGCCATCAAAGTCGCCGGCGGCGAGGCGTTCGGGCGCGATGCCCACACCCAGATTGCCCAGATAGGCAAAGGTTTCGTGCTGCCCCTGCTGAAGCTGGCGGATATGCCATCCCAGCGAATAGGCGTCGGTGGGATTGACGCGCTCGTGCAGCGTGGCGCAGCGAAGTTCGGGTTCCTCGATTTCGCTAATGGTGTCGAGATCAGCATTCAAAGCGCCATGAAGCAAGGCAAGCCGCTGGTCAATCTTGCGCGACATGCGCTCCAACTCACGCCGCCTGTGCTCAATTAACTCCTGTTGCTTGGTCAGTTGCCGTTGTATCAAATCCATATCGCGCGTAGTGACAAACTCGCGAATCTGCGCCAGCGGCAAGTCGAGAACGCGCAGGTTGCCGATGGTGTTGAGGGTGGAGAGCTGCCGCGATCCGTAGTAGCGGTACCCACTTGCCGGATCGACATATGCCGGCTCCAACAGCCCCATCTGCTCGTAATGACGCAGTGTGCCCACGCTTAAATTGAGCAGGCGCGCCACCTCGCCAATGCGGAGCAGGCCCTCGGTGTGTTCACTTGGCATGTCGGTCACAGGACCACTCCTTTCGGTAAAAACAGGGGAGAGGCGCTAGGCCCGCGTCGCCCCGCTACGCCACCAGCTTGTCAAAAGCCCCGCGCCGGTTGAGCACGGTAAATGCAATCACGCAGATGCCCGCCGACAGAATCGACCCGCACGGCGAGGCGATGCCCATGGGGAACAGCGTGTCGGAATAGGCGTTCGACAGCAGCCATGCGCCGGGCACGCGAATGAGCACCACGGCCAGCACGTTGTGCGCAAAGCCAATGTAGCTCTTGCCATACGCAGCGAAAAAGCCGCTAAAGCAAATGTGGATGCCGGCAAAGATCGCGTCGAAAATATAGCTGCGCATATAGCCGGTACCGGCGGCGACTACTGCAGCGTCCTTGGCAAAAAAGCCGATAAACGCCGGCGCCACCAGCCACATCAGCACCGTGATCAGGCAGCCGTACACCACCGAGATGGTCATGGCGTCCTTGAGTACCTGACGCGCGCGATCGCCCTTGCCCGCGCCGGCATTTTGCGCCGTGAGCGCGCTGACGGTAGCGCCCATGGAACTCGGCACAATGAACAAAAAGCTGATCATCTTTTCGACCAGGCCCACGGCGGCGGCGTCGACCAGACCGCGGTGGTTGGCGATGACGGTGATGAACATAAACGCCACCTGGATGCAGCCGTCCTGCACGGCCACGGGCACGCCGATCTTAAGAATGCTACCGAGCACCTCGGGCTGGGGGCGCAGGTCGCTGCGCTTAACGTGGATGTTCGTGCGGCGGCTCTTGAGCCACACGAGCGCGAGGGCAACGCTGGCCGTCTGCGCGGTCACCGTGCCGAGCGCCGCGCCCACGGGGCCGAGCCCCATGTGGCCGATAAACAGAAAATCGAGCGCGATGTTGATGATGCATGCCACGCCAATTACGTACATGGGCGAGCGCGAATCGCCCAGCCCGCGAAAGATGGCCGAAAGAATGTTGTACGCGGCGATAAAGGGAATGCCGATAAAGCAGATACGCAGGTAGGCGGCAGTGCCTTCGACGGCTTCGGCGGGAGTGCCAATGAGCGCCACGATCTGCGGGCAAAGCGCGAGCAGGACAGCGGCCAGTACCACCGAGACACCCATAAAGAGCGTGATGGTATTGCCGATGGCGGTCTCGGCGCGGTCAAACCGGCGCGAGCCCACGGCGTGGCCGACGATAACCGTCGTTCCCATGGCCAGGCCCACGAGCGTCACGGTAATGATATAGAGCGTCTGCGCGCCATTGCCTACGGCGGTGATGCCGGCGGCGCCGCTGAACTGCCCCATCATGTACAGGTCGGCCATGCCGTAGAGCATCTGCAAAAAGTACGAGAGCATATAAGGCAGGGCAAAGACCGCGATGGTCTTGAGGACATTGCCGCGTGTGAGGTCGTGTTCCATGGGCGGGGCACTTTCTGGCTTGGGTCGTTTACGTACCAGTGTAGTGAAAACCCTACAACGATTGTAGAGTCAAGGTTTGTGTCGGCAGTGGGGCGAAAAAGTCACGCTCGCGTTCATTTCTAATTGAATACGGACGTGCGCCCTGTGAGCATGGCGCCTGCACTAGCCTTGCAGAAATCGATTTCGCATCACTTGACACCGCCGCACGGCGCGCCATAATACGTGGGTTTGCGAACAACGTTTGATGGGGGATGAATCTGCGTGCGCAATCTCAAGATTTTGTTTTCCTATCTGGGGACATACCGCCGCGATGCCATACTCGGCGTGCTCTTTGTGACGGCCGAGACGGCGCTCGAGCTGTTTATCCCGGTCATCATGGCAAATATCATCGATGTGGGCGTGCCCGCGGGCGACATCAACTACATGCTGTTGCAGGGCACGTATATGTTGGTATGCGCCGCATGTTCGCTGGTACTTGGCTTGGGCTATGCACGCACGTCTGCTCGCGTCGCCTCGGGGCTGGGCGCTAACCTGCGCGAGGCGGAGTATCGCAAGATCCAGACGCTCGCTTTTGGCAATCTGGACAACTACGACGCCAGCTCGCTTGTCACTCGCATGACCACCGACATCACCGTGATTCAAAACGCCGTAGGTAACGGCTTCCGCCCCATGGTGCGCGGGCCGGTAAATCTGGTCATGGGCCTCGTCTACGCTTTTGCGCTCTCGCGCGAGCTCGCGGCGGTCTTTGCCGTCATTCTGCCGATGCTCGCCATCGTGCTCGGTATCATTACCGTGCGCGTGAGCCCGCTCTACCGCCAACTCCAGACCTCGATGGACCACCTCAACGGCGTGGTGCAAGAGGACCTTACCGCCGTGCGCGCCGTGAAGGCTTACGTGCGCGCCGAGCACGAGTGTGACAAGTTCGACACCGTCAATACCGAGCTCGCCGGCACGGCGACCAAGACCTTCGGCACCGCCGTGCTCAACCTGCCGGTGTTCCAACTCTCGATGTACGTGGCTGCGCTCTCGATCTTGTGGATTGGCGGCCGCATGATCATCGAAGGTCGCTTGGGCGTGGGCTCGCTCACGGGCTTTATGAGCTACGTGCTGCTGATCATGAACTCGCTCATGATGATTTCCAACGTGTTTTTGCTGCTCACGCGCGCTCTCACGAGTGTGGGCCGTATCGCGGAGGTGCTCGATGAAGAGCCCTTTATCGCCAACCCTGCGGGAGACCTCGCGACTGCGGCGCCAGCGGACGGCAGTATCGAGTTTCGCGACGTTTCCTTTAAATACCGCGCGGATGCAGCCGAGGATGTGCTCGAGCATATCGACCTTCGCATCGAGAGCGGCTCAACGGTGGGCATCCTCGGCGGCACGGGCTCGGGCAAGAGCTCGCTTGTACAGCTGATTGCGCGCCTGTACGACGCCACTGAGGGCACCGTGCTTGTGGGCGGACACGACGTGCGCGACTACGACCTTGCGGCCCTACGCGACGCCGTGGGCATTGTGCTGCAAAAGAATGTGCTGTTCACGGGCACCGTGCGCGAGAACCTGCAGTGGGGCAATCCGCAGGCGTCGGACGATGAGCTCCTCGTGGCTTGCCGTGCGGCGTGCGTGGACGAGTTCCTTGATCGCATCGGCGGGCTGGACGGCGAGTTGGGCCAAGGCGGCGCCGGTGTTTCGGGTGGCCAGAAGCAACGCCTGTGCATCGCGCGCACGCTGCTCAAGCATCCACGCGTGCTCATTTTTGATGACTCCACCAGCGCGGTCGATATGGCGACCGACGCTAAGATTCGCGAACACATCGCTCGGATTCCCAATACGACCGTGCTCATCATCGCCCAGCGCATCGCGAGCGTCATGGATGCCGATCGCATTGTGGTGTTGGACGACGGTCGTGTCCACGGCGAGGGCACGCACGAGGAATTGCTGGCGGGCGACAACATCTACCAGGAGATTTATGCCTCGCAGATGGAGTTCGCGGGGAACGCAGACACCGGTGACGGCAGCGATGATGACCGCACGAATGATCCGTTTTCCTTCGCCTCCAGCGGATCGCCTTTGGAAGGGGGTGAGCGCCATGCCTAAGACCGCAGCCCAAGCACGCCCTGCCGACCTCAAGCGCACTGTGCGTCGCTTGCTCTCCTACATGGGGCATGCCAAGTTCTCGTTGCTCGCGGTGGGCGTGCTCGCCTCCGTCGCCGCCATCGCGAGCCTCGCCGGCACCTACATGGTGCGCCCCATCGTTAACGGTTTGGCCACGGGCGGGGAGGAACTGCTCGCCAAGCAGGTCATCCTGACGGCGATCATCTACGCCGTGGGCGTACCCTCCGCTCTGGGCTACTCGCAAATTATGGTGCGTGCGGCCCAGCGCGTGGTATCCGATATCCGCCGCGACCTGTTCGCGCACATCCAGACGCTGCCGCTCAGTTATTTTGACAGCACGCGCTCGGGCGACATCATGAGCTTCTTTACCAACGACGTCGACACCGTCTCCGAGGCGCTCAACAACAGCTTTGCCAACGTGATTCAGGCGAGCATCCAAATGGTCGGCACCACGGCTATGCTCATCATCCTCAACTGGCAGCTCACGATTATCACGCTCGTGTGCGACGCGGCCATTGTGCTGTACGCGCGCTACTCGGGCATGCGTTCCAAGCGCTTTTTTGCCGCTCAGCAGGCGTCGCTGGGCGATTTGGACGGATATATCGAAGAGATGGTCTCGGGCCAAAAGGTCATCAAGGTCTTTAATCACGAACAGGCCAACGTGGCTGGTTTTGACGTGCGCAACCAAGAACTGCGCCGCACCGGTGGCGCCGCGCAAGCCTACGCCAACTCGATGGTGCCCATGACCGTGGTGATCGGCTATGCCAACTACGCCATCGTCGCCGTGGCGGGCGGCATGCTCTGCATCAAGGGACTCGCCGACGTAGGTGCGCTTGCGAGCTATCTGGTCTTCGTACGCCAGGCCGCCATGCCCATCAACCAGTTTACGCAGCTGGGCAACTTCTTGCTCAATGCGCTGGCCGGTGCCGAGCGTCTGTTTGCCGCGATGGACCTTAAGCCTGAGGTGGACGAGGGCTGCGTGGAGCTGGTGCAGACGGGCGACGCCTCGTGGGCGTGGAAGATTCCCGAGGGCCAGGGCGTGGGCGCGTACGGGCACTTGCATGATGTGGCTGCCGTTGATGAGTCGGGCCGTGCGGTGGCTGCCGACGGTACCGAGCTCACGTGCGGCTTGGTCCCGCTTGCCGGCGACGTGCGCTTCCATGCCGTGGACTTTTCCTACGTGCCGGGCACCCGTGTGCTCACGGACCTCAACCTGTTTGCCAAGCCGGGGCAAAAAATCGCGTTTGTGGGCTCGACGGGCGCCGGAAAGACGACCATCACCAACCTCATCAACCGCTTTTACGAGGTCGATGACGGCGAGATCACGTACGACGGCATCGATGTCAAGCACATTGCCAAGGCCAGTCTGCGTGGGTCGCTCGGCATTGTGCTGCAGGACACGCACCTGTTTAGCGGCACCATTGCGCAGAACATCCGCTTTGGCAAGCTCGACGCGACCGACGAGGAGGTGCGCGCCGCTGCCGAGGCAGCCTGCGCGGATTCGTTTATCCGCCGCCTGCCTAGAGGGTACGACACGCCGGTCACGGCCGACGGCGCCAACCTGTCGCAGGGCCAGCGCCAACTGCTCGCCATCGCACGCGTGGCCGTTGCCGACCCGCCGGTGCTCATCTTGGACGAGGCCACGAGCTCCATCGACACGCGTACCGAAAAGCTCATCGAGCGCGGTATGGACCGCATCATGCGCGGACGCACCACGTTTATGATCGCGCACCGCCTGTCCACCGTCCGCGACGCCGATGCCATCATGGTCCTCGAACACGGCCGCATCATCGAGCGCGGCACGCACGAAGAGCTGCTCGCTCAGCACGGCGAATACTGGCAGCTCGCGCATGGCTTAAAAGAGCTGGATTAACCCGTTCGAGCACGATGCTTTGACCTCTCCGTGCTCTTCACCTCGCCTCAAACCATCACAACATTCGACGTTTTTTGCCAAAAACGGGAAAAGCATCGAATGTTGTGATGGTTTGCGTGCTGAGGATGGGCTTGGAAAGTCCGTTTTGCTCAAAGCGACCTGTCCTGTCGTACGGGTGTCGGCATGATTCTCCCGTGGGGTATTATGTTTTCCGAAGAATAAAACGCCGCGTGAGGGGAGGCTGCGTGGACGGGCACGTGCAACATGACGGCTTTGGCCGCGATATCAACTACCTGCGCATTGCCGTTACCGACAAGTGCAATTTCCGCTGCATTTACTGCATGCCGGCCGATGGCGTGGCGCCCCGCGCGCACGACGAGCTGCTCAGCGCCGAGGAAATCGCCCGCTTTGTGCGCTTGGTAGCGGGGGAGGGCATTCGCCGCGTGCGCCTGACGGGCGGCGAGCCGCTGGTCAGCCGCCGTATCATTCCGCTTATTCGCGACATCCGCGCGATTCCGCAGATCGAGGACATCTCGCTTACCACCAACGGCGCCTTGCTGCCCAAGCTGGCGCCGCAGCTCAAAGACGCGGGGCTTAACCGCGTCAACATCTCGCTCGACACGCTCGACCCCTTGCTGTTTGGAAAGATCACGCGCCTGGGTCGGCTCGAGCAGACCATGGCCGGCATCGACGCGGCGCTGGTTTGGGGCTTTGAGCCCGTTAAGGTCAACTGCGTTGTGGTGCGCCGACTCAACCAGGATGTGGCGGCCCTTGCGCGGCTCACGCTCGACCGCCCCATCCACCTGCGCTTTATCGAATACATGCCCATTGGCGACGAGCGCACGAGCTCGCATTGCGCTGTGGACCCGCATGCGCCCGCGCTCAATCCCGAGCTGTGGGACGCGAGCGATACCGTGCCGAGCGACGAGCTGCGGGCGCGCATCAATGCCGGGGCCGCCGCGGTGGGACTGGGCGACCTCGAGCCGCTCGACATCAACGACGCTCCTGCCGGCGCGGGCCCTGCGCGCTACTGGCGCTTTCCGGGTGCGGCGGGAACGGTCGGCTTCATCAGCGCCATGTCCAATCATTTTTGTGCGAACTGCAACCGTCTGCGCCTGACGGCCGATGGCAACGTGCGTCCGTGCCTGTTCAGCGATGCCGAGTATTCGGTGCGTGAGGCGCTGCGCCGTGGTGATGATATGCAGGTACTTTCGATTTGGCGCGATGCTGTGGCCCACAAACCGCAGGAACACGCGATAATTGAGGGCACGCAACGATTTATGTCCCAAATCGGAGGATGATCATATGGCCAAGAGCAGGTACGCCGATGCCACCAAGGCCGCTCGCAGGGCCGCGATGTCTGCCCACAAAGTCACGGCTGCGGCGAATGCTGGCAACGCCGACGCGTCCGCGCAGCCGACTGCCGGTGCTGCCACCGAGCCCGCCCGTGACGCCCGTCGCGACGAGCTCACGCACGTGGACGCCAAGGGCGAGGTGCGTATGGTGGACGTGTCCGACAAGGCCGAGACCCATCGCATTGCCATCGCCGAGGGCACCATCCTCATGCATCCCGAGACGCAGGCCATGGTGCTGCAGGACCGCGCTAAAAAGGGCGATGTGCTTGCTTGTGCGCGCGTGGCGGGCATCATGGCCATCAAGCGCACGAGCGACATCATCCCCATGTGCCATCCGCTGCTCATTACCAAGAGCAAGTGCGACATTGCGCCCATCGCTCCGGCGGGGACGCCGGCCGAGGACGTGCCCGAGGGCTGGGCGCCGGCGCGCGTGGACGGGCAGGTTGGCTTTCACGTACTGGTTACAGCTGGTGTGACGGGCAAGACGGGTATTGAGATGGAGGCCCTGACCGGCGCGAGTGCCGCGTGTCTGACCATCTATGACATGTGCAAGGCCGTCGATCGCGGCATGGAGATCGTCGACGTGCGCCTGCTGCACAAGGAGGGCGGTCGCTCGGGCGTGTGGGATCGTGCCGAACGCCAGGCCGCTACTGTTGAGGCCGTGGGAGCCGCGGGCAATGCACCCGCGGGCACACCCGTCGCCGTTGCGCCCGCAGCTCCGGCACCGGCCGTTCCCGCGATCGCGTTTATCGGCTACCAAAACTCGGGCAAGACCACACTCGTCGAGAAGGTCATCGCCGAGCTCACACGCCGCGGCCTGCGCGTAGGTTCGCTCAAGCATCATGGGCATCATGGCTTTGATATCGATGTGCCCGCTAAGGATACGTGGCGCCATCACCAGGCCGGATCCAAGCACGTGGGACTCATCTGCGCCACGCGCTGGGCGGAGTACGCCGATACGCGCGAGGAGGACGAGATGCTCGCGCGCGAGCTGCTGTCGCGCTACAACGATGTTGACGTGGTGATCATCGAGGGCTACAAGACCGAGGGCTTCGACAACATCGTGGTGGCGCGCTCCGGTGTCGACCGTCTGCGCGGCAAGAGCTCGCTCGATCTGGTCGACGGTCACACGCTGGCCCTTGCCTGCAACGAGGCCCTGGCGCGTCAGGCCTTCGACGCCGGCTTTGCGACCCGAGCCATCAACATCAACGACGCCCGAGCCATCTGCGATCTTATCCAAGATCACCTTTAAGGCTTGACGCTGCGCCGGCCCCAAGCACCCCATCTCGCCCCTCAAGCCGTCGCTCGCGTACCAAAGTACGCGTCGCTCCTCTTTCGGGGCGACCTGGGGCACTTGGAACCGGCTCGCTGCGCTGCCATAACATGCCAAAAAGGGACAGGCATCTTTGTGGTGGTTTTTGCAAAAAAGCTTTGACTTAAAGTTAGCTCAAGGTGTCATAATCGCTGACAAACGATTGCGATCACGGAGGCCTCATGTCAAAACTGTACTTTATGCGTCACGGTCAAACGCTCTTTAACTTGCTTCGTCGCAAGCAGGGCTGGTGTGACTCGCCGCTCACCGAGCTGGGAATCGAGCAGGCTAAAACTGTCGGTGCGACCCTGCGAGGGCGTGGCCTTACGTTTGACCATGCGTACAGTTCGACGTCCGAGCGTGCGTGCGACACGCTTGAGCTTGCGTTCCCCGGTCAGCCTTACGAGCGCGTCAAGGGCCTTAAGGAGTGGAACTTTGGCAAATTTGAGGGCGCGAGCGAGGATTTGAATCCGCGCCTGCCGTACGGCGATTTTTACAAGCAGTATGACGGCGAGGGCGAAGTCGAGTTTCGCGAGCGTATGATGGCGACCATCACCGAGTTCATGCAGCGCCCTGGACATGAGAGCGTGTTGTGCGTGAGCCATGGCGCCGCAGCGGCTCAGGTCATGCGCGGCGTGGGCGTGGAGCCGCTCAAGATGAAGCACCGCATTGGCAACTGCTGTGTGCTCGAACTCGACTTTGATGCTACTACCGGCACATTTGCTCTTGCAGATTTGTACAACCCCTACGGCACCCCGCGCGAGTAACATCGGGGCATCAGCCAAAACCACCACAAAGGGGCCAGGCACCTTTGTGGTGGTTTTGCCGTTTACAGGCGATTTCCTACCGTTCAGCGGACTTTCGCACCAATGGGGCTTACGCTGCATGCAAGTTTCATCCTACAATCGCCCACGTGCTCACAAGTTTGTTACTCCTCGGGAGGCATCACTTGCGCATAATAGAAGACGAGGAATATCGCCCCGTCGTCTAGCGCCGATGTCCGAGGAGTTTTTTCATGCTCATTTTAAAGAAGATCAACAATAACGTTGCTCTCGCCGCCAGCGATGACGGCCGAGAGGTTGTTGTCTTTGGCAAGGGCATCGGTTTTCACGAGATGCCCTACGAGCTTGTCGATGAGTCGCTCATCCAGCGCAAATTCTATAACGTTCCCGAGAGCCTGCAGGATATGGTCGGCACACTTCCCGACGACGTTCTGCTCGCGGCAAGCGACATTGCCTGCTTCGCATCCCAGCAGCTTGGTTGCAAGCTGTCCGGTGGCCTGCCCTTTATCCTGGCAGATCACCTGCAGTTTGCCGTTCAGCGCGACGACGACCAGATCAGCGCTCCCAACCCGCTCGAGCATGAGGTGGCTTTCATCTACCCGCGTGAGCTCGAAATCGGTCAGGCCGCGCTCGCCATCGTGCAAAAGCACACCGGCGCCAAGCTGGGTCAGAACGAGGCCACGAGCATCGCGCTCCACATCGTTAACGCCGAGGTCGACGGCATGGGCCGCGCCAAGGACATGGACTTCATCATGAAGAGCACCCGCGTGCTTGACGAGGTAACCCATTCCGTGGAAAAGCAGCTCGGCTGCTCGCTCGACACGGCGTCGTACTGCTACATTCGCTTTCTTGCGCACCTGCGCTTTTTGGTTCGCCGCCTTGTTAAGGGCAGCTGCACGCAGACCGAGAACTCCTCACTGTTTATGCAGGCCGCCCGCGATTTTCCCGAGGCCTACCAGTGTGCGTACGCCATCAACCGCGTGTTCGAGAAAGAGTTCAAGCAGAGCTGCTCGGACGAGGAGCTCTTGTATCTGATGATGCATATCAACCGTCTGCGATCGGCTTCGCAGACCGAGTGAGTAAAGCCGCCAGCCCGGCGGCAATCGCAACAATTCTTTTTGGTTTCTAACTGCGGGCAAGGTACCGGCTCGCGGTAGGGGATATTTTTGTCGAAATTTGGAAAAGAGAGGACAGATCATGGCAGGTAAATACGACGATCTTGCTGCCCAGATCGTAGAGCTGGTTGGCGGCAAGTCCAACGTCAAATGCGTCGCACACTGCATTACCCGTGTTCGTTTTAAGCTCAAGGACGAGTCGAAGGCCAATGACGAGGCAATCTCCGAGCTGCCCAACGTCATCAAGGTCATGCACGCCAACGGCCAGTACCAGGTTGTTGTGGGCAACATCGTCGAGGACGTCTACGACGCCGTTCTCAAGGCCGGCGGTTTTAGCGACGGCGGCGCCGTCGACGCCGATGACGACGATGCCGCTCCCAAGGGCGTTACCGATGTGATCATCGACCTCATCTCGGGCATCTTCGCCCCCATGCTCGGCACCTTCGCCGCTGCCGGTATCATGAAGGGCCTGCTGGCGCTCGCTACCTTCCTGGTCCCGAGCTTTGCCAACGACGGCGCCTACACGCTGCTCTACACCGTCGCTGACGGCATGTTCTACTTCCTGCCCGTGGTGCTTGGCTTTACCGCGGCCAAGAAGTTCAAGATGAGCGAGTTCAACGGCATGGCCATCGCCTTTGCCCTGGTGTATCCCACCATGGTTGCCCTGACCTCGGGCGAGGTTGTCGGCTCCGTCGAGCTCGGCTTTGCTGGCACCTTCTCTTGGTACACCACG
Organism: Collinsella sp. AM40-7AC; assembly: GCF_003468125.1. Taxonomy (NCBI): domain Bacteria; kingdom Bacillati; phylum Actinomycetota; class Coriobacteriia; order Coriobacteriales; family Coriobacteriaceae; genus Collinsella; species Collinsella sp. AM40-7AC. Next base: position 118,445 of record NZ_QSGK01000002.1, on the reverse strand, counting down.
TTCCTGGGCCTGCCGCTCATCATGCCTGCCTCGGGTTACACCAGCTCCGTTATCCCCATCCTGCTCATGGTCTGGTTTGGCTCCACCCTCGAGCACTGGGTTAAGAAGTGGATGCCCGCTTCTATGAAGATGTTCTTCACCCCGCTGATCGTCGTCACCGTTACCGTCACCCTTGGCTATCTGGTCATTGGCCCCATCGCCACGCTCATCACCAACCTGCTTGGTGAGTTCTTCGCGCTGCTGTTTGGCCTGCCCATGATCGGCTCCCTCCTGGGCTGCACCCTCGTTGGTGCCTTCTGGATGTGCCTGGTCATCTTTGGCTTCCACTGGTCGCTCGTGCCCATCGCGCTGGTCAACCTGTCCACTCTGGGCCACGACTACATCCTGGGCTCCGTTATCGCCCACTCCTTCTCGCTGGGCGCCGTGCTCTTCGCCATGTATCTCAAGAACAAGGACGAGAAGTTCCGCGGTATCGCGCTGCCGGCCATGATCTCCGCCTTCTTCTTTGGTGTCACCGAGCCCGCTATCTACGGTGTCGCCCTGCCCGATAAGAAGGCCTTCATCAACGCCAGCATCGGTTCTGCTGTGGGCGGCCTCATCATTGGTCTCTCCGGCGCCGTGGTGTACATGTCCGGTGGTCTGGGCGTCTTCAACTGGCTGTCCTTCATCGACCCCTCCGGTGTTAACGGCATCAACCACATGATCTGGGCTATCGTTGCCTCTTTCGTGGGTGCCGCCGTGGGCTTTGCGATCGAGTTTGCCACCTACAAGCCCGAGGCTGCCAAGTAGCCCAAACGACAAAGACTCGGTACCAAGCCGGCGGGGGGGGGGAGCGCCCCGCCGGTTTTTTTCAAAGGGGCTAGATGCCATGCGCTCGTCCGAGCGACTGCTCAAAATCAAAACCATGCCGGATTACGGGGCTGAAACGGTGAGTGCTGACCATACCCCGTTTTTCCGTAAACTGACAAGCCTCCTACCTGCGGTTTTGTCCTTGCCGTTTCTGGCATGCTCAAGGGGCACTGGTTCTGCCCCGTAAACCGGCATGGTTTTGAACCTGCCAATAAGGGACAGGTTTATTTTGGTCGGTTTTATCTGGGCAAACGTCGTCTCCGTCAGCTCCGTCCGCATATCTTAAGCCGGCATAGTTTCGATGGGTCGGTCCGTGCGCGTCCCGCAACATGCCTCGCCACGAAACCGGCCTATCTACTACGTTTAAGTGGTAGGGGCCAACCACACGGTGGTTTTTCGAAAACCGCCAAGCCGTCTACCTGCGGTTTTATTTTTGACAATTGCGGCGTGGTCGGGGGTTCACGACTAAACGTAGTAGATGGGCCGGTTTCGTGGCGGCCGACTCAACGCGAACTCCGATCGGGACGCAAATTACCTCGTGGACGCCGCTTCGGCGTCCACGCAACATCCCAACACGTACGAAAGGAGCCAACATGGCTTTTCCCGATGGATTTCTGTGGGGCGGTGCCACTGCCGCCAATCAGTGCGAAGGCGGATACAACGAGGACGGCAAGGGCCTCGGCGTTCCCGACATCATGACCGGCGGCACGGTCTCCGAGCCGCGCCACATTACCGACGGCATTCTGCCCCAGTACCACTATCCCAGCCACGAGGCCGTGGACATGTACCATCACTATCTCGACGACATCAAGCTTTTTGGCGAGATGGGCTTTAAGTGCTACCGCATGTCCATCAACTGGAGCCGTATCTTCCCCAACGGCGACGAGGCCGAGCCCAACCAGGCCGGCATCGAGTTCTACCGCCGTGTGTTCCAGGCCTGTCAGGAGCAGGGCATCGAGCCCATGGTCACCCTTAGCCACTATGAGCTGCCTTATGGTCTGTCCAAAAACTACGGAGGCTGGAAGAACCCCAAGCTCATCGATTTCTACCTCAACTACGCCCGCACCGTCATGACCGAGTACAAGGGCCTGGTGCGCTACTGGCTCACCTTTAACGAAATCAATTGCCTGCTCATGGGCGGCTTTGGCGGCGTGATGGGCGGCGGCATGGTGCCCGAGGCAACCGACACGCCCATGGCCTTTGGCGACTGCGACTGGGACGACCCGCAGGCGCGCTTCGATGCCCTGCACCATCAGTTCCTGGCGAGCGCCAAGTGCGTCACCATGGGCCATCAGATCGATCCCCAGAACAAGATCGGCTGCATGATCGCCGGCAACGCCTGCTACCCGCACACGTGCAATCCGGCAGACGTTCTGGCCGCACAAAAGCAGCAGCGCGAGATGAACTTCTACTGCGGCGACGTGCAGGTGCGCGGTGCGTATCCCTCGTGGGCGCCCAGCGTGTGGCGCCGCGAAGGCGTGCACGTGGAGGTTTCGCCCGAGGACGCCGCCACGCTGGCCGCCGGCAAGGTCGACTTCTACAGCTTTAGCTACTACATGAGCGCCACGGCCACGGCTGACCCGGTGCTGCTGGAGCAGGGCAACATCTTTGGTGGCGCCGGCAACGAGTACCTCAAGAAGAGCGATTGGGGTTGGGCGATCGACCCCGAGGGCCTGCGTTACTACCTGGAGGAGGTCTACGACCGCTACCAGGTGCCGCTGATGATCGTCGAGAACGGCCTGGGCGCGGTGGACGAGGTCGAGGCGGACGGTGCGATTCACGACGGCTACCGCATCGATTACCTGCGCGAGCATATCAAGCAGATGGAGATTGCCATCGAGGACGGCGTGGACCTGATGGGCTACACCATGTGGGGCTGCATCGATTTGGTGAGCGCCTCGACCGGCGAGATGAAGAAGCGCTACGGCTTCATCTACGTCGACAAGGACAACGACGGCAACGGCACGCTCGCCCGCAGCCGCAAGGACAGCTTCTTCTGGTACAAGAAGGTCATCGCCACCAACGGCGCCGACCTGGCCTAGCCAAGTCTCAACCAGCGTAAACGTCGCAACCACCACAAAGGGGCCAGGCACCTTTGTGGTGGTTTTTGCTTTGGTAGATGTGTGGGACATGCCTTACAATCTACCAAGTAGTTCATGACGGGCGAAAAACGGAGAGAAGGGTCCTGATGCGTCCTTAATGTTTCATGCGGATAGATTGATTTGACAGACGGTGGCGAATGCCCACCGCCCGTATTCGTATGAAACAAGGAGTCTCCATGCTCGCATCTCTTTTCTCAAAGCCTCAATCATCGCTGTCCGTGCAGGCTAAACGCCTGGTGGCAATGCGCTTCCTCATCTACACCGGGTTTCAGACCAGTTATTTTATCGGCGTCATCGGAACGCTTACCTATGCGGACGATGCCTCGGTCGTCGCGACGTCGCTGGCCGTCCTGTTCATGAACGTTTTCGTGATCCTGGGTTCCTTTGCGGGTGGCGCTGCGCTCGACGCATGGGGTCCGCGCCGCCATTTCTTGCTGAGCATCGTCGGCGCTCTCGCAACTGGCACGGCAATCATCGCCTTTGGTAGCGCGACCGGCGTCGTCCTACTCGGCGCGGTGTTCCTGGGCTTTGTGATGGGATTTGCCCAGCCCATCGCCACGTCCTATCCGGCCTACCTCACCGACGATCCTGTCGAGCTCAAAGACATCAACTCCGCCATCGCCATGTTTTCAAACGTGAGTATCATCGTTGGCCCCACGCTGGGCGGCTTTGTCGCGGCGGCTGCATCGTCGCGCGCGGTGTTCGTGCTCATGATGCTCTTTACCGTGCTGGCGTTCGTTGTCGGTTGGGGCTTTAGGCCGCAGACCAGCCATGTCGCCGGGCATGCGGATGCCGATTCGGCAGAGGAAGGGGAGCGTGCGGGACAAAGCTCCAACCCCAGCACGTCCGCCCGCGCCACCTTCGCAGCCAGCATCAAGACAGTCTTCACCAACAGCGTCCTCGCCCTGCTGTTCTGCATCATTTTTCTTTCGAACTTTGGCTACGGAGCCTTCGATCCGCTGGAGTCGTTCTTCTACCGCGATGTCCTGCACGTCGGCGTTGAGTGGATGGGCTGGCTCTCGTCTGCCTGCGGTGTCGGCGCGGTGCTGGGTGCCGTGCTCGCGCTCCGCTTGCCGCCGCACCTGGTCAACCTTAAAACGCTGCTCGTGGCACTTATGTCCGTGGGCCTGGGAAGCCTGCTCTATGTGGGGACGCCGTACGTGGGTGTGGCCCTCGTCGGTCAGGTCGCCCTGGGCATAGCTTGGGGCATCGTCAACCCGCTCCACAACACGATCGTGCAAACGACGGCGCCGCTCGAGCAGCTCGGTCGCGTGAACTCGGTCATGGGCTTTGGCAATATGTTCGCCGGCGTGGCCCCGCTGGCGATTGCCCCGTGGCTGGCGGCGACATTTGGCGTACAACGGACACTCGTGGGGGCAGGCATGGTCGTGACGGCGGTTCCCGCGGCGCTGCTGCTGTTTGGACGCCGGCATCTGGATCGTGCCGTAAAGCGGTAAGAAACAGGTAAGAAACCATCACAACATTCGATGAAAATCGCGATTTTGCCGAAAAACGTCGAATGTTGTGATGGTTTGCGCCCCGGGTCAGGCCATCCTGCGGATCCGGCCACCCTGCGGGTCCGGCCACCACAAAGGGGCCAGGCACCTTTGTGGTGGTTTTTGCTTTAACGGGCCGCGCCTGTGCCTTGGTATACCATGTACGCCGTTTGCGAATACACCCCACACCGCCGTACAACCCAGAAGGCCCCCATGGACACCACCTTCAGCCACATCAAAGCCGTGTTCTGCGATATCGACGGCACGCTGCTCACGAGCCAGCACACGGTGTCCCCGCGCACCGTGGCGGCGATCCGCGCCCTGCGCGAGCGCGGCGTGCTCTTTGGCCTGTGCACCGGGCGCGACGCCCACGCGACCGAGGCCATGTACGAGCTCTGGGGCATCGAAGGCCTGGTGGACGTGCTCGTGGGCTGCGGCGGCGCCGAGGTCATCGACCGCGCACACGACATCAACGAGCTGAGCTATCCGCTGCCGGGCGAGACCATCGCGCGCATCTGCAAGCGCATGGCGGACCTTCCGGCAACGCCCGTCTGCCCCCGAGACGGCGTGTTCTGCGTGCCCGAGAGCAACGCGTGCGTCGAGCACCTGTCGCGCGTCGATGGCGTGCCCTACCAGGTGGTCGATTTTGCCGAGTTTTTGCGCGAGCCGCAGCCCAAGGTGATGTTTACCATGGCGCCCGAGGTAATGCCGCGGGTGATTGAGCGGGCGTCGACGTTTGTCGATGACACTGTTAAGGCGGCGGCTCTGCAAACCACGCAGCGGCTCTACGAGTTCATGGATCCGCGCGTGTCCAAGACGCGCGGCCTTGTGCGCGTGGCGGAGCTCAACGATATGGAGCTCCAGGACATCTGCGTGTTTGGCGATGCGGACAACGACACCTGCATGGTGGCCGACGCCGGCGTGGGCGTGGCTATGGCAAACGGCAGCGACGCCACCCGTACCGCCGCGGACTTTGTAACCGCGAGCAACGACGAGGACGGCATCGCGATCTTTATCGAGGAACATCTGCTGTAGCGCTGGGGAAGAACCACCGCAGAAGGGGGCAGGCTCTTTTGCGGTGGCCTCAGGCGTTTTGGGCGAATTGATACCTAAAAACTGCGCGCAAATTCAAATTTGGTTGTATGAACATCTCGCTTCTAACCACCGATAGGTTTAAGATATTCTCATCAATTTGGTAGGATATTCATCCCGGTTGATGACCTACCGCTCACGGTCGATTTTCGACCGCTCACAGGATGTTTGCTCTTGAGCAAATTGTTGTGCAAATAAATCTAATGCCATTAAAAAATAATACGCAACTAAATTACCAGCAGAAACAAAAAATAGATAGCGAATAAACGAAGGCAAATCCGTGCAATTGTCAAGAGAATTAAGAACTTGCACAAAAATGTCGGTTTTGCTGTTCAGATGTTTAAACAATCGTTATAATTGCATCACTTACGAGCGCAATTACAGATTGCGCAGATACGTTTGATAGTGAAAGAGCAAGATCGCGGTCTCTTGGGGAGGAGACATCGATGAAAGCGAATTCGGACAAATCTAAGCAGAGTAATAGGGCGACGCGCCGTGTACTGGCAGGCGTTTTGTGCGGAGCCTCCGTGTTGAGCTTGGTACTGTCGCTCGTCATGCCCCCGATCTCGCAGGCCATTGCCAACGATGCCCAGCCAGCTTCTACCGAGGAAACTGTGATGGGGGGGGGTTCCTCAAGCGAATCTACTGTTGTAGACAACACCACTAACGGGGATGCCGAGAACCAGAATAGTGATGATGCCGAGAATGGCGAGACCGATCCTTCAAATGGCCTTGAGCAGAATCAGGTTGAGGATCAGCCTGAGGACGAGCTACTGGGTGAAGACGGCAAGTCGTCGGATGACAATGCTGCAATGGCGGTCGCGGAAGGCGAGCAGGCCGAAGCGGCATCCGGTGAGATAGATAGCGCGGAAAAGCTGAAAACTGAGCTGGAGAAGGCGAGCGACGCTGCCAACTTTAAGCTTACGAAAGATATTGTTACCAGCGAGACAATTCAGCTCAATAAAAGCGGCAGTATTATCACGTTGGATCTAAATGGCTGCAAGATTAAGCATGAGAGTTCCAATCAGCCTCTCTTCAATATCACCGCTGGAGCAACGTTGACCGTCAAGGACGGCCAGCAAGCTGCCCCGACAGAGACCATGGTTAATGGAGTAAATAACGGCAATCTCGCTTCAATGGATTACGACGGTTCCAGCATCCCGACCAAGCTTACCTACTACGTAACCGAATCGGTCGCAAAGGGAACCGGTACAACCGAGACCCTTAAAGGGTATAAGGCTGATATCAAGGGCGCCATCGTGGCGTGCGGTAACGCCGACGCTACTGGTTTAAAGCTCGTCAACCTTTATAATGGCGGCAACTTCAATTTTGAAAGTGGCGTACTCACACAAAAGAAGGATGACCGTATCGGCAACCTCATCTATGCCGAGAACGGCTCTACCGTCAACATGAGCGGTGGATACGTTTGTGGTGCCTCTACGGGAACTTCGGGTGCCGGCGCGGGCATTATGGTATCCAACGCGAACGGTGGCGCCTCGACTCTTAAGCTGACTGGTGGTGTAATCGCTGGCAACTATGCCCCCAATGGTGGCGGCGTGTACGCTAACGGATCCACAGTTAATATGACCGGCGGCACGATTTCCGGTAACGGTACGCTCAAAGACCGATCGGGCTACGGCGCCGGTGTTTGTGCTGTTAGTTCAACTGTAGTCATTTCAGATGGTTACATCACCAACAACAACTATCAGTTCTACAGCGAAAATGAAGGCTCCACGAAGCATATTGGTAACGGATGTCACGGCGGCGGTGGTATTGCTGCCTTCAATAGCGGCAGTCTCACAATTAACGGTGGCTTCATCACCGGTAACTATTCTGCCGAGGCCGGTGGCGGTATTTATGCTGGCGCTTGGAATCGGGCTCTCTCCTTGTTTTCGTTCTCTGGTGGAAGCATCGCCAGCAATGTGGCGCAAAACTCTGAGGGCGGCGGCGTCCGTATCGCTGCGCCTACCATTGGCGTATTTAATGTGAGTGTGAGTGGCAAGAAAGCCTACATAACTAACAATACGACTAATACCACCAATGACTGGGGTGGCGGTGGCGTTTTTGTCCAGGGAGGCAACAGTGACGAGGGCGTTAATTCGGCGCGTCTCAAGATATATAACGCCCTGATTACCAAAAACTCGGCTAAGGGCTATGGTGGTGGCTTCGCAGCCTGCCCGAGCGGCAAGACGGCGATTACCGATGCCAATGGTATTGCGATTTTCGGAAACACCGATGCAAACGGTGAGAATCTATCAGGCGGCACCAATGGTAAGAATGAAGACCAGCCTCCAAGTGTTGATGGCGGTGAGATTACCGATGACTTCAAGAGGCGTGGCCATGAGGACCTCTTCCTTATCCGCAAGTCGGATAACGCTGACTATATCGCAGCCGTAACGGGCCAGATGCTCGGCGGTGGTGCTGCAAATTGGTCGGGCACGATTGACGGTCAGCCTACGACCATCGGTAAGTATGACGGAGTCCAGGCCAAGTACATGATTGGCCTAAAGTCCGAACCGTTCGTTGAAGATCAAAATGAAGCTATAAGGCTGGCTACGTTATATATCACGGGCAACAGTTCCAACATCCACGGTGGTGGCATCATGACCAACGGCGACGTAATCGCTGGCTCCACTCAAGAAGTCAAGGTTTACCCCAAGATGAAGCTCAATGGCTCCAAGGTGCTTAAGGACGGCACGCTTAAAGGAAATGACTTCGATTTCCAGCTACTCAGACAGAACAAGATTATTAACGAACAAGGCGGGATCTCATATACAGTTCCGAGCTTTGACTCCAATGGCAAACTTCAGCTCAATGGCTGCTCGGTGGTTGATACGGTGAAAAACGATGGGGATGGAAATCTCACCTTTGATCTGGGTGAAGTTTATGCCGACGACGATCTTGTTTACTACTTGGTAGAGGTTCCGGGCACGGACAAGAACGTGACTTACGACAAAACGATCTACAAAATTGATCCTGAGGTTGTGAGGGATGAGAAAAAGTCGCACAACGTGCTTGACATTAAATACACGTATTACAAAGTCGGGAGCGTTTCGGTAACAAAGGTAAAAAATGACGGCGCTGGCGCAAGAACGCCAGAAGCAGAATCAGCAGCCACCGTAGCAGCTGAAGGCGAAAACGCTGTTATCGTTGCGCTTACCAGTGGTGCAACTTTCACTAACAAATACACTCCGTACACCTCCAAGGGCTCTTGGACTCCCAAGGTGACTAAGGTTGTTAAGGGTGGCGAGATGAAGGAGTTCACGCTCGAGCTTGCGGATAACGATAAGTTCGATAATGCCGAGACGGTTACGACTGACCCCAAGGGCGAGATTACCCCCACTGCCGACGGTGGCAAGTCCCAGACCCGGAGCTTCAAGCCGATCGAGTACGAACTCAAACAACTCGACAAGCTCGCGTCCGACTCCACGGGCCGTGGCGCTTCCAAGACCTTCACGTACTATGTGCGCGAGAAAACTGACGGTTCGCTGTTCTCGCACTATAAATATGACAAGTCTGTCTATCGATTTGACGTCACGATGACGGACAATACAAACGGCAAAATCGAGCCCACGAATGTGGCCTGCACCAAGATCGTTGACGCCGACGGTAATCCCATCGATGGCACCAAACCCGACTCCACCCCCACCTTCACCAACACCTACTCCACTTCATTGCCCCTTTCTGGTATGTCGGGCGTCACTCTGACGTACCTTGCCGGCGCGGCGGCGCTTTGCGCTGCTGCGGCCTGGATGCACATTCGTCGCAAGGCGAATGCGAAGGGAGGCGAGCGTCGTGAATAAGAAAGTTTGCTCCTTCCCGATCTTGTTTGCGCTGCTCGCCCTCTTGATCGGCACCTGCGCGGTTGTGTTCCCCGCATCCGCGCAGGCCGCGCCGAGCGCGACCGGATCCATCACGGTGACAGGCACCGTGGCGCGCAGCTACGACGCCTACCAGATCTTTGACGCCAACGTCGTCGATGACGACAACGACGCCAAGATCGCCACCGACCTTGTCCGGGCAAGCGATGCCGTGCGCGACGCCGCGCTGCCTGTGTTGCACAGCGCCGGCATGCCCAATTCCCAGACCACCGCACAGGAAGCTGCCGAGTGGCTCAACACCGATTCCCGCCTTACGAGCGCGCTGAGCGCACAGCTCGCTCGTTCCCTCCAGAGCTCTGGCGCCGTGTCCGTGGCCCTTAACGCGGGCACGACGGCCGAGCTGCCCTGTGGCTACTGGCTCATCGTCGCCAAAGACGACGCCATCTCCCAAAACGAGGCCGGCACCGCGCCGATCATGGCCCTGGTCGGCGGCAGCGCCGTCACCGTCAAGCCCAAGGCCGCGACGCCCAAGGTCCAAAAGCACGTGCTGGAGGACAGCACCGCCGCATGGCAGAAGGCCGCCGACGCCACGGTCGCCGACGACCTGTACTGGCGCCTCTCGGCCACGGTCCCGGCCGGGCTCACCGCCTACGACACCTATACGGTGCGGTTCGTCGACACCATGAGCGCGGGGCTCGACCCCTCCAAGGTGGCCGCGAGCATGCGTGTGTACGTGGCGGCGGGCGCGGACGGCGGCTTCGACGCCGTCTCGGCCGGCAAGGACGGACGCGCCGGCACCGAGCCCGCGAAGGGCTGGACCGACATCACGGCCCAGTGCGCCACCAAGGTAGCGGCTGACGGCAAGACCTTCACCGTGCGCACCGGCGACCTCATCGCCGCGCTCGGCGGGGCCGACGCCTTCACCGCGGGCGCTCGCGTGGTCGCCGTGTACAATGCGCCGCTCAGTAGCGCGTGCAACCACGGCATCGCGAAGGGCAACCCCAACGAGGTCTACCTGCGCTACCCGCGCTCTCCCTTTGCCGACCAGTCCGGCGACGCCGGCTTCACCCGCACGCCGAGCGACGACGCGTGCGCCTACACCTGGGATCTCGCACTCACCAAGCGCGGCAGCGACGGCGACAAGCCGCTTGCCGGGGCGGTCCTGAGCATCGCCGACGACCGCGGCCGCACACTGGCGGCCGACGGCACGTGGGATGCGGAGGGCAAGGCCACCGTCACCACGGGCGAGGACGGCCACGTGACCGTCTCGGGCGTGGACTCTGGCAAGCTGGAGATCCGCGAGCTCAAGGCGCCCAAGGGCTACACCGCCTTCGAGGGCACGCGCTCCGTGACGGTCAAGGCCGAGGGCCTGGACGTCGACCAGGTGGCCGCTGCCAAGCCTAAGCTCACCATCACGGCCGAGTCGCCCCTGCGCGCCGACAGCGCGGACGGGTCGACGGGCAGCCTGGAGGCGTCGCTCATCAACGTGCCCACCGGCACACCCCCTAGCATTACCACCGGAGGCTTTATGCCCTCGACTGGCGATATGGCAATGTACGCCGCGGCCGCCGCAGCGGTCGCCGGAGCCGCGCTCATCGTGGTCGCGCTCCTGGTCAAGCGGGGAGGTGGCAGCCATAAAGAGTAGCTGGCAGCCCCACAGAGAGCGGGGCGAGACGTAGCGAAGCAGATGCTAAGACACAGACAGACAGATTTAGATCAAATGGACTTCAAGCAGAAAGCAGAGGAAAAGAAGATGAGCATGAGCAAGAACATCGCACGCCTGGCAGTAACCGCAGGCCTCACAGCGGCGTTGAGCTTCGGCGGCGTCATGGCCCCGGTCACGATGGCGTTTGCTGATGGTACGCCTGTGGCTACGACGATTGGCAATGTGACGATCAAAGATGACGACTACGCGGGTACGACCTTTAAGGGCATCAAGATTTTCTCCGCTACGGTTACGCAGGATCAGACAAGCCCCAATGTTTGGGATTCTACCGATGAGAAGACGCTGTCCGATATTAAGTGGGCATCGGATGAAGTGAGGGATGCCGTGACCGGGGAATTTAACTCGGACACGACGGACCCTTCTAAACCGAACAACATCAATGATGCTGCCGCCTGGGCGAAGTGGATTAAGACTAAGACCGAGGCTGAGTATGAGGCTGGCACCAACCAGACTACCAATCTGAACGTGGGAACGACGCTCGACAGGATCGCCAAAGCCCTTGAGAAAGTGACTGCAACTAACGCGACCACTGGCTGGAAAACCTCTACCGATGGTAAATTCAACGATCTGCCCGCTGGTTACTGGCTCTTTGTGACCGATCAGCCCGGTTCGACTAAGAGTACCAATAAGACCAATGGTAATGACGACGCGTTCACCTCACCGATTTTCACCATCGTCGGCGGCGCCGATGTAAATGCGGAGCCCAAGAAGAGCGTCCCTAAAGTGACCAAGGCCGTCATGGATGACAAGGGCGATAAATTTGTTACGGACGTTAATAAAACCGTTTTCACTGCTGCCAACAAAGCTGCCGACTCTGCCTCCGAGCAGCTGATTAAATATCAGCTTGCCGGTACTGTTGCAAGCAACATTAATACGTACAAGAAGTACAGCTACACTTTCACCGACGAGCTTCCCTGCACGATGGTGCCGAATCTTAATGGAAATAACCCGGTCGTTGAGGTCAAGATTGACAATTCAGTCGTAGATCCCGCCTGCTACAGTGCGACCTATGCCCCGGGGAAAAGCACGAATACGCTCACTGTTTCCTTCGAAAACCTCAAAGAAGCAAAGGATACGCATGGCACTTCCATCAACGTTGACGGTAGTTCGACAGTCTATGTGAACTATGAGGCAAAACTGGATGCTGGCAAGATTAACGCGGATATGCTCGGCAAGGCCCAGGTGAACAATGTCATGTTGACCTATTCCAACAACCCGCACACCGACGGTACTGGCACCACGGTCGAGCACCCCGCCTACGATTACACCTACGGTATCGATGTCACCAAGGTCGGTTCTAATGATGAAACAAAGGGACTCAAAGGTGTTGAGTTTACGCTGCAAGAGCAGGGTGATACTAACAAGTTTATCATGGCAAATGGTGTCAAGACGACCGATGGAGCAAAGGCTAAGCTGACAACTGATGACTCCGGCAAGATTAATGTTGTCGGTCTCGACGAGGGCACCTACGTCCTCACGGAGGTTACGCCCGCCCCTGGTTACAACAACTCCGCAGCAAACGGTGTGACCTTTACCATCAAGCGCGATCTTAACCAGAATGGCGGTGACGTTATCCCTAGTGCGGATTCTGCAATCAATGCAGCGAGTGGTGTCGTGAAGAACAATTCGGCTACCGCGTCTACCGGTAAGCTCAGCTTCACTATTGTCGACCAGAAGGGCACCGGCCTCCCGCTGACCGGTCTTAACGGCGTGACCTTCACTTGGATCGCTGGTGGCGCGGTGCTGTGCATCGGCGTGGCGCACCTCATCCGCAGCCGTAAGCAGGCTGAGGAGTCCGAGCAGGAGTAACGCTCGCTCACCCATCCCTTTGGCAGGTGGGATGTGATGGCCATGAGACTTGCGGACACTTTTCTCGTCCATCCACGTTCTTGCTTTGCCATTCTCTTTTCGGGGCAGACTCCGCACTGGAGTCTGCCCCGTTTTTTTGGGACAACGCAGCCAGCCTCCATCGTCCGATGTGGGACGTTCGTCATCGCGTTTCTTGACTCGTATGAGGTTCGGTTTAAGGTCCGTAGGCGCACGCGCGGTGCGGACGGTAGAAGGCATTTGCGCCGCAACAAGCGCAAATAAGAATGCCCGGGGTTAGAGGCCCGGGCATTTAACAACGTCGGAAACTGGTCGCCCGCGCTCCTAAGTACTTACGCGGGGTGCGTCGTTTCCTGCAGCTATTGTATCCCGAATCGCTCCGCCGATTCGGGACATTTGAAAACGCAAACACGTTGGGCAAACCCGGACAATGCGGCCAGGCTCCGCTGGATGAGGAATCGTGTTTGTAACTATCGAACAAATGTTTGTCAAAATCGCGTTTACCAGCTGTGGGTGCATACACTCGCAGTAAAATGGCTTTGCGACGCATCCCGTGCGCGGGCGGCCGACGACTCGATCGGAGGTCCCCAAATGCTGAAATTCCTTAACGCGCTCGCCGCCCTCGCGGCGGTTGGCACGTTCGTCATCGCGTTTCTTGACTCGTATGAGGTTCGGTTTAAGGTCCGTAGGCGCACGCGCGATGCGGACGGTGGAAGGCATTTGCGCCGCAACAAGCGCAAATAAGAATGCCCGGGGGTAGGATCCCGGGCATTTAACAAAACCAGAAAACTAGGCCGCCCGCGCTCCCAAACATTTACGCGGGGTGCGTCGTTTTCTATTGATATTGTATCCCGAATCGCCCCGCCGATCCGGGGCATTTTGAAAACTCAAATGCTGGCTTATCCTCGACTGGACGGTGCAGTCTAGCTGCGTTGTCCGGCGCGGAAGCTCGCTAATCGGCTATTATTTGTTTAGACAACTTGAGTTGTAGAGGAGTGACTGGCGATGGTGCAGGGCGCCAAACATATGAAGAGCAATAACGCCGCGGCCAACGGTGGCTCAAGCCCTCAGCCCAAACCTCAACAAAAGCCCAAGCGCCGCCGCAAGCGACTGCCGCGTTGGGCCGATCGACTCATCACCATCGTCATCATCCTTATTGGCGTGGGCCTTATGACCTGGCCGTGGATCTTGGACCGGCTCGAGGCCTCGGGCGTGTTCAACCAGATCAGCACCGTGTCCAGCACCGTGGACGCGCTGTCTGCCGAGGAGCGCGAGCGCATCCTGCTCCAGGCGCGCTCCTTTAACGAGCAGCTGGCGGGCGAGGCCACCGAGCTCCCCGCCGACCGGATCGAGCCCTACGCTCAGCAGCTCATCTTTGACCGCGATCCCATGATGAGCTGGGTCGAGATCCCCTCCATCGACGTGAGCATGCCCATCTACCACGGCACGAGCGAAGAAGTCCTTATGGCGGGCGTCGGCCACCTGGAGGGCACGAGCCTGCCGGTGGGCGGCACCTCGACGCATTGCGTGCTCACCGCGCACTCGGGCATGCGCAACCTGAGCATGTTCGACGACATCCATTCGCTGGAACCCGGCGACCTGGTGCTGCTGCACACCATGAACAAGACGCTCGCCTATAAGATGGTGGACTCCGAGGTGGTGCTGCCCGAGGAGATGGAGTCGCTGACCATCGAGCCCGGCGCCGACAAGGTGACGCTCGTCACCTGCACGCCCTACGGCGTGAACGACCATCGCCTGCTGGTGCATTGCGTGCGCACCAAGTACAACAAGAAGGACGTTGACAAGCAAAAGTCGCTGGCCGGCCGCCACTGGGGCAAGCGCGAGTTCGCCGTGCTCATCGTGGTCGTGGCCATTGTACTGTTGCTGCTGGACATCGTGATCCACACGATCCGTAAGCGCCGCAAGGCCAAAGCCTCGGCATAAGGCATCGTTCAGAACCACCACAATGGGGACAGGCACCTTTGTGGTGGTCGGGACTTCCAAACCATCACAACATTCGATGAAAATCGCGATTTTGGCGAAAAACGTCGAATGTTGTGATGCTTTTCGTTGCGGGCGGGACGGTTTTCGTTGTGAGCAGTACGGTTTTCGCTATGGACGGTGCGGTTTCGCTGCAGAACCGCCAGCCCGCCGCCTGTCAATCGCCGCTCTCGTTACGTTTTCGCTGCATTTGGGTAAAGCGCCTGCTCCAAGCGGCGTTGCCTTGTATACTAGAGCGGTTTATCTGTTATGCGGAAGGGAGCGCCTATGGCACTCAGCGAGAAAGACGTGCGCGGCATCGCCGAGTACGCAAAGATCGCACTGACCGATGACGAGCTCACCCAGATGACGTCCTACATGAACGACGCCGTCCAGATGCTCGAGCCCGTCTTGCAATATGACTTGCCCGACGTGGAGCCCACGTTCCATCCCATCGGAAGCCTGTCCAACGTGATGGGCGACGACCTGCGCGAGCCCGAGCGCGATTTGCCGCTCGACGTCGCGCTCGAAAACGCCGGCAGCGCGCGCGACCGCTACTTCCGCGTGCCGTCCATTTTGGGAGAGGGGGAGAGCGAGTAATGGCGCAGAGCTTCGATTCCCTTACCGCCGCCCAGATCGCCGCGGGCGTTTCTGCCGGCGACTTTACCGCTACCGAGGTGGCCCAGGCCTCCCTTGCCGCCATCGAGGCGCGCGAGGGCGGGGTCCAGGCATTCCTGCAGGTGGCGCCCGAGCTTGCGCTCGAGGCCGCTGCGCGCGTGGATGCCGACCGTGCCGCAGGCAAGCCGCTGCCCCCGCTTGCGGGCGTGCCGCTAGCCATCAAGGACAACATGAACCTCGTGGGCACGCGCACCACCTGCGCTTCCCGCATGCTTGGGGACTACCAGAGCGTCTACACCGCCACCTGTGTCCAGCGCATGCTCGACGCCGGCTGTCTGCCCATGGGCAAGGCCAACATGGATGAGTTTGCCTTTGGCAGCTCCACCGAGAGCTCGGCGTTCCACCGCACCAACAACCCCTGGGATACCGAACGCGTGCCCGGCGGCTCCTCGGGCGGCTCCGCTGCCGCCGTCGCCGCGGGCGAGGTCGCGCTCTCGCTGGGCTCGGACACCGGCGGCTCCATTCGCCAGCCGGCGTCGCTGTGCGGCGTGGTGGGCTTTAAGCCCACGTATGGCGCCGTGAGCCGTTACGGCGTGGTTGCCTTTGGCTCGTCGCTCGACCAGGTGGGGCCCTTTGGCCGCACGGTCGAGGATGTCGCGCTGGCCATGAACGCGCTTACCGGCGCGGGCCACGATCCGTACGACTGCACGAGCCAGGATTGCGCCGTCGACTTTACCGAGCATCTCAACGACAGCATCGAGGGCAAGCGCGTGGGCATCATCCCCGCGTTTATGGAGGCCGAGGGTCTGACGCCCGAGGTCAAGGCCGCTGTTCAGCGCGCCGCCCAGGAGCTGCAGAACCAGGGCGCCGAGCTGGTCGAGGTCGACCTGCCGCACCTGGATGCCGCCATCGCTGCCTACTACGTCATCGGTCCGGCCGAGGCGTTCTCCAACCTGGCTCGCTTTGACGGCATTCGCTACGGCTATCAGGAGGAGGGCTGCGCCAACCTGTCCGACCAGAGCTCGCTCAGCCGCGCCCACGGCTTTGGCGCCGAGGCCAAGCGCCGTCAGATGCTCGGCGCCTACCTGCTGAGCTCGGGCGTGTACGACAAGTACTACTACGCTGCGCAAAAGGCCCGCACGCTCATCACGCGGGACTACGATGCCGCGTATGCCAAGGTGGACACCATCCTCATGCCCGCCTCGCCGCGCACGGCCTTTAAGTTTGGCGAGATCAGCGACCCCACGCAGATGTACCTCTCCGACCTGTACACCATTTCGCTCAACATTTGCGGCAACGGCGGTATCTCGGTGCCGCTGGGACTGGGCGAGGACACTCAGCTGCCCGTTTCTGCCCAGCTGGTGGGACCTGCCTTTAAGGACCGTCAGCTGCTCACGTTTGCCCGCGCCCTGGAGCGCGGCTTTGCCGATGCCGCCACGGGTGCGCCCGTGCTTTCCGTCGCGCCCGATTTTGCCGGGAAGGGAGGCGAGCTGTAATGAAGGAGCTTTCCGAGGTCCTGCAGGATTGGGAGGCCGTGATTGGCCTGGAGATCCATACCGAGCTCACCGCACTCGATACCAAGATGTTCTGCAACTGCAAACTCAGCCACGATGACGAGCCCAACGCCAACGTGTGCCCGGTGTGCCTGGGCCTGCCCGGCGCCCTGCCGGTGCCCAACAAGCGCGCCATCGAGAGTATCGTCAAGGCGGGTCTGGCCACCAACTGCGAGATCCAGCGCCACTCGATGTTCTACCGCAAGCACTACTTCTATCCCGATATGGCCAAGAACTTCCAGACCACGCAGGGTCCGGTCGCCTTTGCCATGTACGGTCACCTTGATCTGGATGTGACCGGTCGCGGTGCCGCCGAGCGCCCCGAATGCGCGTTTGGCGAGGCCGAGGCCCAGAGCCTGGCGAGCGCCTCGGCCAACGCCGAGGGCTTGTCCACGTCCATGACGTCGACCATGCGCGAGGGCAACCAGCGCGCCGGCCACCTGGCCAGCTATGACGCGTCCAACTTGCAGATGCCCGAGCGTCGCGAGGACGGTTCCTACACGGTGCCCATCCGCATCCTGCGCATCCACATGGAGGAGGACGCCGCCAAGATGGTTCACGTGGGCGGCGCCGAGGGCCGCATTACCGCCGCGGCCGAGTCGCTCGTCGACTACAACCGCTGCGGCACGCCGCTGATCGAGCTCGTCACCGAGCCCGACCTGCGCACGCCCGAGGAGGCTCGCCTGTTTATGGAGAAGCTCCGCCGCATCTTTGTGACGCTGGGCATTTCGGACTGCTCCATGGAGAAGGGTTCCATGCGCTGCGATGGCAACGTGTCGCTGCGCCGCCGCGGCGAGACCAAGCTGGGTACCAAGACCGAGCTCAAGAACCTCAACTCGTTTAAGAGCCTGCATGACGGCCTTGCCTACGAGATCTGCCGTCAGGCCGAGGTGCTCGAGGAGGGCGGCATCATCTATCAGGAGACCCGCCACTGGGAGCCCAGCCGCAAGCGCACCGTGGTCATGCGTGTGAAGGAAACGGCCGACGACTATCGTCTGTTCCCCGATCCCGACTTGGCACCGTTCGATCTGGACGACGAGTTCATCGACCGCTGCCGTGGCGAGATCCCCGAGCTGCCCGATGCCAAGCGCGCCCGCTTTGAGGCCGACTTTGGCATTAAGGCGGCCGACGCCGAGCAGATCGCCGGCGACCCGGAGTTTGCCGAGTTCTTTGAGGCGGCCGCTGCCGGTATGGCTGGCAAGGAGGCCCAGACGGTTGCAAACTTGCTGGTCAACGAGATGATCGCCTACCTTAAGAGCGCAGGCGTGTCGCTCGCCGAGTCCGGCATCGCGCCGGCTCAGGTAGCAGCGCTGGCCAAGCTGCTGGTGACCGATGCCATCAGCTCCAACCAGGCGCACGAGGTCTTTGAGGCCATGGCCCAGACCGGCGACGACCCCAACAAGATCGTCGACGAGCGCGGTATGCGTCAGGTGAGCGATGCCGGCGCGCTGCAGCCCATCGTGGACGAGGTGCTGGCAAACTGTGCCGAGCAGGCACAGCAGTATCGTGACGGCAACCAGAAGGTCATCGGCTTTTTGGTGGGCCAGTGCATGAAGGCGAGCCGCGGCAAGGGCAACCCGAAGCTCTTCAACGAGTTGCTGAGAACGTCGCTCTCGTAGCTGCGAGGCCGGGGAAGCCCCGAGTCGCCGGGGTGTTTGCTCCAAATTTCAAACAGTCCTATGCAAGACGAAGGCCACGTTTAGTGGCCTTCTTTGCATGCGGAACTCATTTGGAGCAAACACCCCGGCGACTCGGGGCTTCCCCGGCCAGACGACTCGGCCGTTCGGGTCAGGCGGGGCTGAATGGAATAGAGTGAATGGGCGTGCCGTCGGCACGCCCATTGTTTTGAAGGGAACTCATTGAGAGGCAAGGCCCTGCGCCCGGCCCCTCGGTTCCGTGACGACTCGGCCGTTCGGGTCAGGCGGGGCTGAATGGAATTTGGTGAATGAGGGCGCCGTTGGCGCCTTCATTCTTTATATATGTTGGGAACGCCAGGTGGTGGGGGTGGTGCCGGTGTGTTGCTTGAAGGCTTGGGCGAAGGCGGCCTGCTGAGGGTAGCCTAGACGCTCTGCCACCTGCGCTATCGTGAGCGCGCTATCGGCCAAAAGGTCCTGTGCTCGCTCCATACGGCGTCTGCGAATGTAGGCGCCCAGGGACTCGTCAGTTTGGGCCTTAAAGGTGGCGCATAGCTTGGAGCGGCTTGTGTAGAGCCTCTCGGCCACCTCGTTGATACCCACACGCCTGCCTTTGTCGAGCGCGCGCTCAATCATTGCCGCCGCTTCCTCGGCAATGGTCACGCTGGCGCGTGTGTCTGCCGCCTGCCGCGCCTGCTTGTGGGCCGCGCGCGAACAGGCGAGCTCCGCGACCATGGTCTCCACGATGCCTTGCATATAGACGTGTCCGCCTACGGTGCGGGCGCGGTCCTCGTTAATCCTGCGCAACGTGTGGCAGATGGCAGACGTCGCCTCCTCGTGCCATGGCTCGGCAAACGCCTCAAAGACCCCTGCGAACTCGGTGGGATAGCGGTGCTCCAGTTCGTCAAAATATCCAGGCAAAAAGAGCACCGAGCGCGAGTGATAGAGCCGCCCTGCAAACAGTGGGCTTAACTCCTCGCCACAGTTATCTTGGATAAAGCTGCACACAGCATTGTTTGGCCACGGTCCATGCAGGGGTTTAAGGTTCGCAGGCGTTATGCCGGCTTCGGGCATGCACATGAGCGTGGGCGCGCTGACCTCGCTCACGCACGCGTACGGTTCGGGTGTGTATTCTGCCAGGTACATATCGTGCATCGGGGTAATGAAATGCTCCATAACGATGCAGGCGGGGGAGAGGGGCATGATCCATGCGCGTCCGTGCGCCCGATCGTTTGCCACCTCGCCGGTAAAGACGGCGCCCTTGCCGGTAAGCTCCAGGCCAAACTGCTCAAACTGCGGTGCGTAGAGCTCGGTTATGTCGGTCGCCGCCCGCCGCATTTTCAAAAGCGTCCCCTTCATTTGCGAAAACGTCCACGCCTGGCCCAATTGTGTGCCTTGGCTAACACGCCCATGATAAGTTTCTTACGGTTAACTCTCAAGCCGTTAGAAAGGAATCTCATGGCAAAGGGATCGAAAAAGGAAGGTGGCGGCATCGGCGAGCTGCTTGCATATGCTGGTGACCGTAAATTCCTAACGTATTTGGGCATGGCCCTCTCGGCGTTCTCGCAGCTGTTGAGCTTTGGCCCGTACGTGTGCATCTGGCTTGTTGCGCGAGACCTGATCGCTGTGGCGCCTAACTGGAGCGAGGCCGCCGACATCGCGATGTATGGTTGGTGGGCTGTGGGTTTTGCCCTGGCAAGCATCGTGGTCTATTTCGTGGGACTCATGTGCACGCACCTGTCCGCGTTTCGCTGCGCATCCAATATCCGCAAGGCTACGAGCGAGCATCTGCTTAAGCTGCCGCTCGGCTACTTTGACACGCACGCCACCGGTGAGCTGCGCCGTATCGTAGACGGATGCGCCGCCTCCACCGAAACGCTGCTCGCGCACATGCTGCCCGATATCGCCGGCGCCACTGCCATGGTCGCGGGCCTGCTTGTGCTGCTATTTGCCCTCGATTGGCGTTTGGGCGCGGCATGCTTAATCTCGGTCGTCGTTTCGTTTTGCGCCATGGCCACCATGATGAGCGGCAAGGGCGCCGAGTTTATGAAGGCCTACATGGGCGCGCTGGTCAAGATGAACAAGACCGGCACCGAATACGTGCGCGGCATCCCCGTGGTCAAGGTGTTCCAGCAGACGGTCTACTCCTTTAAGGCGTTTCACGATGCGATCGCCGAATACGCCGACATGGCGCAAAGCTATGCGGGTACGTTCTGCCGAGGCCCGCAGGTGCTCAACCTTACCGCGCTCAATGGCCTCGTGGCATTTCTTTTGCCCGTGGCGTTGCTGTTGGCGCCGGGCGAGACGGACTTCGCGCACTTTATGGTCAACTTCACGTTTTACGCGATATTTTCGGCCGTGGTACCGACGGCCATGACCAAGCTCATGTTTGTGGGCGAGGCCTCTCAGATGAGTGCCGATTCGCTGGCTCGCATTCGAAGCGTCATGGATTCCAAGCAGCTCTCCGTGCCCACGCAACCCAAGCACCCTGCCGGCGGCGACGTGCGATTTGAGGACGTGAGCTTTACGTACGAGGGTGCCGAAGCACCTGCCGTTAGCCATGTAAGTTTCAGCGTTCCCGCTGGTAGTGCCCTTGCGCTTGTGGGTCCTTCGGGCGGCGGCAAGTCAACCTGCGCAAGCCTGATTCCTCGTTTTTGGGATGTTTCCTCGGGTCGAGTGCTCGTAGGTGGTGTGGACGTTCGCGATATGGATCCGCACGAGCTTATGGACCAGGTCGCCTTCGTGTTCCAGACCAACCAGCTGTTCCGGCAAACACTTGCCGATAACGTGCGCGCTTCCAAGCCTACGGCCACTGACGACGAAGTGCGTGCGGCCCTCTCCGCAGCTCAGTGCGACGACATTGTGGCCAAGCTTCCACAGGGCATCAATACCATGCTCGGTGCCGGCGGAGCATATCTTTCGGGCGGCGAGGTCCAGCGCGTGGCACTTGCCCGCGCGATCCTTAAAGACGCGCCCATCGTGGTGCTCGATGAGGCCACGGCGTTTGCCGACCCCGAGAACGAGGCACTCATCCAGCGCGCCTTTAGCAAGCTGGCGGCGGGTCGTACGGTCATTATGATCGCGCACCGACTCTCGACTGTAGTGGGCGCAGATCAAATCGTGGTGCTCAACCAGGGTAGCGTGCAGGAGACTGGCACCCATGCCGAGTTGCTGTCCCAAGAGGGTCTGTATGCCAAGATGTGGGCCGAATACGAACAGGCCGCGAGCTGGAAGATCACTGCTGCCGCGGATGCCGCCGTCACGAAGGGAGGCGAGGCCTAAATGTTCGCCTCATTCCAAAAGAAGTATTTCCTATCCGATAAAGGCGTCGCCGGCGTAAAACGCGGCATTTTCTGGACCACGCTCACCAATCTCATCATCATGGCCGGCATGGGCTTTTTATTCCTGGTCATGTCCGGCTTTGTCGAACATCTCGCCACCGGCGCCGATCTGCCGAGTGCACTGCCTATCGTGGGCGGTCTCATTATCTTTTTTGCGCTGCTCTTTGCCTCTAACTGGCAGCAGTATTACTACACCTACTGCATCTTTTACGAGGAGTGCGGCAAGCAGCGCATGGGGATTGCCGAGCGCTTGCGCAAACTGCCGTTGTCGTTTTTCGGCCGTCGTGATCTGGCCGATCTAACCGAAACCATCATGGGCGACGTTCAGACTATGGAGCATGCCTACAGTCATGTGCTGGGAGAGCTTTGGGGTGCCATCATCGCAAGTGCCATCGTGTTCGTGGCGTCGCTGTTCTTTTGCTGGCAGCTGGCGATTGCGGCGTTTTGGAGCGTGCCCGTGGCCTTTGCCGTGCTGTATCTGACACGCGGGCCCATGACCCCGGTGTTCGACCGCGTGCGCGCCGAGAAGGTCAAGGTCACCGAGGCGATCCAGGAGACGCTCGACTGCGTGCGCGAGATCCGCGCCACCAACCAGGAGGCCCATTATCTTGAGGGGCTCAACGTCGTGATCGATGCCGAGGAGCGCGAGACCACCAAAGGCGAGCTCGCCAACGGGCTTTTGGTCAACTCCGCCTTTGCCATCCTGCGCCTGGGGATTGCCACCACGTTGGTCACGGGCGCTGCGATGGTCGCCTCCGGCCAGGTCGACTTTTTGGTGATGTTTGCCTTCCTGCTTATGGTGAGCCGCATCTATGCGCCCTTTGATCAGGCGCTGATGCTGATGTCCGAGCTGTTTGCCGCCGAGTCGTCGGCCAAGCGCATGCGTTCCATCATGGAAGAGCCCGTGGCGCGGGGCAGCGAGCAGTTTGAGCCCGTAAGCCACGATGTGGTGTTCAATCACGTGGCATTTGGCTATGGTGCGGGCGAGGACGGCCGCGCCGGCGAGAAAGTTCTTACCGATGCGAGCTTTACCGCCAAGGAAGGCGAGGTCACGGCACTGGTCGGTCCTTCGGGCTCCGGTAAGTCTACGGTGAGCCGCCTGGCCGCGCGCTTTTGGGATGCCACCGCGGGCACGGTCACCGTGGGCGGCGTGGATGTTGCGAGCGTGGATCCCGAGGTGCTGCTGCGCGACTACGCCATTGTGTTCCAAGACGTGCTGCTCTTTGACGACACGGTGATGGGAAACATCCGCCTCGGGCGTCGTGGCGCCACCGATGAGCAAGTGCTTGCGGCTGCGCGCGCCGCCAACTGCGACGAGTTTGTGAGCCGCATGCCGCAGGGCTACAACACCATGATCGGCGAGAACGGCTCCAAGCTGTCCGGCGGCGAGCGCCAGCGCATCTCCATCGCCCGTGCGCTGCTCAAAGACGCGCCTATCGTGCTGTTGGACGAGGCGACGGCGAGCTTGGATGTGGAGAACGAGACCGTGGTTCAGCAGGCGCTCTCCCGTCTGCTTGCAGGTAAGACGGTTATCGTTATTGCCCACCGTATGCGTACGGTGGAAAATGCCGACAAAATCGTTGTACTCAAGGATGGTGTGGTTGCCGAGCAGGGCACTCCGGCGCAGCTCAAGGCGGCAGGTGGAGAATTCGCCCGCATGGTGGCGCTGCAAAAGGAAGCAGCTACCTGGCAGTTGTAAGAAGGGGCAAAGGGACAGTCTCTTTGTCACATTGACAATCGGTTACTCCGCATCGTTAATTTTCAAAAGGTTAGCCATGGCTGACCTAGATAGTTAGATAAAATTGAGATATTTCAAAAGCGTGCTCGAGCAAACTTGTTTACTCGGGTGCTGAGGCACCATGCCGCGTCCAATGCGGCAAAAGGGAGAGACATCATGAAGAAGTCCACGTTCAACACCCTGCTTGTTGGTGGCGGTTTTCTGCTTGGTACGGCTGGCATCAAGCTGCTCACCAGCGCTCCGGTAAAGAACGCCTGCGTGCAGGGTATCGCGTGCGGCATGCGCATCAAGAACGGCTACCAGGACATGGTCGAGCAGGCCAAGGCTAATGTCGACGACATGGTTGCCGAGGCGGCCTACATCACCCAGAGCGAGGCCGCTGCTGACGAGGCAGCCGAGTAACGCTCCCAGGCACAAACTATGAGATTCTCGATTATTAGCGAGATCCCCGGCAGGACCCGTCTTCAATTGGCGGGTCCTGTGCCAGAGAGCGATCTCGATGCACTTCTTAAGCTCAGCGGCGATATCGACGGCGTGCACAAGGTACGCGTCTATGGCCGTATTGGCCAGTTAGCGCTCGAATATGACGAGCCGTGTCGCGATGCCGTGCTGGCCGCCGTCGGTGCGCTCGACGCTCAGGCCATTGCCGACGCAAAGACGGGTTACGTGATGCAGCTTGAGCCGCGCAAGCACAAGCTCGTTATGGATCTTGCCACGCTTGTCGGCGCCCACTATGCGCGCCGATGGTTTTTGCCCACGCCCCTGCGTGCGGTGTTTGTCGTGGCCGGTTACATGGCATTTTTGCGCGCTGCCCTTCATGAGCTGGCGCAGCCGCGCCTGACCGTTCCCGTGCTCGACGCTTCGGCCATCGGCATTTCGTTCGTCAAGCGTGATGTCGACACCGCGGGCCAGACAATGTTCCTGCTCAACGTGGGCGAGCTGCTCGAGGACTACACCCGCGCCATGAGCGAAAACGAGCTCATCAACTCGCTGCTCGATGTACCCGACAAGGCGCAAAAGGTCGTCGGCGATACCGAGGTAAGCGTTGCCGCCACCGAGCTTGAGCCCGGCGACTTGGTGGCCGTGCGCACTGGCATGTCCATTTGCATCGACGGTGTCGTCGAGCAGGGGAGCGCTATGGTCAACCAGGCGACCCTGACCGGCGAGCCGCTGGCCGTTGAGCGCAGCGTGGGCGACGACGTGTTCGCCGGTACCGTCGTGGAAGACGGCAGCATCTTGGTGCGCGTGCGCGCCAACACGGCGCAGACCAAACTGCGCTCGATCGTCTCGCTCGTGCAGACGGCCGACTCGCTCAAATCCGAGGGCCAGTCGCATATGGAGGACCTCGCCAACAAGATCGTCCCGTGGAACTTCCTGCTCGCGGGCCTGGTTGCGCTCACCACGCGCAGCCTTATCAAGACCTCGGCGGCGCTGATGGTCGACTACTCGTGCGCACTCAAGCTCACGGGTTCCGTCGCCGTCATGACCGCTATGAGCGATGCTGCCAAGATGGGCGTCATGGTCAAGGGCGCAAAGTACTTTGAGTCGTTTGCCAAGGCCGACACCATTGTGTTTGATAAGACTGGCACGCTCACCGAGGCGCAGCCGCGCCTGGCTTGCGTGCTGACGACCGACGGCTGGAGCGAGGACGAGGTCCTGCGCCTTTCCGCTTGCTTGGAGGAGCATTTCCCGCATCCGGTGGCGCGTGCCGTGGTCAACGCCGCCCTCGAGCGCGGGCTCGAGCACCGCGAGCGCCATGCCGCGGTCGAGTACATCGTGGCGCACGGCATCGCTTCGTCCATCGAGGGGCGTCGCGCCATTATCGGTTCGGCGCACTTTATATTTGAGGACGAGGGTGCGCAGCTCGAGTCCGACATCAAGGAGCAAATCGAGCTCCAGATGCAAGGCCTGTCGCCGCTGTATCTGGCGGTCGACGGCAAGGTCGTCGGCGTGCTCGGCATCGAGGATCCGCTCAAGCCCGGCGTCCGTGAGGCCATCGCCGACCTACATGCGCTGGGCGTCAAGCATGTCGTTATGCTCACGGGCGATTCGGAGCGCACGGCCGAGCGCATTGCGCGCGAGGCGGGTGTCGACGAGTTTAAGGCCGAGCTGCTGCCCGAG
The DNA here is from genome assembly GCF_003468125.1 of Collinsella sp. AM40-7AC. Lineage (NCBI taxonomy): Bacteria > Bacillati > Actinomycetota > Coriobacteriia > Coriobacteriales > Coriobacteriaceae > Collinsella > Collinsella sp. AM40-7AC. Next base: position 92,547 of record NZ_QSGK01000002.1, on the reverse strand, counting down.
GACAAGTACGCCTATGTGGAGCGCATTAAGAGTGAGGGGCGCCACGTTGCCATGGTGGGCGACGGCGTCAACGATTCGCCGGCACTCGGTTTGGCCGACGTGGGGCTGGCAATGGGTGGCGGAAGCGACATCGCCAAGGAGGTCGCCGATATCATCCTGACCGACACGGATCTGGCCGCGATCGTGCGTTTGCGCCGCATGAGCCAGGGCCTCATTGATCGTCTGACGAGCTCCTACTCTAAGGTGATGCTCACCAACTCGGCGCTGTTGGCATTGGGTATTACCGGCGCGATTACCCCGCAGACGTCGTCACTGCTGCACAACGGCTCGACGATTGCCTACAGCCTGAGCAACGCGAAGGCTTGCCTGCGTTAGCAGACGTGTTCGCCCACGTTATCTGGCCTGCGCCCAGACGGCATCGGTGTCGTCCGGGCGCAGGCCTTTTGCGTTTGACCAAGTGCTAGCTTCTCTATATAGTGGTGCTAGCATGGCTAGCAATTGAAGGGGGCGGGATCGACGTGGGTGCTGTTAGCGGCATGGCGCAGGTGAACGTTCGCGTAGATCGCCAGGTCAAGAACCGTGCCGAGGAGGCGCTGCGGCTTTCGGGCGGGTCACTGCCCGAGCTCATCAAAAAGGTGGTGGCCAAGGTCGCGCAGGGTGGCGGGCAGTGCGAGGAAGTGCTTGCGGCCGTCGACGACCGGCAGCAGACCGTCGCGCCCGATACGCCGTTCGCCGCATCATGGGCGGCGGCGGATCAGCTTTACGCGGACCTGGGCATCGCTACGTCGCCCGTATCTGACGATCGCGATTGGGACGCAATCTATTCCGACGCCATGGATGAGCATTATCGCCAAAAGGGGATGATCCAGTGAGCGGGGCGCCTCTCAAGATAATGGTGGATGCCAACGTATGGGTTGATTCGTTTTGCGTCGACCATGCTGAGTCGCTTGCCGCGCGTGCGTTTATTGGGCAGGCGGCGGAGACGGGGGCATTGCTGTTCTTTCCGGTGCATATCGCCAAGGACGTGCTGTACGTTGTCCAACACGAGCTGAAGCGTAGCGTTCTTGCCAGTGGGGCAGCGCTCGACGAGGCGTCTGCCCGCGCAATTGGCGATGCGGCGTTGGCGTTTGTTCGGAACATGACCGAAAACGCCACGGCCGTGGGTGCAGATGCGTCGGACCTTTGGCTGGCCGACAAATACTTAGCGCTCCATCGCGATTACGAGGACAACTTGGTGCTCGCCGCGTGCAAGCGTGCGCAGGTCGATTACTTGGTGACAAACGATCGAAAGCTGCTCGAACATGCCGATCTTGCAGCAAAGACACCTTGTCAAATGATGCCGATTCTTGCCTTGGCCGAACGCGGCGGCGCGGCAATCGGTTGACGCGAACTGTTTGCGGGCCTCTTGGACGACGATGCGCCAAGGGGCCCGCGTCTGCTATTTACAAAAGCTCGGCCTTAATGGCGGGACTTTCTGCGAGCTGCTCGGCTGCCTTTTCGTCGGAGCTGTCGAGTGCTGCCAGACTGCGGTAGACCCACTCGTTGACCTGGGTGTTCTTGACGCCTGCGGTCTGCATGAGGGCGCCTACCTCGCGGATTGCTGCGAGCAGATCGGCTTTGGGACCCGCGAGCTCGACCTCGATACCGTGGTAGGCGGCCACGCCGCGGTTCTCACTCACGTGGTCGATAAAGCCCTCGACGGTCTCAAGCTGCTGGGCGAGAGCTGCATCATCGTCAACGTCCAGCGCGACGAGTGCGTTCGATACCGTGAGGGCGGGATGTCCGCAGGGGACAAAGCCCTCGATGACATCCATAGCTTCGGTAATGGTTGAGCCCAGGCCTGCGAGGGCATCGACGAGTTGCTGTTTGGTATCCATAACGGTCCTTTCGACGGGTCAATTTTGCTTGGCGAAAATATACGTGACGCGATCGGTAACAAAAGTGCGAAGTGCGGCGCACATTGGGGTCTTCACAGCTCGTGCATAGAACAGCTGTCCGCTTTCAGAACGTGGTAAGATAACACTCCACAAGCGGGGCTCGCCCCGTATGTTCCTTGAAAAGTCGACGGTTATCGGGTGTTTGCAGGCCCGATACCATCCAGACTTTCCCGACATTCGGGGGCGACTGGTTTCGACACGATAGCTCTGAGAGAGGAAGCAAGCCGAGGTCTCCTCGCCTCGTTAAACAGGGGTACCGTCAAATTGAATTGACAACAACTCTTCTTTTGAGCCTATGGCTCTCGCTGCTTAATTTATAGCGGCGCGTCAACCCGGTGATTTCCCCGACACCGGCGCGACGTCATCTTAGGGGAATGCTCCTGCGCACGTAATCGGTATGGCGCGGGCTAAGACCGAACCGGTTAGGACGTCGCGAGCGTGTCGCTGCGCGCAAGGCGTCCGAGACTAAACCAGCGACTGAGCTTGGAGATGCCAATCAAGGGGCTTTCGTGGACCGGAGTTCGATTCTCCGCGCCTCCACCAACTGTTCAGTAGGCGAACACATACGCGTGTTCGTCGTTAGGCGGGCGTTCGTATTGCTCGTCAGATAGAAAGAAGCCGCTCCATACGGGGCGGCTTCTTTGCGTTCTAGGCCTGCGGCATGATCTCCTGCTCGCCGTCCTCGTCCATGTACGGCATGAGGAACACGCCGCCCTGCTCGGTGGTAAGCAGCAGGTACTCGCGGTTGTGCTCGTCGCACACGATTTCCTGGCCGATGCCCTCGGGCAGGTCGTATATGGGGCCGTCCGTGCGGGCTTGCCTCACGGTCACGTCTTGCGCTCCCATGGCCTGCGACGCGCAGCTGGCGGCGGCCAGGACGATGAACAGCAGGACGACCGCCGCGAGGATGGGGCCGCACCCGCCGTTGCGCTCCTCGTCTGCGGGGCTCGGGTACGGCATGGCCTATCCCACCTTCACCAGATAGTCGTCGGCCTCTGGCTTGCCCGTTGCCTTGCCCACGGCGATGTAGCGCGTTGCGCCGCTGTAGCCCGTGTATCGGCCCCACACGTAGCCGTCGGCGATTTTGTACCAGTTATCCAGCGTCACGGTCTCGCCGCTGGAATAGTGCGCCACCTCGGTGCCGCCCAGGCCGGGGGCGTCGCGCACGCGCAGGTAGTCCACAGTGCAGCGGTAGGTGCCGCCGAAGTTCTCGGTCGTTTCCTGCTGCGCAGGCTGCGGCTGCGGGACGGCTGCGGGGGCGCTTCCAGCAGTGATGCCGAAGCATTCCAGGTAGATGCGCGCCAGCTCGTCCAGGTTGCCGTTGAACTTCTCGCGGTCGCCGTCGTTGTCGATGAAGCCGTTCTCGCACAGGCGGTAGTTGATGCCGCGCGCGGCGGCTCGGTTCGGGTTCGCGAGGTCGGAACGGCGCACCAGCTTCTCGGAGCGCCCGGGCATGAACGCCGCCAGCTTGTCGGCCAGCGCATTGTCGTACTCGTCAGGCTCAAAGCCCTCCTTGATGATGACGTGCGCGCCGTGGGCCGTGGCGATGCCGCTGGCGTCCATGTGCAGCTCCACCACTGGCGCGTCGGTGCTCAGGCGGTTAAGCCCGCCGTCGGCGTACCAGTTGCGGGACGTATCGCCCAGCTCGACCTCGGAACCGCCCAGTTCCTTGATTCGCTGGCCCAGGGCGCGAACGCGCTCGGCCTCGGTGCAGCCGCCTGCGCAGCAGCCGGGGTCGCCAGCGCCGTGGCCGCAGATGATGAACAGTTTAGCCATTGCCTACTCCTTCCCGCCTACGGTCACGCCCAGCAGGGCGTCGAGCCACTTGGATGTGATGCCTACCGACTTGAACAGCGTGTAGGCCGCCTGCACGCCGCCTACCACGGCGAAGGCGCACGTGACCCATGCGCCCGGGTCTGCGGGCACGCCGCCCACGAAGCCGGTCACGACGCCCGCCAGGAGCGAGCAGCCCAGCGCCAGGATGCGCGCGGCCTTGCCGGTCATGGCCTCGGTCTTGATCAGCTGCACCGCGAACGGCACGGCGAAAGACAGCACGATGGCTGCGATTGCTTGCATTTCTGTCATTTCGGATTCCTTTCTATCGAGCCGATTCCTTGTAGAGCAGGTCAACGCGGTCGGCGATGTGGTCGACCTTCGCCGCCATGCCCTGGCTGCGCGCCTGGCTGTTCGCCAGGTCGGCGTGCAGCACCTCATTGGAGGTCACGACGGACTCCATGAGCGCCTTCATAGCCTCCATCAGCGCGTTGCTGCGTTCCATCTGCGCGGCGATGCGGCCCTCCATCTGGCTGCGCTCGCGGTCGCGCTGCGCCCGTTCGTTCACCTCGTCTTGCTTTCGTTCTTCACGCTTGAGGTCGATGTTCGCCTTGCGCTCGTTCTGGGCCTTGAACTCTTCGAGGAACTGCTTGCCGAAGTACAGGACCACTAGGACGAGCAGTGCGCCGAAAAGCGACCCGGGGCCGTACGGCGCGAAGATTTCCAGCACGTCGGTCATTCGTTTTCTCACCTCCTCGAATCGCTGCCGCGATTGTCCGCGAGGTGTCGCCGGGCAAAAGAAAAGCGCCCCCGAAGGGGCGCTCGCTACTCCTGCGGCGCTTCCGGCTGGTCGGGCTCCATGGCTTCCAGCTCGTTGATGCGGTCGCGCCACGTCTGGCGCTGCGAGATGATCTCGGCCACCTCCTTGGCAGCTGCGGCGATGGCCGAGAGCAGGTCGGTGATGGACGATGCGGAGAAGATGCGCTCCACCGCCTTCATGACCTTGTAGTCGCTCTGCTCAAGCTGCTGTTTGTAGCCGTTGATCTCCCCGGCGATTTCCCGTTCCGTCATGGGTCGCTCCTTCCGTTGCTAGGGTAGGGGCATGTTCCCATCCGTGTCGCCTCCAGGTTTGGATTGCATTGAGCAACCCCCCCCGCGGGATTTCCGAACAGGCTGCGGTACAGCGCGTCCATGGCCCGCACGCTGCGGTGCGCGTCCAGCCGCTTCATGCCTCCGCGCCAGCTCTGGTAGCTCTGCTCCACCTGCTCGGGGGTCATGATGCCATCGGCGACCATGCGGGCCATCTTCTTGAGCTTGCGGCGCTCCCGCGTTATGGAGTCTCGGCACGGCTTCACGACTATGCGGCCCGTCTCCGTGTAGAAGATGCGCTTCTTCAGCCACGTGAACCCGCGCGTGAGCTTCACCACGCGCGTCTTGCGCGGGTTCAGCTCGATGCCCAGCTCGGCGCATTTGCCCTCTATCAGCAGCAGGCACACCTGCAAGTAGTCCTTGGACTCGTGTATCAGGTAGAAGTCGTCCATGTAGCGCCCGTAAGACTCGGGGCGCAGCATCTCGGTCACGTAGTGGTCGATGCGATTGGGGTGGGCCACGGCGCATATCTGGTTCGGCTCGCTGCCAAGCCCCAGGCCCACATCGCCCTGCGCGTCTATCAGGCGGTGCTCCAAGGCGACCACGCGCGGATCTAGCAGCGCGGAGGCCACCTGGTCTTTGACGGGTCGGTGCGCTATGCGCGCGAAGTAGTCGGAGAAGTCGCCCAGGAGGATGTAGCCCTCGCGGCCGTGCCGCCTCCAGTGGTCGGCCAGGTGGCGCTTGAGCAGCTTCAGGGCGTAGTCGGTGCCGCGCCCCTTGATGTTCGCGGAGTTCGCGGCTATGAGGGTGGGCACGATCGCGGGCACGAGCGCGTTCTGCGACAGCGACTTCTGCACCACGCGCTCGGGGAAGTGCACGGCGCTGATATGCCTCAGCTTGCCGCGCTCCCATAGGTCGAACCGTATGAAGCCCCGGCATATGTCGCGGCCCTCCAAAAGGTCGCGGCGGGACAGGACGGCGTTGCGCAGGTAGCTTCTCATGTACCTCTGCGTGGACGACTTCCACATGACGCCCCGCGCGGCCTGCTTTGAAGCCTTGCACAGGCTGTTGAGGTCGGCCACGGTCTCAAGCGTGCACGCCTTGACGCGCTCGGCCTTTGCCTTGGCCCGCTTCTCCTCGCGGCGCTTGCGGCGTGCGGCCCTTCTTTGCTCTGAGTTCATAGAGAGCACCCCGCACGGCTTGCAATGTGGCTCTGGCAGCCGCTTGAGGTATGGCCATGAAACGCGGCGAAGCCACGGAGCGCCGCGCCATGCAAGCAGCGTCCGGCCACCCTCGCGGGGTGCGTATTTACGGGCGCATGCCCGATGGTCGCGCCTTCCTTCCTCTCCGCGCTCTGCTTTCGGCCCTGGGGCCTACTCGGTCTGGCAGTAAGGGAATCCGGGGCGGGGGCGAACCCAGACGTTCGTCGCCGAATTGTAGTTGGCATTGCCGTTGTTGTTGACGTAGCACACGTTGGACGAGGAGCCACCCATGACGGAACGCAACCACCAATTGTACCGATAAACAAGGCGCGACCGCCGCCCATTATAGCGAACGCAGGCGCTCTAGCTCGGCCTCGGCCTCGGCTATGCGCTCCTCGGTGGACTTCTTGCCCGTCACGCGCACGTTCTTGCGTGCGCCCTTCAGCAGCCTGATCTCCTCCTCGACCATGGCCGCCAGCTCCTCGAAGCGGTTGGCGTTCACCGGCAGGCCGATATCCATGAGGCACTGCATGTCCAGCATCAGCTGCTCGCAGTCCGCTATGGCCAGCGTCAGGTAGCGTTTCCTCTCCAGCGCGTTGAACGAGCTGTTGGGATAGAAGCAGTCGGCGCGGTTGACGTTGTACACGATGCTGCGCGCCGTCTCCACGGTCGGCACCGCGTTCAGCAGACGGTAGGCCTTCGGAACCACGGAGGAGGACGCCATCAGCTTGTTGACCTCCACGCGGATGGCGATGGCCTGTGTGAAGAACTTGTACTCGGACACCTCGCGGTTGCGCTGGTAGACGCCGCTCACGTGCACCTCCTGGGGAAACTGGCGGAAAAAAACGGCCCGCTTCGCGGGCGAGAGGCGACCGCGCAAGGCGGTCGCCTAAAAGCAGAGTATAGAGCACTCGGCTGGCTAGCCGACGAGGAAGCCGGGGCGGGGGCGAACCCAGACGTACGTCGCCGAAGTGTAGCTGGCATAGCCGGAGTGGGCGACGTAGCACACGTCGGACGAGGAGCCACCCATGACGGAACGCAACCACCAATTGTACCGAGTTCCGTTGATTCGGTGCGCGGTGTCCCTGAACAGGTCCCACTGGCAGTCAAAGCCGACGCTGTAGCCCTTGGTGCCCCACACTGGGCAGCCGTACACCTCCATCTCGGACAGCGAGAACACCTTGCCGATATCCTGCCAGCTCCACGAGTTGGAGTCGTTGAGCGCGCCGCTGGCGCTGTAACGCTCCTCAAGCAGGACGCGCTGGGTCAGCAGGTACTTGGTCAGGCTCTCGGGCAGGCACGCCTCGAAGGCCGTCTCCCACGCCTTGAGGTTGCTGTTGGGGTAGGGGCATTTCTGGTCGGCGGTGCCCTGGTTCGTGTTGGTCGTGTTCCACATCAGGAAGCTGTCGTTGGCAACGCCGGTCACGGTCTTGGCCACGGCGATGGGCGCGGAGGCCACGAAGGCGATGTGGTGGCCTTTGGAGCTGTCGCCGCAGCAGTAGTACGGGTCGAAGTGCGCCAGGAGGAAGCGCACGGACTGCTGGGCCGCCACGCCCGACGCGCTTACCAGCGGCACGTCGATGTAGTCTCCCACGCGCAGGCCCGCGAAGTTGCCGTTGGCGGCTCGCTTGTGCAGCGCGTCGTGCACGCTGCCGCTGCCGATCTCTCCCGCCAGGATGGTGGCGATGTTCTGCCCGCCGTACTTGCCGATTTGGCCCTGGCGGTTGTACTCGGCGTTGTTGAGCGCCGTCTGCGCGTTGCTGCGCGCGGTATAGTCGATGACCTCGTAGCCGATGCCGCCCACCGACAGGGTTTTCGCTTGTGCCATTTCGTTGCCTTTCTACTTGAGGTTGAGGGTTGTGCCGGACGCCGTGCAGGTGCTCCCGAACGTGATGGTGCTGCCAGATGCACTGGCCTTGGAGGCGGGGCAGTACACGGTGCCGTCGTCGTAGATGAACGCGTCCGTGGCGTCGGCCAGCTTGCCGTACAGGTCGGCTATCTGCTGCTTCTGCTTGGCCATGTCCGAGCTGCCCGCGCTGCCCTGCGCCACGCTGTTGGCTATCTGCAGGGCGATGTTTGCCGCCGCGTCGGCGTTCGAGGCCGCGCCGTTTGCCGCAGCCGTGGCGGCTTGCGAGGCCGTCTTCAGCTGCGACGCCTCGGTCACGCGGTCGCTTTCCGCCGCGGCTCGCTTCTTCTCGGCCTCTGCGCGCTTGGTTTCGGCGGTCTGGCGCGCCTTCTCGTTCGTGGCGCGCTGGTTTTCCGCGCTCGCGCGGGAAGCCTCGGCCTTCTGCATCTGCGCGTTCAGCGCGCTCACGTCGGCTAGCTGCCCTTCGAGGTTCGCGATGATCGCCTCCACCGCATCGACGTACGGGCCGGATATCTCGCCCGACGCGCTCGCCGAGGGCAGCACGTTCACCAGGACGTTCTCGGTGGTGGCGTCCAGCCCTGCCGCGTTCCGCACGCGCACGTAGCACACCTTGAGCAGCCCGGCCACGCCGAAGACGGCGGGGTCGACCGTCACGGTGGCCACGTTGTCGCTGATGCCAGTGAACTGCTGCTCCACGTAGGTGTGGTCGGGCTTCGCAGCCATGAGGTGCACCTTGCAGCCCGTCAGGGCCGCCTTCTTGTCGCCGTCGTAGATGGCGGCCTTCAGGACCTCGGCGCTGTCGCCCTGGTGCACGGTGATGACGGGCGGCGCTATGTTGGTCTTCTTGAGGTTGAGCGTAAGCTCGTGCGTTGCCATGCCTCATTCCTTTCCTTCGGCCGCAAGTGTCCGCGATATGTCGCCGGGCTGCGCTCTGTGGACCCCGCATATCTCCTCGTCGGTGAGCGCCGAGAAGTCCACGGCGTTAGCCTCGCCGCCTTCCGCGTCCATGACGGCCACGGGGCTGGACACGAGCGTGAAGCCGCCCTTGCCGTCGAACTCGAACACGTCTTCCGATTCCACGATGGCCCGCGCCGTGGCCGGGTCGCTGATGCACTCGAACACCGGAAACGCCTCGGGCGGCTTCGGCGCGCCGTCGAGCGCCTGCGGCGCTTCGGGCTGCTGCACAAGGTGGTAGAACATTCCGTTTCCTCTCTCGCTGGTCTAGTTTCCCGTGATGTTGCTCATGCCGGTGATGATTCCGTTCACCACGTTGATAGTGCCCCACGTCCAGTTGTTGCCGTTGTTGGTGATGCACCCGATGAACTGCGTGGAGCCCGTGTACCCGTAGGTGCCGCCGCTGCTCGGATTGGTTCCTATGGCGAACTTCGGGGCGAGTATCCTGGCGGTGCCCGACGACCCAATGTCTGCGCGGCTGCTATCCAGGTACACGTAGTTGTTGGAGTTCTCCTGCAGCTTCACGTACGCCGAGCCGCCCGCGTTGCTGTTGCCGCTCCTCATGTACAGCTGCTCGTCGGGATGGCTCATGTAGCCCGCGTAGTAGGGGGTCGTCAGCCACGTCTGGCGGTAGTAGCGGTTGACTGCCAGGAAGCCGTAGCCGCAGGTGGACATGCCCACGCCGTCGGTCGAGCTCGCCGTGGGGCTGTCCTTCGCGTGGACGGCCTCGATGGTGCAGTACTCGGTCGAGCCGTTCACGAACGACGCTCCCGGGTGGTTGTTCGTCGTCGTGCCGGTGGTGATGTAGTTGGTTGACGACGTGCCGACCATGTTGCAGCGGAACATGGAGGTGCTGCCCACCAGCACGGTGCCCGCGATGATGGAGCCGTTCTTGTCGTATATCTGGAAGCCGTTGGTGGCGTTGATATAGACCCTGTTGCCGTTGCTGTCGGTCATGAAGATGGAGCCGTCGCGCAGGTAGAAGGCCCCGCTGTCGAGGTCCCAGTACGAGTTCCCGCCTTTGATGCGGCCCGTGGTCAGCTCGTCGGCGGTCACGCCGTCGCCGGTTATGGCCGTGCGCCACTTCCACGCGCCGCTGGAATACTTGGAGTTGGCCACGCCGATGATTCCGCCGCCTATCTTGACGCACTTGGTGGCGCTCTCGGGCTTTTTGTCGTACACCAGGATGCCTTGGCCGGGCTCCTCGTACACCCAGCCACCCGTGGTGTTCACCTCGCTGTTGAGCATGTCAACGATCTTCTTGCGGATATCCGTCGGCAGCTGGTCGAGCTGTTTCTGCAGCCCATCCACCTCGCCCTCGGCGCTCGTCAGCCGTTCGTCCAACTTGCCCGTGACGCCTTCCAGGTACTCCTTGTTGGCCTCGTCTATCTGCTTGAGCACGCTCTCGCTTTGCTCTATCGACGTGTCGGTGTACAGGCGCAGCACCTCGTCCAGGGCCAGGTTGCCGTCGTCGGAGTACTTCTTCAGCGCCTCCTCCAGCGTGGTGTCCCCGTTGTCGGCGTACTCCTTGAGGGCCTTGTCCAGCTCGTCCCTTATCTGGTCGGTGTAGTCCTGGGCGGCGCCGCCGACCTCCTTGGCGTACGCCTTCTGGCGCTCCTCGGCGGCCGCCAGGCTCTCGCCCCATTTGCCGGTCGATGCCTTGTTCGAGGCGTTCACGGCCTCGGTCACGGTCGCCCGGATGGTCGAGGCGGTGGACTTGGCGGCCGACTTCTGCGCGGCCATCAGCTCGGCGACCGTCTGGTAGTTGCCGAACGTGTAGGTGACCTCGCCGGGGCGCAGCTGGTCCTCCACCACCTTGGTGATGCGCGTGCGCACGCGCAGCGGCGGGTCGTACACCTTGTCCACCACGGTCACCAGGTCGCCCTCGTCCGCGCCCTCGAAGCCCTCGCCGGCGCGCGCAAGCGCCACGGCGTCCACAGTGTAGGACACGGTGGGCACGCACGACTTCGCCAGCTGCGCCTCGGTGAGCTTCTTCAGCTCGGCGGCGTCCTCGCAGTCGGAGAACTCCACGTCGCCGAACACGTGCGCCTTGCCGCCCTTGCCGTCGGGCCGTCCCCAGCGCGCCAGCGCGTCGGCCGACCCCACCCAGTTCTGCCCGCCGTTCACGCCGCCGAAGGTCAGCTTGCGATCGTAGCCGCCCGTCAGGTTGCCGTCCTCGTCGGCGGTCTGCAGGGACTTGCCGTAGCCGTACAGGGCGGTACACACGTTGCCCTCGTCCACGCTGCGCTTGACGCTCACGAGGTCCTTGGCGTAGGTGAAACGCTTGCCGTTGTCCTCGCCGACCTGCTTGGCCATGCACACGCGGCGTGCGGTCACCTTGGTGCCGCTCACCTGGATTTCGAACGACAGCTCGCCGCCCCAAGTGTCTGCCACGTCGTGGATGGCCGCCCATGCGTTGGTGTGGTAGAAGTTCGTGCCGGCCTGCCCGAGGTCGGCCACGGTTCCGACCTGCCAGCGCGAGGAGGACAGCGCCGAGGCCAGCGCGGCGTAGGCGCTCACGTCGTAGGGGCGCTTGTCCTCCAGGTAGTCGCCCAGGAGCTCGATTTGCGCCGAGGTCGGGCAGTAGTACGTGTAGAGGATGCCCGCGCTTGCGCGCTCCTCCTCCACGCCGTCCACGATGTTCTCGTGCCAGCGGCCCTTGAGGTCGCGCCACACCAGGCGGTCGCCCTTGTCCAGGCGCGCCAGCGTTGTGATGCTCAGGGCGTTCTCGCCGTTGACCTCGCGCGTGTCCTCGCACTCGAACAGCGTCTTGATGGGTCCCTTGTACGCCTCCCAGCGGTCGCATGCCCACAGAATCATCAGCCCACGTACCTTTCCGTCCACTGTACCGTCGCGGTGCCGCTGGACAGCTTGAGGCTGTTGGCCCCCGGCTCCAGCGGGAAGAAGTCACTCTCGAAGGTCACGGGCGCGGGGCTGCCGTCCACCGTGGCCTGCGGGGCGGCCATGTCGATGACCACCGCGCTCGATGCCGTCACCGCCTTGTCGATCTGCACGAACTCGCCCGTGCCCATGTTCGTCAGCCGCAGCGCCGACGTGCTGCCGCCGGGCCTGACGGTCACGGTGGGGTAGGTGCGGAACGTCCCGCCCACCTGCACGCCCGAGGTGCCCGACACGGTTGCGCGCCCCTCGGCCCCGTAGGCCACGGGGTCGTATGCCGTGAACGTCAGCGTGGCCTCGCCGGTGTGCCACAACGTGTCGAGCGCGCCCGGCGAGGTCAGCACGGCCATGTAGCGCAGGCCCAGGTGCCTCTCGTCGTCCAGCCACAGCTCGGCCTCCTTGAGGCATAGCAGGCGCGAGGCCATGAGGCGGCGAAGGGCCGCCATATCGTCGGCGGGGCGTGCCCTCCAGGCCGCCGCCACGTCTATCGTCAGGGGTTTCAGCTCTGCGCGCATGAAGCGCGAGCCGGGCTGCCCGGGCACGTCGCGCGTGGCGATTTCGTACTCGGGCAGCAGCGAGCGGGTCACGAGCCGGGTGTCGAACCACGGCGCGAAGTCGAAGCCGTTGTATATCATGCGAAGCACTCCTGCCGTTTGATTTCCTTGGCTATCTGGCGGGAGATTTTCTCGATGTCGGCCTCCTCCCGCACGGTCGCGTACAGGTTGATTGTCACGTTCGTGTCGCCATGGGCCGCGCCGCCCTTGCCGTCGAGCAGCTTGGCGATGCCCTCGGCCAGCGGGCGCGCGCCGCGCTCGTTGAACGGCACCACGCCCTCGGGGCCCGCCTCGCCGACGCCGATGACGCTGGGGCCGTTGAACACGCCGCCCTTGGCGTACCAGTCGATGCCGAAATGCGGCACGCTCGGCGGGTTGATGCTGAACCCGCCCGAGATGGACAGGTGGGGCAGCTTCAGGTGGGGCAGAGACCACGAGAAGTTGAAGAACCCCTTGATGGAGTCGATTACGTTTCGCACGGTGTCGCGGGCGCTGTTTATCGGCGTCTCGATGGCGCTCTTGATGGAGTTCCATATGCCGGCCACGGTGTCGCGGGCGGCGTTGAACACGCTGGAGATGGTGTCGCGGATGCCGTTGACGATGCCGGATATGGTCGAGCTGATGCCGTTCCACACGTTCGACGCCGTGGTGCTCACGGCACCCCAAACGGAGTCCCACACGGCCTGTATCGCCGACAGCACCGCCGATATGGTGGAGCTGATGGCGTCGATGGCCGCGCCTATCGCCGAGGTGATGGCATCCCATACGCCGGAAGCGGTTAAGCTGACGGCACCCCACACCGTGTCCCACACGCCCTGAATCACCTCAAGGGCCGCGCTTATCACGTCGCTCACGTATTGGATGTACGTGCCGACCGCGCCGCATATGAGGTCCCACGCCGCCGTGAGCACGCCGCCGAAGTTCTCCCAGACGAAGTTCCAGGGTATGAGCAGCGTCTCGATGGCTAGGTTGAGTATTTCCGCGAGCAGCATCACGGCCACCTGCACAACGTTGCAGATGCCGTCCCACACGCCCGCGAGCGTCTCGCCCAGCCCGGAGAAGAACGCGCCTATCGACTCGGCGATCCCGCCGGCAACGCCGACGGCCACCTGGAACGCGGCGCACACGGCATCCCACACGGCGGTCACCGCGTCGCGGAACTCCTCGCAGTTGTTCCACAGCAGCACCACGGCGGCGATGATGGCCGCTATGGCCGCTATCACGGGGTGCGCGGCTATGAGCCCCAGCGCGCCGGTGCCCAGCTTGCCGACCACCTGGAAGGCCGCTCCGATTTTCGGCACGGTGTCCACGACGGTGCCGAGCGTCGACAGCACGGGGCCTATGGCGGCCGCTATCGTGGCGATCGCCAGCACGGCGGTCTGGCCGCCCTCGCCGATGCCGGCGAACCACTCGGAGAACGACTTGACGACGCCCGCCACGTTGGTGGCGATGTTGAGCAGCGGCTCGCCAAGCGGCTCGATGGAGCCCTGCAGCTCGCGCATGGCCTCCTGCGATTTCACGGCGAAGCTGTCGGAGGCGGCCTCCTGGGCCTGCTGCGCAGCGCCCGCCACGTCGCCGAAGCTGTCCTGCACGCCCGCCAGGGACTCGATCATGCCCATGGCATTGTCCTCGCCCAGCGAGGACCACAGGGTGGAGGCCAGCGCGGCCTTGTCGTACTCGTTTGGCATCTGCGTGAGGTCGCCCAGCACCGCCTGCAGCATGTCCACGGCGGTGGCGCTGCCGTTCTTGAAGTTCTCGAAGACCTCCTGCGTGCCCTCGCTGAACGAGCCGATGGATTCCTCCATGCGGCCGTCGGACAGCGCCGTCAGGAACTCGTTGAGGTAGTCGCCCACCTTGTCCAGGTTGTACGCGCCGTTGGACGTGCCCGCTTCTAGCAGCGAGAAGTACTCGCTGGCGCTCATTCCCGCCTCGCCCCATCGCACGGAGTATTCGCTCAGGTTGTCGCCCAGCTCGTCGGTGTAGTTCAGGCCGCGCTGCATGCCCGCCGTCAGCAGGTCGCTGGCCTCGGTGGCGGACAGCCCGAAGCCCTCCATGAGGGCGTTGGTGCCGCGTATGGACTCGTTCACGTCTGCGCCGAAGGTGTCCGACAGCATGAGTGCGTTGGTGGTGACGGTCTGCAGGTCCTCGTCGGACACGTCGCGAAGGGTGGACTTGCACTGGATCAGCGCATCGTTGACCTCGTCCAGGGACTGGCCCCAGCCACCCTCGTATATGCGCTTGCCTATGCCGCTGAAACGCTCGGCCTCCTCGCCGGACACGCCGAACGCGGCGGCTATGCGGGCGTTGGCCTGCTCGTAGTCGCTGGCCACGCCGAATACGGCCTTGCCGGCGGCCACCACGGGCGCGGTCAGCGTCACCGTGGCGGCCATGCCGGCCTTCTTGAACGAGGACGACAGCTTCGCGGCCTTCTCGTCGCCCTCGGTTATGTTCTTCCAGGAGATGCCCTGGAGGTCGCGCTCCAGGGCCTTGATGTTCTTGGATACGTCAACGGTGTCGAGCACCGCTTTGATGATAACGTTGCCGTCCATGCTCACCTCGTCGCTCTCTTGAGCGCGGCGAACACATCGCGCATCGCCGCGTCGCTTCCTTCCTCAGAGCCGTGTGAGCTGCGGCCTTTGCCGAGTTCGAACGCCTTGTGGGCGGCGTTCCAGGCCTCGACCTCCTGCCTGTTGTATTTGGTTGGCTTCGGCTTGGTCGCCGGGTTGCGGTAGTGGATGGCCGCGCCGAGCGGCGTGTCCTGCGGGCAGCCGCCCACGAGTGCCACGAACTCGGCGAAGCTGATGCGACCGCGCACCTCGTCCCACTCGATGCCGTAGGCCTGGCGGAAGCTGGTGCGTATGCGCGCCGCGTCCTCCTCCAAGTCCCACAGCGGGGTCTCGTGCGGGCGGTCGCCGCTCAGGTCGAGTCCGCACATGTCCCATACCGCCGCGTCGCGCATCCGCACGAACTCGGCGGCGTCGTAGTCGCATGCGCACCACGCGTCCGTCCAGTCCACGAAGAACAGCGCCAGGAACTCGTCCCGGCGCTGGTCGTCGGACTTGCCCTCGTCGGTCAGCACCTCGATGACGCGGATGATCGTGAGCGCGTCGTCGCGCACCAGCACCTCCTCGCCGTTCCACGGGTAGCGCGTGGCGCTCGTGCCGTCGGGCAGCCGCACCCGCTCGGCCGTGAGCGCGGCTGGCAGCATTACTTGCCGCCCTTCTTCTTGCGCTTGGCCTTGGCGCGGCGCTGGGCGCGGTTGAGCGCCTGGACCTGATCGGCGCGCTCTCTGTATGCAAGGCCGCACGCCATCAGCTGCTCGCTGGTCGCGTGGCGCGCCAACATGCTGAGGAACGTGGCGAAGACCTCGCCCAGGATGCGGATGTTTTCCTCGGGCGCGATGGGGCCCTCGTCGCCGCCCATCCACGCGAGCAGCTGCTCCCAGCCCTCGGTGCCGATGAACGCCGAGATGGTGCGCTTCATGAGGCGGGCCTGCGCGGCGTTGGCCTCGGCCGCCTTCTCAGGGGTGTCGGCCTCGCGGGCCATCTGCTCGTTGGCCTGCGCGCGGTCGATGGCGTTGCCGACCTTGGCCAGGTACTCCTCGATGTGCTTGTCGTCGAACCACACGCGGAAGCGCGGCGTGTCGGGGTTCTCCTCGGGGTCCTCGAAGAACACGTCCTCGTACGCGCGGATGTTTTTCAGAAGTTCCATTTGTTGCCCCTTTCGTGAGCGGTGAGCGTCGGGCATAGAAAAGGGGCGCGGGCCGCTCACTAGCCCGCGCCCCCCATGTCCAGGAGGTTATGTCTGGTGTCGCCTGCGGCTACTTCGCCGCCACGGTGACCTTCACCTGCGTGCAGATGCTCGGCTTGGACGCGCAGCGCACGGTGATGACCGCCTCGCCTGCGGCCACGCCCGTCACGTTGCCGTCGCTGTCGACGGTGGCCACGTCGGTGTTGCCCGATGCGAAGAAGCACTTGGCGTTCGCCTCGGCGTGCGTGACGGTCGGCGCGAGCTTCATGGACTTGCCCACGGCCGGGCCGGTCGGCGTGGTGCAGGTGACGCCCGTGGGCTGCTTGAGCTTGTTGGCGGGGATGTAGCGCATAGCGCCAGCGCCCGAGATTGTGCAGGAGAACGCGCCGGGGTCGGACGCCGCGCCCTGCTGCGAGCCGACGGTCAGGCCCAGGTAGGTGCAGTCGCCCTCCACCACGTCGCCGTTGGGGTCGGTGTGGCGGAAGTGGCCCGTGCGGCCCTCGCCGGTCTCAAGCGCCAGGCTGGCAACGAAGTCCTGCGCGGGGTCGCCGTAGCAGCGGTCGCCTGTGACCTCGTACTGCGGCTGCACGCTCTTCACCTTGTCGGTGGGAGTGCCGTAGCCGTCGTAGTAGTCCTTGGTCTCGGTGGTCTCGTTGGTGGTCGGCTTCACCTCGGTGATGCCGCGCGAGAAGATGGCCCACGTGGGGCTGGCCGCGTCTGGCGTGGTGTCGATCTCCAGCGCGCTCATGTAGTTGGGCGCGAAGCCCAGGTCTTGGTTCTTTGCCATCGTTATCCCTTCTCTATGGTTATGGTCGCTTTGATTCGGAACTCCCACAGGTACGGCCCGCCCTCGGGCGGCGTTATCTCCTGCGGCTCGGTGTACAGCGACGCGCTCGTGAAGCCGTAGGAGCCTGTGGGCGAGGACAGGTCGGCCCCGTCCAGCGCGTCGGCCAGGTCGTAGGCGTCGCCCATGGCCTTGGCCTCGGAGGTGTCCTTCACGATGACCTGCAACACGTATCCCACGCGGCGGGTGCCGTCCATGTGGCGCACCACGTCGGTGGTGGGCATGGGCCGCAGCACCACCGCGTCGTCGTGGCCGCGCGAGGCGGCCAGGCGGGTGAGGAGCACCGGGCCGTAGCCCAGGGCCTCTATGGCGGCCTTCGCCGCCTCCATCACGTCCGGGGCCATGTCACGCCCCCTCGGTCAGGAGGTCGACGGCCAGGCGCTCCCAGTCCTCGCCGTGCGCTTCCTTCGCGGCCTTCGGCCAGTCGGCCTTGGCCCTCGGGTTCTTGCCGTGCTTGATGGAGCTGTCGGGCAGGTCGCGCACGTAGGCGGCGTAGTCGGCGTCCCATATGACGAGGCCCTGCCTGAAGTCGGAGGCGGCCTGCATGGAGTTGTGCATGCGCTTGGTGTCCTCTGGCGTGAACGCGTTCATGTCCTCGGCCACGCTCATGGCGAACTTCACCTGCTTGGCCTCCAGCTCCTTCGCGCCGAAACGCTTCATGAGCTTGGTCAGGTCGACCGTAACTGCTGCGGGCATGGCTACCTCACCTCCAGTTCCCAGTGGTGGGGACGGGTGCCGAACGCGCGGCGGGGCGTGCACCTCGCCACGTTCATCCACTCGCCCCCGTCGATGCTCACGCGGCTGCCCACTGGCACGTCGAACATGCCGGGGCTGTCCGCGCCGTCCGCTATCACGAGGCCCTGCGCGCCGTCGCCCAGGGCGTACTCGCGCACGAGCCACGCCGAGACGGGCTCGAAGCGCACGCGGCGCACCTCGACGGGCTGCTCGAACTCGCCGCCGTAGCCGCCCTCCCTGGGCACCTTGACGGACATGGTGGAGGGCCGCGCCGAGCGCGGCACCCGCATCATCTGGTACCCCCGATGCCCGCGTAGAGCAGCGGCGTTCCAAGCAGCTCGCGGCGGACGGCGGCCTCCATGTCGCTGCGGTAGGTGCTGGCCCCTTCGGTACCGGGGTTCCACGAGAACGAGCCGACGGTGAAGCCGCCGCCCTCCATGATGCCGCCCGAGCATCCGTACGCGGCGTCGACCTCGCAGGCCGCCATGACCGCGCGCGCCCACTCCTCGGAGCCGTCCGGCTCGTTGGGGAAGATCAGGTCGCGCACGGCTGCCGTGGCGTGGGGGAGCGCCGCCTTGAACTCCTCGGCGGACAGCTCCCCGCGCCCGGCTGCCAGGTAGTCCTCGTGGGTCGGGGCTCTAGTTTCCATCGTCCTCGGCCGCCTCGGGCTTTTCCGCCTTGCCCTTGGCGGGCTGCTCGTCTGCGGCCTTCGCCTCGGGCTTTTCCGCCTTGCCCTTGGCGGGCTTGGCCTTCTTCGGGGCCTCCTTCTCGAAGGCCAGTCCAACGGTGCGCATGTCGCGCCTCCTTCCTACGCGGCCTTCATGCCTGCGGTGATGTAGTGCGCCAGGTTCTCGCGCACGCCGCACACGCCGTACTTGCGGTACTTGAACAGGTGGCCGAAGCCCTGCTGGTTGTCCTCGGCGTCGATGACCTTGCCGTGCGCGAAGTTCCAGCGCATCACCACGGCGTCCTTGTGGACAATGAGGAAGTTCATGTCCACCGCGCCGGTGCCCTTCTTGTAGTGGCCGATCTCCTCGTCCTTGGTGGTGCCGTCCAAGAGGTCGATGGCGCTGTAGAAGCGGGACTGCGGCACCTTCACGATGGAGGAGAAGCCGTCCAGCGCCTCGCGGGACTTGGTGGTGTCCAGGTCCTTCACCATACCCAGCAGGGTGGGGGTGATGAACAGCACGCGGCCCTCTTCCGGCACCTCCTTCTCGTCCATGTCGCACATGGCGGCGTTCAAGCCCTTGAGCATGTCCGCGCCGTCGGCGTAGGTCTTCTGCTCCTTGGTGATGCCGGTGCCTGCGCACAGCGTGGAGAACACGAACGCGTCTCCCTCGGGCACCACCTTGGTGCGGTTGAAGTGCGCGGCGGCGTTGCCGAACGCCAGATTGAAGGACTGGGCGTCCACTTTCTGGTCGATTTCCAGGATGGTGCCGCGGTCGTAGTTGGCGCTGATGGGCTTCCAAGTCAGGGACGCGCCGCTGTTCTGCGGCAGTCGCCCGTTGGCCTGCACGTCGCCCAGGCCGCCCATGGAGTAGACAGGGTAGTAGAACTCGCCCAGCTGCTCCATCTGCGCGATGTTGCCCTGCGGCGCGGCGCTCTCAAGCACTGCGGTCAGGGATTCCTTGCGGTACGCCTCCATGAGCACGTTCTCGTAGCCCTTGGGCAGTTCGATGCTGTTTGGCATGATTTACTCCTTTGAAGATTCGTCGGTGAGTCCGAAAGCTGCGCGGAAGTCGGCCAGGCCGTCGGAGCCTGCGCCGCCCTTGGGGTCGCCGCCCGCGCTCTCGCGGGGCTGGTCGGTGAACATGTAGGCGTTGTCCTTCTTCAGGGCCTCGAAGTCGATGCCCGTTAGGTTGCCCTGCTCGTCCAGCTTCGCGTCGGCGATGTTCGGGATGATCGCGCGCGCCGCCTTGGCGTTGCGCACGCCCATCTGCGCCAGCTTGGTGTCGATGGCGAAGTCTCGGCGCATCTCGGCCTCGCGCTTCTCCGCGTCGGCCTTGTACGCCTCGTTGTCGGCCTTGGCCTTGTCGAGCGCGGCCTGCAGCTCCTCGGCGTTGCCCGCCTTGGAGGTGAACTCCTCGATCTGCTTGTCGCGCTGCTCCAGCTCGGCCTTGAGGGCCTTCACCTGCTCCTGGTACTCGTCGGTCTCGCGCTTGTACTTCGCGTAGGACACGACCTCCTTCTGGGGCTCGGTCTGCTGGCCTTCGCCGCCCTCGTTTCCCTGGGGCTTGTTGTCTTCAGCCATCGCTTGCTCCTTCCGTGTTTGGTTGTCGCGCTTCCCTGCGCGCTTGGATGGCCCACCGTTGTCGCCGTGGTCGCGTGCGGGGCATGTTGTCGCCGCCCCATCGCGTGCCTGCATCTTCCCCGAGGTGTCGCCAGGCAAAAGAAAAGGCCGCCCTTTCGCGGGCGGCCTGGGTACCGTTCTCTATTCGGTTGTCACCTTCTAACTGGCGGCGATGCTCGCCACCTCGGCGACGGGTATCTCGGTGATTATGCCGCCGCGCTCTATGCCGATGGCGTTGGGCTCGTCCAGCGATTCGGCGTCGCTTTGGTACCAGTCGTACACGCCCCGGTACTCCTCGCCGTCGGTGCACGTCACGCACACCTGCTTGCCGCAGTATTTCAGCGTTTCTTCCAGCTTCATCTCTGCTCCTCCTTTGGGTTTGCCGGGACTATGTGCACGTCTCCGCCAGCGTAGTGGATGGTGAAGCGCGTCGTTTGTATGTGCTCCCCATTATCGCCTATCACGTAGCCAATCACGCGCCCGGCGTCGCATGTTTCGCGTCCGCTCCATTTGCCGCCCCTCGTCGTCTGGGCCGTTCCGGTTCCCGCGTGCTTCGCCGCAAGGTCGCGCACCTCGTCGAGCGTCACCGTGACGACGCTCGGCTCTTTGTACGCGCCGCCCCTGCGCTTTAGGTTCGCCACGTATTGCTCGTGTTGGCGGCTGCCGGCCATGTGCTTCGCCTGCTTGTCGGCGTGCACCGTCATGGCTGCTGCGTCCGAGACGCGCTTGTCGCGCTCCTGCTCGGCCTTCGCCTGCTTGATGGCGCTCTCAAGCGCCGCGCGGCGTTCCGCGCCCGTTTTCAGCTCGAATCCGTCTCCGCTGGCCTTGACCAGCTCGCCCACGCGCTTCTGGCTGACTCCCGCCTCGGCTATGAGCGCCTTGGTGTTCGGGTGCGCCATATAGGCCGTGCGGCTCACCTTCTGGCGGGTGAGGGCGTACGCCTTGCTGCCGGTCTCGTAGGGGTCCTCGCGCCCGTACTCTGCGGCAAGGTGCGGGTGCTTCGCCACGAGGTCGCGCCGCTTCTGCTGGAGCCTGCCGAGCTTCATGCGCTCCTTGGTGTTGTCTATGCCGGCGGCTTCGAGCGCCACGGCCTCGCGCCTCGTGGCGCGCACCTCGCGCTCGATGGCGCGCTGCTGCTGGCTGGCCTGGTAGCGTTCCTCGCGCTTCTCGTCGCCGCCGTCGGGGTCGCGCTCGTACCGAAGCGGCTGGCCCTCGACGTAGATGCCGAAGTCGTGCTTGCAGTTCGCGCCGCACAGCCCGTCAACCGAGCCGTAGCCCGTCTCGCGGTAGAACGGCGGGTACTTCTTGGACTTGCCCGACAGGCTGAACACGCGGCCCTGCCACTTGGCGTGGCTCTCGCGCGCCCCGCCGTGCGAGGAGGTCTGAACGAGGTCGTGCCCGGTCTCTTCAAGCAGCTCCAGCGTGTTGCGGCTGCCGGCCTGCACCGCCTGCGTGCGAATGTGGCGGCGCATGGCCACGTCGGGCTGCGCCCACGCCCCGCTCTTGTAGTCCACGACGGACACGCCGCGCCGCGCCAGCTTCAGCACGGCCTCGCGGGTGGCCTGCTCGTAGCCCGCCATGCCTGAGTTCACCCGAGCCACGGCCTGCGCCACGACTTCGAGGTAGGCGCGCTGCACGTTGGCGGGCATCTTCAGGTTGTCGCGGCTCACGACGTCCTGCACCCCCGCCGCCGTGGCCCGCGCTGAGTTGTGCAGCCTCCACTGCATCGTCTTGGACAGCGCGCCCATGGCCGTGCCCAGCGTGGCCAGGTCGGCCTCGGCGCTCTTGGCCACGGCCTCGGCCGCAGCCTTGGCAGCCTCGCGCGCGGCTCTGCGGCCCTCCTCGTTCATGGCCTTCTGCACGTCCTTGGCGGCAAGCGCCGCCTTGCGGGCGGCCTGCGAGTAGGCGCTGTCGCCCTCGAAGTCGATGGAGCCTATGAGCGCGGCGTAGATGCACACCAGGCGCAGGGTGTATTCGTCCATGGCCCCCTGCGCTGCGTCGGTGAAGTGCTCTATGTAGTCCGGCCCCAGCATCAGGCGAGCCCGTCGCCCAGCATGTCGAACGCGCCGCCCTGCTGCTCGGGCACGTTGGCCTTGGCCTCGTTGCTGGTCTCGCCGTAGAAGCGGCGGCGGTACTCCCACGGGGCCATGATGCCCGCGCCGACCTCGCTCATGGCCATCTCGCGCGCGCTCTGCGTGTCGCTGATGATGGAGTCGTCGAAGTCCACGGTGACGTCGCCGTAGGGCACGGCCTCGCCCTTGATGCTGCGGCACGCGTCGGCCATGCCGTTCACGAGGCGCACGATGGACTTACGCAGGGCGTTCTCGTGCCGGTGGATGGATCGCATCAGCTGAGAGTTGTCGGCCGCCACCTCCTTGGCGGTCTTCAGGCCCGTGTGCGACTCCCAGGAGAAGTAGCCGTTGCCGAAGCCGCACGCCACCGACAGCAGGCGCAGGCCCGTGTTGATGGCGCTGGCGTTCTCGTCGGCCTTGAGGTCGCTCTGAACGGTCTGAATCTTGGCCGACCCCTCGTCGCCGGGGTTCATGCTGAAGATGGTGTCGTCGGCCTCGCCGAAGGCGTAGTAGGTCTTCGTGAGGCTGCCGTCCGGCCCCTTGTCGGTCTTGGACTCTATGAGGGTCTTGTCCACGAACGTGCGCGGGCGGCCCACGCGAATGTGGTCGAGCAGGGAGGTGGCGGCCTCGTCGACCACCTTCATGGCCCCCACGGCGTTGCAGTACACGCTCGCGCCCATCGCACAGTAGTCGTAGAAGCGGTTCGACACGGCGGGGCGCACCAGCGCGAAAAGCGGGCGGGTGCAGCGCGTGTCCATGTCGGCGCTGATGCCCTCGACCGTCACCTGCTTGTGCGTGCGGGTGTCGAACAGCTGCGTGAGGATGTGGTAGGTGCCGCCCTTGAGCACGTGGGCCTGGCACTGGTCGTAGTCGCGCCCGGCGACCTCCACGCGGCCCACGAACGCGCACTGCGTGCAGTCGTCGGCGCTCCACGTGAGCGGGACTATCTGCGTGGCGTCGTAGCGCACGATGCGCAGCTCGGCGTCGGGCGTGTAGGCGCTGTCGGTCACGCCTCGCGGCTCGATGACCCACGCGCCCGTGCCCATGGCGAACGCGCGGGCTATGAAGTCGGCGTTGTCCATGGCGAACGATGTGGGCGCGTCGCCGTCCTCTGTCGGCTGCGGCGCGGCCTGGCCGTCCTCGTGCCCCTCGTCGCCGACGCCGCCCGTCGCCGTGGGGTTGGCGAAGTAGCGCGCCATCCAGGCGCGGCGCTCGTCGCTCGTGCTGGAGATGATCGTGCTCTCGTTCATGAGCAGACTGGCCCACTCGTCGGCCACGAGCGCCGCCGGGTGCAGGCTGGCGCGCTCGCGCTTGTACACGCGGAAGCCGCGCCGCTCGCTGTAGTGGTACCAGCCGTTGTTCGCCGCGAACCAGCCGAACCAGACGCCCACCATGCCCTGCATGCGGGTGTCCGGCTGGTATCCCATGCGGCGCAGCCACGCCTCGGCGTAGCCCGTGTTGCCTCGCTTCTCCATCAGAGGTTGCTCCTTATCCACAGTCCTGCGGCGTAGCCCGCCGCGTCTATCGCGTCGTCGTTCACCTTCGGCAGTGTCTCGGTTATGTCGCCCTGCCCGTTCGACACGTACTCGAACTCGGGGAACTCCTTGGCGGCGAGCGGGCAGCGGTCGGGGTCGATGACTATGCGCGTAAGGTTCTGCATCCACCTGATGCGGCTCTTGGGCGCGTTCAGGCCCTGCTTGAGCGACTTCTGAGCGCCGATGCCCTGCTCCTGGTAGTAGAGGATCATGCCGCGCGCCGCGCTGTCGCACCACACGTCGGCGGCGGGGTCCTCGGCCGCCTGCAGCTTGGCCGCCACCAGCTCGGCGGTCTTGACGTCGATGGCCTCGGTTCCCTGGCGGCTCTCCTCGTCCAGCAGGTACAGCACGCGCTCGTTCTCGTCGTAGCCCGCCTCCATGAACACCCAGGGGTGCACGCTGCCCGCGTCCACGCCGAACGAGCGCAGGGCGATGGACGCGCGCTCCTCCGCGGTGATGGGGCGTATGTCCAGCAGCTCGTCGGGGAACACCTCGGAGCCCGTGCCGATGACCTCGCCGAGCCATTGCCAGCGGTAGGAGTCGGGCGTCTTGCGGCGGCTGCGCTCGGCCTCCGCCAGCGCCGCGGCGCTTATCCACTCGGGGTGCTCGTCTATGACGTCCAGGTACGTGGTGTGGCATATGAAGCGCCCGTCCTCGCCCGGGTGGGCCTCCAGGTCGCGCGCCTCCTTGTTCACCCAGTTGCGAGCCGAGCGGGGAGGGTTGTAGCTGTAGAACACCCAGAACATGTCGCCGCCGCGCAGGAACGTGGCCAGCACGCTGCGCACCTCGTCCATGCCGTCGAACTCGTCTACCTCCTCGAACCACACCACGGCGCAGTAGCCGGTGCGGAACTTCGCGGACTTCAGCTTCTTCGGCTTGTCGCATCCCACAAAGCGTATGACCTGCCCGGTGGGGCGGTACGTCACCTCCATGGGGGACAGGCCGAAGTCGAACAGGTGCGCCACGCCCAGCACGTCGCACGCCCAGCCTATCTGCTCGTACACGGACGTGCGCAGCGTGTTGCCGACCTTGCGCAGCACGACGGCGTTGGCCTCCGGGTTGAGCATGATCAGCAGCACGATGGCGATGGATATGAACGACGACTTGGTGGAGTTGCGCCCGCCCTTGAACCAGTAGTGCGTGAACTCGTGCGCCTTGATGGAGCGCCACACGCCGGCGAACACGGAGGCCACGACGTCCGAGAGCCTAACCGAGGTCGTCAACGATAGTCACCCCCGCCTCCGCCATGGCGGCCTTCGCGCCGTCCACGCCGAACATGTCGTTGAGCAGCTTCACGCTCTCGGTTATGGCCAGGCGCGCGTCGCCGTTGATGCTGCCCTCGGCCGCCTGGCGGCGGAAGATGGGCAGCGCGCCGTCCAGCACCTCGAACAGCGGGGCGGCCGCGTCCTGCAGCTCCCAGCGGCAGTCCTTGGCGGCCGCGTCGCGGATTTCCTGGATTCTGTGCGCGATTCGTGGGTCGCGCATCAGCTTGGAGGCGGCGCAGCTTATCGAGTTGTAGTTCATGCGCTTGCAGTCGTAGGCCGCGCGGTACGCGTCCTGCTGCTTGGCGCGGGGCTTGGCCATCTCGCGGGCGAACGCCTCCTGCTTCGCCGTGAGCGGCTTGTCCTTCTTGGGCACCTGCGGCCTCCTTCCTGATTAGTTTCGCGCTAGCCAAGCGACGCGACCACATCGCGCTCGCGCGGCGAAAGCGCGAAACGCTCTGCGGCTGCACGCTCTGCGGCTGCACGCTCTGATATGAGGTAGCCGCTGCCGTATATCGCCTTGCCCTGGCCGCGCTGCGCGTCGAGCGCCCTCGTGAAGCTGCACTCCTGCGGGCCTACGCGGAAGTCGATGCCGTACTTGGAGTAGCGCGCCAGCATGGGCGCGGTCAGCACCTCGTCGGGGTACTCGTACTTCGGCAGCGCCTTGGCCTTCTCGCGGCGCAGGCGCTCTATCGTGGCGTCCAGCTCGGCGCGCAGGTCGGGCGCGCTCCTCGCCTGGGCGGGGTCGAGGTTGGTCACGAACGAGGTGTTGACGCTCGCGCCGTTGGCGTATGTCACGCCGGCGCCCGTCACGACCTTGCAGCAGTTGCGGATGCCCATGCACGTCAGGGTGGGGGCGAACAGGAAGAAGCCCACGCCGCGCTCCTGGTAGTGCTTGACGATTCTGCTCAGGATCGAGAACGGCGGGTTGTCCACCACCGTGCACCCCTCCGGGTACTCCTTGCGCTCGTAGTCGCCGCCCGGGTAGAACGGGCGCGCGACCTTCGCCAAGTCGAACCCGTACTCGCGGTGCGCCCAATCAAGCACGCAGCCGTACACCTCCGGCGGGGTGTAGCAGTCGTCGGTCGTCTTCTTCGGCTCGAACTTCGCCGTGAACTCCTCGTATGTCTCGCCTCTGGCCATGCGTCTCCTAACTCTCGGCTCATATGGTCGCAGGCGTGTCGCCGGGCGCAGAAAAGGCCGCCCCGCAGGACGGCCCGTAGTCGTTTCGGTATTCGGTTGTCTCTAGCACGCCGCCACGGCCATGGCCATGAGGCCGGTCACCAGCGCGCGCATGGCGACGAACGCCGCGACGTCGATGGCGAGGGCTGCCGCTATGAGGAGCAGGCACCCCCAGTTGCATCCCGGGCGGTTCATCGCTCCTCCCACTCGACGGTGCCGTCGTCGTACTCGGCCTTGAGCCATTCCAGGTAGTCGGCCTCCTCGCAGAAGCTGGCCAGCAGCCGCTTGCTGGTAGTGCAGCTGCTCATGCGGCTCGTCTCATACACGTCGATGGAGAAGGGCCACGAGTGGAACTCCACCTCCGTGTGGATGGCCCGCTCGGGCGCGCCGAAAAGGTGCTCCCAGTTCGTCATCGCGCCCCCTCCTTCGCGCTCGGCCCGACCTTGCGGTAGGTGAAGTCCTCGAACAGGTGACCGCACCAGCGGCAGCGGTCGCCGCCCTTGGGCAGGTGGTGCCAGATCTCGTGCATGCCGCACTTCGGGCAGCGCACCTCGATGCTGGGTCGGCGCTTCGGCTTCTCGGTCTGCTGCTCCATGGCTACTCCACCGCCATCCGCATGGCCGGCTTCATGGCCTCGCGCAGGCTCTTGGCCAGCTCCTCGGCCGTTACCTCGGCCTTCACCTCCACGTTCACGTCGGGCATCGCGAAACCGCGCGCCTCTTCGGCCTTGAGGCAAGGCATGGCGGCGTCCTGGGCCGCGCCCTTGAGCGTCGGTGACGCCGTCTCCCTCGGCTCGCAGCGCCCCAGCCACATCTCGCACTCGTCCAGCTTCGTGAGCGCCAGGGCGCGCTCGCGGCTCACCTCGTAGGCCGTCTCGACCTCGCGGCGCAGCCGCTTGCAGTCCGCCGGCCCGTCGCTGCGCAGCCTCTGCCTGGCCTCGGCGAGCTTGCGCCCCATCTCGGCGAGGTCGCCTCGCAGGCGATCGTTCTCTCGGCGAAGGACTGCTACCGCGTGGCTCTGCTGCTCGTTCCAGCAGTCCTCGCACAGCGGCGCGTCTACGCCCATGTTGTCCTGCCACAGGGCGTCGATATCGCGCCCGCAGGTATCGCAGATGATTCCCATGGCTACTCCCTTCCTTCCGGCTTCACCGCGCCTGCGAGGAACCACGCCCGCAGGCTCTCGGCGCACTCCGGGCACAAGGCCCTTGCCTTGCCGTCGATTCGCGCGCTGTTCCTCAGCACCATCTTGGCGTAACCCGCCAGGGTCGCCGGCACCTCCTTGCCGCAGCGTTCGCATGCGCACATGTACAGCCTCATGCCTGCTCGCCTCCCTTCGGCAGCGTTTCCGCGATTCGGTCCCAGTCGGTCTCCGGCCGCTCGCTGGGGAACTCGTAGGCCCCCACGCACGGCACCGGCAGCACCGCCATGCCGTCGTGCTCGCCTGCGTACTCGTCTGCGTCCGATCTGCTCTCGAACGCCAGCACCACGTCGCTCTCCGTGGCCACCGCGTAGATCTTCTTCATCGTTTCGTCTCCTATTCGAACTCGAAGCACTCGCATGCCTCGCTTGTCTCGTCTACCGCCTCCACGTCGGGGCCGCCGCCCGTCATGGCGTCGCAGGCGCACACGGCCTCGCCGCCAGCGCCCTGCACGCGGCCGCAGAAGCGGCACTCCCGGCACGTGCGGCCCTCCCACGGGTCGGGCCGGTTCCACGGTGCCCTGGGGTCGGACTCGAAGCACCCGGGCGGGAGGTTCCACCCGCTTGAAGGCTCGTACCCGCTCACATGCACCGCCTGCCCCTCGGCAGCCAACCCCAGCCGTCCATGGCCAGGGCATCCGCGTACTTGGTCGGTTCCGGCAGCAGCAGGTACTCCCAGTGCCCCGAGCCCGGCGGGGCGGGGCGGTTGAACCTCTGCTCGGCCCTGACCCAGCGGAAGTGCAGCCGGTTGGCGTGCGCCAGCCCGTGGCAGCCGCTGCCGTTGCCGCTGCCGCACAGCATCACCGTGGGCTTGGGAACCTCGCGCCCGTCGCGGAACAGCTTGCCCGCCCCGCGCCTCACGATGTGGTGGCGGTTGAGCGGCCACGGCGCGCCGCACACGGCGCACCTGGGCGTCTCGATGCTCGGCCCCTCCATGAGGGGGCGCAGGATCTCGGGCAGCGTGTCAACGTTTGCCATTCGATAGCCTCCTGTCCTTGCCTTGCAGCTCGTACTTGTCGCACATCTCCGACAGGCGGCTCACGATGGCCACCGCCGTCTCCTCGTCGCCGTTCTTGGCCAGGCGGCGTATGAGGTCGCCCTTGCCGTACTGCGTGGTTACGATGACCGGCCTCATGTTCTCGTACCTGTCGTTCACGACGCGGAACACCTGCCCCAGCGTCCAGTCGGTGGGGGACTCCTTGCCCAGGTCGTCCAGCACCAGGCACCCCACGCGGGAGAGCCTGGACAGCACGCCGTCCTCGGTGCCGTCGCCGCCGTAGGTGCCCTTGATGGCGGCCAGCACGCCCAGCATGTCGGTCACCCTCACGCTGGTGCCGCCGTCCACCAGGAGCCGCGCCACGGCGCTCGCCAGGTGGGTCTTGCCGGTTCCCACGGGGCCGCAGATGTACGCCCCGCGCCCTTGCTCAACCTTCGCGGCAATGCCCTCGGCCATGGGGGAGGCGGCCGTCATGAAGCGTGGCTTGATTCCGGCCCGCTCGTAGGTCCGGCGGCGTTTGGCTGCGGCCTCCTCGGCCTTGGCCCTGGCCTCAAGGCGCGAACGCTCGTCGCGCTCCGCCACGGCACCCGGGCAGCCGCACGGCTTCCAGCCGCAGAAGGTGCGGCGGCCAGCCAGCACCACGTAGCGGACCTCCAGCTGCGCCCCGCAGTGGGGGCACTCAGTCGTACTCGGCATAGCCGTCGGCCTCCTTCCGGGTCCTCGGGCCGCGGTTCACGTAGTCCTCGAACTTCGGCGAGAACAGCGTGGAGGGCCGCAGGTACTTGGCCATCTTCGGGTCGCCCGCCCACTCGGCTGCCATCGTGTCGATAACGGCCAGGAAGTCGGGGAGGCGGTAGCCCTCGGCCCAGCGGGCGTGTATCAGCCTGCGGGTCTTGGCGCTGCTTGAGCGGTAGCGGGTGCCGGCTGCCTCGTTGAGCGCATGCACGATTTCGTCAAAGGGGATTAAGGGGTTATCTATATACTCAACCTCAACCTCAACCTCTGCATTGCCGCAACTCGATGCGCCTGCATGTGCATCCGCATCTGCTTGCGCATGTGCGACTGCATCTGCATCCGCATATGCTCCCGCATGTGCTTGCGCATCGGCTTGCGCCCGTGCCGCCGCATCGTCCACCGCGTCTTCCTTCCCCGGCCTGTTGCCCCAGCGGGCGTTGGCCGCCTTCCTTGCGCGCTCGCTCTTCTCGTCGCCCATGTCGAGCCTGCCCTTGAGCACCAGGAAGGTAGGCAGCCACGCGGGGCTACCCTGCGGCTCCTTGCCCGTGAACCGGTACTCGACGATGGCGTAGATGAACGGCGCGCGCTGCTTCTCGGGCATGGCCTGCGCGGCCGCCCAGAAGTCGTCGTGTATAACCATGCCCATAGTGTCGCCGTCGCCTTCCCTAAAACGGGATATCCTCGTCGTACAGATCGGGCATGGCCTGCTGCTGCGGCATGGCCTGCTGCTGCGGCGCGGGCTGCTGTGGCGCGTACGCCTGCTGAGTGGCCGGCTGCGGCGCGTAGGCGGGCTGCTGCGGCGCAGGTGCCGGGGCGGGGCGTCCCTGGCCGTACGTGCGGGCCTGCGGCGCTTGCGGGGCCGCCTGGGGCGCGTACTGCTGCGGCGCGTAGCCCTGCTGCTGTTGCTGGCCGCTCATGAACTCCAGCTCGTCCACCACGACCTCCAGCGCGCTGCGCTTCTGGCCGGTCTGCTGGTCGTTCCAGCTGCGGTAGCGCAGCTTGCCCTCGATGGCCACCTTGCTGCCCTTGGCGAGGTACTGCGCCAGCTTCTCGCCGCGGGTGCCGAACAGCGTGCAGTCCACGAAGTTCGGGTAGTCCTCCCACTGCCCGGTCTGCTGGTTCTTGCGGCGGTCGTTGACGGCCACGCCCATGGACAGCACGGACATGCCGCCAGACGTGGAGCGCAGCACGGGGTCGCGGGTCAGGTTGCCGGATATGCACACGCGGTTGATGCTCATAGATACCCTCCTTGGGTTACGTCCCCGCTGTTCCAGATGCGGGTGATCTGCGCGTCTACCATGCGGATACGCAGCTTGATTACGTTGATGGCCTCCTGCGAGGCCTTGTAGATGGCCTCGGAGCAGTCGCGGCGGCGCTTGGCCTCCGCTATCTGCTCCTGGCCCCGGCACACGTCGCCGATGATGGTGACGGGCGTGCCCTTCTGGCGCTCGTTCAGGATGGCGATGCGCAGGGCCTTGCGGTACTCGGCCTCGTTCTCGGCGTACTGGCAGCCCGACTCCTTGCAGGTCTTCAGCTCGGCCTCCAGCCTGTCGGTCAGCTCGTCCAGCTCCTCGGTGAGCGCCTGCATCTACTCCACCTGCCAGTCGGGGCGCGGGCAGCACGGGCTGTTGGCCACGAACTCCATGTACTGCGGCATGCTGGCGAACTGGTAGCGCGCCCCGCAGCTGCGGCAGTGGGCCGTGAAGGGGCCGTCTGCGGGCGGCTGCTTCTCCTCGGGCGCGGGCTGCTCCTCCATGGCGTCGGGATCGCTCTGCCCGTCGATGGCGAACGCGCCGCACAGCGCGTACTTGCGGGCGTAGCTCGACGCCATGCCGGTCACCTGGGCGTCGTCCGAGCCCTTCTTGTGCTCGTCCTCGCGGGCGTAGGCGCTCACCTGCAGCAGGCCCTCGCCGCCCTCGGCGGGGAACACGCACGCCGTGGACTTCACGTAGTAGCGGTCGCCTATCTGCACCAGCTCGTCGGTCATGAAGAACGCCAGGCCCTCCTTGGCGCACGGCTCCTTCAGCGCGGCCACTATGTCCTCGTAGCTGCGGTAGCTGAACTTGCCGAAAGCGTTGTACTTGGCCTTGGGCACCACCACGGCGCGCTGCACGCGGGCAACGGCCGCCATGAGGTCGATGGACTGCTGTTCCTGGGTCATGCTAGTAGCCTCCGTTCATCCGCTCGTAAACCTGGCCCACCGTGCCGTGCATGATGGTGCCCACGACGCCCTGCGCCTTGAGGGCCGCCGCGACGCCCTGCATCTGCTCGCGCGTGGCGCACGGCACCACGACCGTCCACGGGTCGCCCGCCATGGCCACGGGTGCCGGTGCGGGCGGCGCTGGCGGCACCGGGGCGGGCATGGGCGCGGGCTGCGGCTCGGGCATCTGCTCAAGCGGCTGCGGGAACTCTGCGGGCTGGCATTCCGCGGGCTCGGGCACCGCTTCGGGTTCGGGTTCGGGCTCTTCCACGGGTTCCGGCTCCATGGCCGCCTTCAGCTCGGCGATGCGCCGGCGCTCCTCCTCGGCCTTGTGCGCCGCCGTTATGGCCGCGCCCAGGTCCAGGGTGGCGAACAGCTCGCGCTCGGCCTCGTCGTAGAACGGCTCGCCCTGGAACTGCGCCTTGAGGGTTTCCCAGTCCTGGGCCAGGCGCTCCACCTTGGCCTCCAGGGCCTTGAATGCCTTCACCTCGCCGAAGGTCTTGTTGGTCCACTGCTTCTCGTGGAAACGCTCATAGGGCACGACGGGGGCCAGCAGCCCGGCGAACTCCTCGTAGTGCTCCCGCAGCTTGGCGTACGCGCGCAGCTGGCGCTCCTCCTCGGCCTCGTCCAGCTGCGCCTTGATGCCGTCGGCTGCCTGCTTCGCGATGCCCGCCACGGCCTTGCACCTGTCCTCGAACGCGGCTAGGGGCTTCGTGTACTCGCGGCTCACGGCCTTGCGGCGCTCGTCTATCTCCTTGGCGATGCCGTTGAGGTAGGCGCGGTCGCGCTTGGCGGCCTTCACGTTCTCGTCCTTGCCCATGTCGTAGGTCGCGCCCTCGTAGTCGGCCACCAGCCTGCGCACGTGCGCCTCCAGGGCGTCGAAGTTGGCCTCGATCACGGCGGGGGAGTACGCCACGGTCAGCTCTGACGCCTCCTCGGGCTCGATGATCTCGGCCTCAACTGCTTCGCTCATTTACTCCTCGCTTCCCAGGCGCGCCATGCACGCCTCGTAGGTTTCCGTCTCGGCCGCATTCGGCTCGTAGCCGTCGGCCTTCATGGCCTCGTAGATGATGGTCACGTTCTCGACCGTCGCTCGGTTGAAGTACACGGAGCTGCCGCCTTCCATGAGGCTCCAGGCCGTCCAGCCGCTCATGTTCCACGCTGACCGCCAGCCCATGGCCACGGCCAGCTCGGTGGGCGTGCGGTCGATGGGTCGGCCCAGCAGCTCCTCGAACGATTTCACGGCCTCGGCCTCCATGACGAACGCGGTCAGCGCCAGAGCCGTGCGGCGCATCGACTTGAGGTCGCCCGCGTGGGCGGCAAGCCACTCGCGGCGGGCCTTCGCGCCGTCCTCGTAGGCGGCCTGGAAGTCGGCCTTGCGCTGGGCTGCGGCCTGTGCGGCCTCGTCGGCCCCCTCGGCCACCGGCGCCAGCAGGGTCACGCCGAACGACGTCTCCTCGGCCAGAAGCCCCGCGCCCGCGTTGTCGGCCACGTAGGCGTCCAGCGCCGCCAGGTCGGGGCGGTAGTCGGAAAACGTGCGGCATGCGGCGAAGCCCTCGGGGCATTCGTCGACGAACTCGACGCCCGCGTCGGCAAGCACCGCCACCACCTCGGCGCGGTTGCGCCTCTGCTCGGCCTCGGCCTTCAGGCCCGCGTACACGCGCTGCCATTCGGACTGCTTGCAGTCGCGCAGCTCGGCCACGGCCTCGTCGTCGCCCTCGAACTCGGCGATGGCGGCCAGGCGGTCGAGCGTCATGTCGTAGGCGGCGTCCTGCACCCTGCGGGCGGCGCGGCGCGCCTTGGCCACGGTGCCCGCGTCGGTGCGGGCGGCCACGGCCACCTCCTCGTCGGGAATGTCGAGCGCCAGCATGGTCTGCACGCCGCGCGACTTCTCCTCGGCGGTCAGCCCCAGCTTGGCGTCGGTCTCCACCATGGCCTTGGCGGCCTCCACGCGCGCCAGCTCGGCGTCGTCCAGGTCGTCGTAGACCTCGGCGAGGAAACGCTCGGTGCCGATGGCCCTCATGGCGCGCACGCGGCACTCGCCGTCGATGATCCAGTAGATGCCGCCCTCCTTGTACAGGATGGGCTTCATGACGGGCTGGCCGGGGTTGAGGCGGTTGGCCTTGAACTGCGCGGCCAGGCCCGCGATGTGCTCGGCGCTCTCCCTGGTGGTGAAGTCGCGCGGGTTCATCGGCTCGCCGTCGGCGCGCTCGTAGGGGTACACGTCGCAGATCGCGACCTCCTCTAGCGATTGCATGCGCGGGCCTCCTCGTCTACGACCACGCGGCACTCCATGCCCACCAGGCGGGCGCGGCACGCCACGCGGGCCACCTCGCCCATGAGCGCGATGCGCTTGGTGGGCACGGGGCCGTTCTTGATTTGCGCGGCCATGCAGGCGGCCCCCATGTTGAACGCCTGGCGCATGGCGGCGTCGAAGCCGCCGTCGCCCGGCTCGGGCACGGGGACGGCGCGCTCGATGCGCTTCAGGATGCTGTCCACCGTCTTGTCCGCGACGGTCTTGCTGATGATTTCCGTGAGCATTTGGGTCTCCTAACTGGGAAAACTAAAAGTGATAAAAACTTTTCAGGATTTCGGAACTTTTTTCTCTATGCGCTCCTTGCGCTTCTGCGCCGCCTTGACCCTGCGGTACAGGTAGCGGCACAGCCACCGCTCCATGGCCTCGTCGTGCGCCTCTGCTGCCTTGTCGGCGGCGTAGCGGCTCATGCCCGAGGTGTCCGGGGCCTGCGGCATGGGGTCGGCGCGGCTCTCTCGGCCGCACTCGGTGCGCTCGTAGGTGCGGCGCTCCTCTGCGGTCAGCCTCGGCAGCAGCTCGGCTATGCGGGCCTCTATGGCCTCAAGCTGCTGCTGGCGTCTGCACGGTTCGCAGATGCCGTCCTTGCCGAGGGTCGCCCTGCGGCACCCGCACGACGGGCACAGCTCCAAGCGGTGGCGGTAGCAGCGCAGGGACACGTGGCCGCCGCTGGCGTTGATCACGCGCCGCGCGTTATCCAACTGGTTCTTGGACAGCCGCAGCTCGCGGCGAATCTCGCGGGCGGGCACCTTTCCCGCCAGCTCGGCTATGCGGTCGAGGTCGGCCTTGCGCCACGCCCTGTGTGGCCTGCCCTTGTCTCGGCGGGTCACTCGTCGCTCACCTCCACGACCACGCGGGGGCGCGCCCTGTCGGTGAGCACCCTGTCGGGGCACTGCTCCACGTACTTGCGGGAGTCGTCCTTGATTACGCCCGCCGCCACCAGGCCGTCGAGCACGAACTTGCGCGCGAAGCCCACGTTGTCGGCGTCGCGGCGCATGTCGGGCTCGTAGAACGTGGTGCGCACGGTCACCCGGCGCTCGAAGCGCGGCGCGCGCTGCTGCATGGCCGCCGCCCTCACGCGCGCCGTCTCGCGCTTCTTCATGGCCGCCGCCTTGTAGCGGTTGGCGCGCTCGGCGCTGATGTAGTCGTTCAGGCTCGGCATTCGGCCCTCGACCGTGACGGTGCACCTCATTGCGCGCCCCTGTCGTAGATGCCCTGCGCCTCGGTTAGCGTGGAGGCGGCGAAAACGGCTGGGCCCACGATGGCCTCCCACGTGCCCACCAGGTCCACGGAGTCCACCGGCGTGCGGCGGAAGCTCACGGCGGCCAGCATGGAGGGGCGCTGCAGCACCATGTAGCGGGACAGCACGCTCCACAGGTTGTGGTCGCGCTTGAACTCGCTGGCCTCGCTCACGGTCATGCCGTTCTGGCACGCCAGGGTGTACACGTTGTCGCGCTGGATGACGTGGCCCTCCAGCATCAGGCGGTAGCAGATGCGGCGCAGCTTCGCCCATGTATCGGGGTTCGAGGCAACCCAGCCGCACGCCTTGGCCACGAGGGCCTGGGCCTTGGCGTCTACCTCGGCCATACTGTTGCCTCCAGCGCCCATGTGGCGGCGATGCACGCGCAGACGAACAGGGCGGCGAAAACGGCCTGCAGCCTCTCGCGGCGCTGCTCGGGTGTTACACTGGTCTCGGTTCGGAAGTGAACCGTTGCGGTGCGCGTCTTTCGCTTGCCGGCTGCGACGCGCACCCTCTTTCCCTTGATCTTTTCCATTCCTGGAACTTCCTCTCGTTCTCTGGGTCCTTGTAGAACTCGCGCATCATGGCGGCGCACTCGTCGCACATGGCGCGCTGTATCGGGGTCATTCGCCCGCGACGCCCGGCAGAAGCAGCGGGGCGTCCTCGTAGGCGACCTCACCGGTGTCCCTATCCACGAACATCACCTCCTGGTCGTCGTACACGTGGATGTTGAGCATCTGCCCCGTGAACTCCACCAGCTTGGGGATGAAGTCACGGAACTTCGGGTCCAGCTCAAACTGCAGCACGCACTTGCCGCTCTTCACGTTGAGGGCGGTGAACCCCCCCCGTACGGTCACCTCGTTCAGCATGGCCTACTCCTTCTCGTCGTACGCGGTGTCGCGCGCGATGGTCTTGAAGTCGGTGCTCCAGCCCTTGCCGTTCACGCTGAACTGCACGGAGTCGTAGACGTTGAACTGCATGCCGCCGAGCTCGAACCAGGTCGTGCTCGCCTCCAGAAGCTCGATGCCGCTCGTCTGGAAGCCCCACATGGCCGCGATGCGGCGCTTGAGGCTGACGTGCGTCTCCTCCATGCAGCCGTTCTCGGCCAGCCCGAAGTTGACGGCCACGCGCTTGCGGTCGTCGATGAGGTGGTCGAGCGTTTTGCCGATGATCTCGGCGACGAACTCGGGCTGGTGGCTCTTGGTGGTCATGGTTTCTCTCCTATCTATAGGTTTAACTATCGTTGCTGCCGAAAAAAATATCAGCCACACGCACGCCGAAAAGTTTTGCCAGTTTTTTGGCGTCCTCGATAGTCACGCTATCGGGGTTGCTTTCCATCTTTGCGTACGTGGGCCGCGAGATGCCGAGAAGGCCAGCCACGGCCTCCTGTGAGTACCGTGCCTTCTTGCGCGCATCAACCAATTCCATCGAATCACCTCCTTGCTTGGTATGCCTAAGACTATAACCAAACATATAGTGACTGTAAAGAAGATTTGTCATATTCTGTAAAAAGATTTTAACGGTCGCAGCGGAAGGAGGACACGTGAGCATAGCCGAGAACATCCGAAGGATTAGGACGCAGCACGACATGACGCAGGAGGAGTTCGGCAAAGTTGCCGCCGTCTCCGCTATGGCCGTATCTCAGTGGGAAAACGGGCGAGCAGTGCCTCGCATGGGCGCAGTTCAGCGTATTGCGGATTATTTCAATATCAGTAAAGGCGAGGTTATTGACGAGGGAACAGATGGCGTTGTTTTGCCCGCCGGTGCCATGCCCGTGGTGGCCAGCAGCGCCACCGTGCCGCTGCTCACGCTCGGGCGCGTGCACGCCGGCGCGCTCGCCGACGAGGAGGAGATAGCGCACCGCGTTGAGGTGCCCGCCTCCGTGTGCGCCGGGCACCCGCGCGCGTTCGCCCTGGAGGTCGAGGGCGACTGCATGAACCGCGTCATACCCGAGGGCAGCCACGTGCTGGTCGACCCCGACCGCCAGCCCGCCAACGGCTCCATCGCCGTGGTGGAGACCGAGGACTACCGCGCGGTCATGCGCCGCTGGTACAAGGGCAGCACCAAGCTGATGCTGTCGGCGGATAGCTTCGAGGACTACGAGGACATGATTTTCGGCATGGACGACGGCCCCGTGCGCGTGGTGGGCACGGTGGTGTGGTTCCAGGCCGCCGACGAGATGGAGTAGCCGTGGGCGGGCGCGCGGCGATATACGCCCGCTTCTCGAGCCACAACCAGCGCGGCGAGTCCATAGAGATACAGGTGGAGAAGTCCCGCGCCTACTGCGCCGAGAACGACCTGCGCGTGGTGGCCACGTACTGCGACTTCGCGCAGACGGGCACCAACACCGACCGCGCCGAGTTCCAGCGCATGATGGCCGACGCCAAGCGAGGGCTGTTCGATTTCGTGGTCATATATAAAGTTACCCGAATCATGCGCAACCGCGACGAGATGGCCATGGCGCGCATCATGCTACGCCGCTGCCGCGTCGAGATACTGTACGCGGGCGAGGATATTTCGGACGGCTCGGCGGGCGTGCTGCAGCTGGGCATGCTGGAGGTGCTGGCGGAGTACGAGAGCGCGCTCGACGGCGAGCGCATACGCGACGGCATACAGAAGAACGCCGAGCGGTGCATGGCCAACGGCTGCGTGCGCTACGGCTGGGACATAGTGGACGGGCGCTACGTGGTCAACGAGGAGGAGGCCGCCGCCATCCGCCTGGGCGTGCGCATGGTCTTGTCGGGCAAGTCGGTGGCCGACGTGGTGCGCGCCTGGGAGCCGTACCGCACCAAGCGCGGCGGCAAGTGGCGCTTCCAGACGGTGCGCCGCATACTGATGCGGCGGGAGAACGGCGGGGAGTACCGCTACGCGGGCGTGGTCGTGCCCGGCGGCATGCCCGCCATCGTTCCCATGGATGACGAGGAGAGGGTGATACGGATGCTTGAGGACTCGCACAGGCCCCGCGCCAAGACCGAAGCGTGGGACTTCCCGCTCACGGGCAAGCTCTACGACGGGCGAGACGGCGGGCTGATGACCGGCACCAGCGGAACGGGCAAGTCGGGCAGGCCCTATCACTACTACCGCTGCCGCAGCTGCGGGCGCACCGTGCGCCGCGATGTCGTGGAGAAGCGCGTGGCCGACGCCGTGCGCGAGGCCCTGGGCAGCGCCGACAGCCGCGAGCGCATCGCTCGCATGCTGGCCGACGCCGAGGAGGAGCGCGCCGACGAGAAGCCCTTGAGCGAGACCATAAAGGGCGAGCTGGCCAAGATCGAGACGGCGTTCTCCAACATATGGACGGCCATCGAGTCGGGCATCGCGCCGCCGGGCGGCAAGGAGCGCATAGACGCGCTGAAGCAGCGGCAGGCGCTCCTCAAGGACGAGCTGCGCACGGCCGAGGCCCTTGAGGCCGCCCGCCTTGACTACGACCGCGCGCTGTTCTGGCTTGAGGGCATGGCCGCCGCCGAGGTGGACGACGCGCAGCTCCTGCGCACGTTCGTGGCGCGCGTGGTGCTGGGCGGCCCCGACGATGACGACGGCCTGCGCGTGGCGTTCACGTTTGACGATTCTGCTGGCTTGGGCGATAATCCGTCGCTGCCTGGCGCTATAGGTCCAGGTGGCGAGGTGTTCGACCGAATGAACGCCAGCTCCACCATAAGTAACAGGCAGGTAGATATTCGTATCTACCTGTCTTTTTATTTCTAGTCCGTACCGCGGAGAATCGAACTCTGTGCAGGGCGCGGGCGTTAAGCAAACGCGAAGCGTTTGTAGCCCGCGGGCGAGGGCGGCGGCAGCCGGCCGAAGCCGGTGCGTATTTGCGAAGCAAATAC
The DNA here is from genome assembly GCF_003468125.1 of Collinsella sp. AM40-7AC. Lineage (NCBI taxonomy): Bacteria > Bacillati > Actinomycetota > Coriobacteriia > Coriobacteriales > Coriobacteriaceae > Collinsella > Collinsella sp. AM40-7AC. The sequence continues at coordinate 54,097 of NZ_QSGK01000002.1, read as the reverse complement.
GCGGATTCTTCGCGCAAAGCCTCAGCCCAATATAGATGCGATGTTTAACGAATTTCAGCTGGCCTCGCCCAGCATCAACGGATCCCCCGTACCGCGGAGAATCGAACTCTATGCAGGGCGCGGGCGTAAAGAAAACGCCTCAGTGACGCAGAGTGGGACGCGTTTTCCCAATGACTGCCCAGGCGGAAACCGCATCCCGGAATCTAAGCTCGGAATGGGATACATTTTCCGGATGACGCCTCAAGTGGAAGCTGCGACCCGGAATCGAGCCGTAGAGTGGGACATGCTTTCCCCATGGCAACCCAGGCGGAAAGCGCATCCCGGAATCGCCCCTCAGAACGGGACGTGCTTTCCGCCAGCCGCCCCCTCAACTCCAAAACCCATGCGCCCTCCATCCCAAAACTGGGTAGAAGAAAGTCAAAACGCAATCGCAGGAGGTCAATATGACTGCAGAAGATAAGGCAAAGAACGCCGGCAAGGTCGCGCTCGTCTTGGAGGGTGGCAGTTTTCGTGGGCAGTTTACCGCCGGCGTGCTCGACGTTCTCATGGAGGCCGGTGTCGAAATTCCGGCGGTATATGGCGTATCGGCCGGTGCGCTCAACGGCGTCAACTACAAGTCACACCAGATCGGTCGCGTCAATCGCATCAACCTGACCTTCTGCAATGACAACCGCTACATGGGTGCCGCATCCTTCGCATCCACGGGCTCCATCGTGGGTTACGACTTTATCTTCAACGATATCCAGGACCGCCTGGATCCCTTTGACAACGAGGCGTTCAACGCGAGCCCCATCGAGATGTACGCCGTCGCGACGGACATGCTGTTTGGAACCGCTGCCTACCTGCCGGTCAAAAGCGCCGTGCTCGACCTCGATGCTGTGCGCGCCTCCACCTCGCTGCCGCTGGTGACGCCGCCGGTCGAGATTGACGGGCACAAATACGTCGACGGCGGCGTGGCCGATTCGGTTCCTATCGAGCATGTGCTCGAGGAGGCGGGCTTCGACCGTGCGGTCGTCATTGTCACGCAGGACCGCTCGTACGAGAAAAAGCCCTACGAGTTTTTGCCGGCCGCGCGTGCGCGTTATGCCGACTACCCCTATCTGCTCGAGGCTATCGAGACGCGCCACGACCGTTACAACATCCAGCGTATGCACCTGTGGAAGTATGAGCGCGAGGGCCGCGCGTTGGTCGTCGCTCCGCAAAAGCCGGTCGAGGTCGGCCATGTCGAGCACGATTCGGCAAAGCTTTTGGACCTGTATATCCAGGGTCGTCAGGAGGCAAAGCGCCTGCTCGCGGAAATCCAAGAGTTCGTTGAGCGCTAGCGACGGCGAACCCTCAAAAAAATGACAACAGCTAAAGAGCTGGAAAATCACGGCTCGTGGATGACATGTGCAGAAACTCTGGTCGGAGCCAAAATACCTGTTGACTCGTACGGCGAGCGGGGTAATATGAACGGGTTACTTGCAGAGCCCCGTGAATCTCTGTAACAACACGTACTGTACATGGAGGAGTCTAAGTGATTTCGAAATCGACTCACTACGCCAAGCAGGGCGAGGTCCAGCGCAACTGGGTTCTCGTCGACGCCGATGGTGCTGTCCTGGGCCGTCTTGCCACCCAGATCGCAATGATCCTGCGCGGTAAGAACAAGCCCCAGTTCACGCCCAACAGCGACTGCGGCGACTTCGTTGTCGTCATCAACGCCGATAAGGTCCAGCTTACCGGTAACAAGGCCGACACGAAGACCTATTATCGCCACAGCGGCTACAACGGCGGCCTCAAGGCTGAGAGCTTCCGCCAGGCTATGGAGAAGCACCCGGAGAAGGTCATCGAGCGCGCCGTTCGCGGTATGCTGCCCAAGACCACCCTCGGCCGTGCCCAGATGACCAAGCTTAAGGTCTACGCTGGTGCCGAGCATCCGCATGCTGCCCAGAACCCCACGAAGATTGAGCTGGAGGCTTAAAGATGGCTGAGAACACCGTTGTCTACCAGGGTACCGGCCGTCGTAAGAACGCCGTCGCCCGCGTCCGTCTCGTCCCCGGCACCGGCAAGGTGACCATCAACAAGCGTGACGCCGAGCAGTATTTCGGCCGTCATCAGCTCGTTGAGAACGCCCTTGCTCCCTTCAAGGTGACCGACACCGCCGGTCAGTTCGACGTTATCGCTCTGTGCGATGGCGGCGGCATCTCCGGTCAGTCCGGCGCTCTGCGTCTGGGCATCGCTCGCGCTCTTCTGAACGCTGGCGACTACCGTGCTGACCTCAAGAAGGCCGGTTTCCTTACGCGCGATGCTCGCGTGGTCGAGCGCAAGAAGTACGGCCTCAAGAAGGCCCGCCGCGCTCCCCAGTTCTCCAAGCGCTAAGGTTTTATCTCCTTTCGAGATACAATGTACAAGCGGGGCCTGCCGATTCCTCGGCGGGTCCCGCTTTTCTTTTTCGACTAGGGTGGGCGGTTGTATATCGCCTGCTAGGGAAGGAGCGATCCTATGCCCCAGAACATCTTCGGTACCGACGGCGTCCGTGGCGTCGCCAATGCCGACCTCTCGTGCGACCTCGCGTTTCGCCTGGGCCGCGCGGCGACCAAGTTCCTTGGCCCGGACATCTGCATCGGCCGCGACACGCGTCTTTCGGGTACCATGCTCGAGAGTGCTCTGACCGCTGGCATTATGGCAGAGGGCGGCCGTCCGCATTGCTGCGGCGTTATCCCTACGCCGGCCGTGGCGCTGCTCACCGTCCAAAACGAGCTCGACGGCGGCATCGTCATCTCTGCTTCGCATAATCCGCCGGAGTTCAACGGCATCAAGTTCTTTAGCCGCAAGGGTATGAAGCTTCCCGATGCTGTCGAGGAAGAGATCAGCGCCTGGGTCATGTCCGAGGAAGCCATGGCTGCCGATACGCTGCCGACTGGCGCCGGTGTGGGCCACATTATCAAGATGAAGGACGCTCGCAAGGCATACGTCGACCACGCCATCGATACACTTGATGGCCTGAGGCTCGATGGCCTAGTCGTTGCCGTCGACTGCGGTCATGGCGCTTCTTGCCAGACCACGCCTGCCGCGCTGCAGCGCCTGGGCGCCACGGTCCATGCCATCAACACCGATTACTGCGGCACTGACATTAACGTTGAGTGCGGCTCCACTCACCTTGAGCCCCTGCGCGAGCTCGTGCTGCGCACCCATGCTGACATCGGCCTGGCCCACGACGGCGACGCCGATCGCGTGCTGTTCGTGGACAGCGAGGGCAACGAGATCGATGGCGACTACATCCTGGCCATCTGCGGTTCTGACCTTGCCGCCCGCGGCAAGCTCGCCAACTCCGAGATCGTCTCGACCGTCATGTGCAACCTTGGCTTCTCCATCGCTATGAAGGAGCAGGGCTTCGAGATGGTTCAGACCGCCGTGGGGGACCGCTACGTTCTGGAGCGCATGCTCGCGGATGGCGCCGTCATCGGCGGCGAACAGTCCGGCCACATCATCTTCCTGGAGCACAACACCACCGGTGACGGCCTGGTGACGGCTCTGCAGCTGCTGGCCGTGCTCAAGCGCACCGGTCGTACCCTCACTGATCTTGCCGGCATCATGAAGAAGTACCCGCAGGTACTCGTCAACGTGCATTCCGACAACAAGGCTGGTCTGGACGATTGCCAGCCCATCTGGGATGCCGTCGCTGCTGCCGAGAAGGAACTTGACGGCCGCGGTCGCATTCTGGTGCGTCCGAGCGGTACCGAGCCGCTGGTCCGCGTTATGGCCGAGGCCGAGACGCACGAGCTGACCCAGCGCGTTGTCGACGACATCGTCGAGGTTGTCAAGCGCGAACTTCCCTAATGGTCAAAAACGAGTGCCAAGTGGTAAACTGTTAAGGCTATTTTGGTCGATTGGTATGTCCGAGGGGGAGCATGTTCACTAAAGTCCTAAGGTCTTTTGGTATGCGTGGTCGAGTCCTTACGCTGGATGCTCCCATCTCGGGCGACGTCATTCCGTTGTCCGAGGTAAACGACCAGACATTTGCCACCGGCCTTTTGGGCCAGGGCGTGGCGATTCAGCCTACCGGCACGCGTGTGATTGCACCGGCTGATGCCAAGGTCGAGGCCATTTTTCCTACGGGACACGCTGTTGCGCTTAACACGGTCGATGGCTTGGACGTGCTCATCCACGTTGGTTTAGACACTGTTCAGCTTGAGGGCAAGCACTTTACCGTACATGCGCAAGTGGGTGACATCGTCCATAAGGGCGATGTGCTCATTGAGTTCGATCGCGAGGCAATTGCTGCCGAGGGCTACGATGTGACGGTTCCCATCTTGGTGTGCAACTCCGTTGAGTTCTCGAGTATCAAGGGCTCCGTTGGCGTGCATGTCGAAGAGATGGACCAGCTCATCGTTGCTCGCGAGCGCTAGCAAGTGCACGTGGCCATTAGCCTACAATTCAAACACGTTTACGGAGGGCGCCCTTGAAAGAGGACGCCCTCCGTGGCAAGATGGGATTTGTCCGAAGCTAAAAGGCTTCGGGTCACCGTGGACGGGCAGGGGCCTCGACGCGGCTAGACACGAGACACATACATTACGCGACCTCGCCCTGGTGGCCGCACACGTTGGTTGCGGCCGACGCGGGCCGCGGGCAAGTGCTTGTAAGGGGAGCCTTGCCTCTCTTGTACGAGAAAGGACGCGTAATGAAGATCATTAAAGCTAAAGACTACGAGGATATGAGCCGCAAGGCCGCCAATATCATCTCGGCGCAGGTTATCCTCAAGCCCGACTGTGTGCTGGGCCTTGCCACCGGCTCCACCCCGATCGGTGCCTACAAGCAGCTCGCTGCTTGGTACGAGAAGGGCGACGTCGACTTTGCCGAGGTCAGCACCTACAACCTGGACGAGTATCGCGGCCTTTCGCACGACGATCCCCAGAGCTATCACTACTTTATGCGTGAGAACTTCTTCGATCACATCAACATCGACCTGAACAACACGCATGTGCCCGACGGTTCCAACCCCGACGCCGCCGCTGCCTGCTCTGAGTACGACAAGATCGTCGCCGCCGCCGGTTACCCGGATCTGCAGCTGCTCGGCATTGGCAACAACGGCCACATCGGTTTCAACGAGCCCGATGACCACTTCTCCAAGGGCACGCACTGCGTCGACCTCACCGAGAGCACCATTCAGGCCAACAGCCGCCTGTTCGACAGCATCGACGATGTTCCCCGTCAGGCCTACACCATGGGTACCCAGACCATCATGTATGCCCGCATGATCCTAGTCGTCGCCAACGGCGAGGCCAAGGCTCAGGCCGTGCATGACATGTGCTATGGTCCGGTTACGCCCGCGTGCCCGGCTTCGATCCTGCAGCTGCACACCAACTGCGTTGTCGTTGCCGACGAGGCCGCCCTTTCGCTCTGCGAGTAGCGCGAATCCTGCATCTCGACATAGCCTTGCCTAAGGCCTCCGCTTTGCGGGGGCCTTTTTGTTATCCCTCTCCGCCCGCTTGACCAAAATCTTGCCGCAAGCTTGACGAATGCCGGATGCCCAACAGCTTGATTCATTCCATACCAGATTCTATGCAAAAATGCCACTAAAAGGTCGTAGACGGTAGCGGGTGCTAGGCGAGTTGAATGACATAGCTGAACCTTGTTCATTTGCGTTACACTGCCGCTTAGATGGGACAAGCTGACAAGCTCATTTACCTGCTTAAAGACCGATTAGTCGGGGGATTAATAACAATCGGCCCTCGCTGTACAAAAACTTGCCGCTTGCGTACCAAAAGACAACCTAGAACACAAGGTCGCTCTATTCATAGCGCGGCTTGTATGGTCTTGCGGTTACAGTGTCCATACGGTCGAGTTGAGGAGCGGGCATGGTAAACGATTTGGGCAGTATGGACGACCTCGAGCTGATGCCGCTGGGCGGTGGCTATATGGTGCGACGCGAACGCTTGATGAATGAGCTTCTCGCCAAGGGCCGAAAGGCCGGCATCGTGGTTCTTTATGCGCCCGACGGGTTTGGGAAGACCTCGGTGCTGCTGCAGTACACCCATGAGGTTAAATGCGACCCGACGCGAGGCCCCGTGCGGATTATCGAGGCCGATCGCGCCACTGGGCGCGAGGTGTTTATGCAGCTCGAGGTGGTTACCGAAGAACTCAAAGACAAACCGCACTCCCTTATCGCGATTGATAATGTGCCAAACCTCGATCAGCACGATACCGAAGACCTCATCGACAGGATTCGCGGCCTGCGCGCTATGGGGGTGGGGGTCTTTATCTCCTGCCGTCCTTCAAATCGTCAACTGATTCATGGGCTGGGCGATTCGGTTAAGATCAATGCGCAGATGCTCAAGGTGCATGCCTATGAGTATTCGGCGTGGGCATCGGCGTTTTCGATCAGCACATCGCTCGACTTTTATCAGCTCACGCAGGGCGTGCCCGAGCTCGTTTCGGCATTGCAGACGGGTCTGTATGGCCAAGGCGACGTAGCCGGTCTGCTCGAAAACGAGATTGTCAACGTATATGGCGCGGCACTTGTCGACCTGGCTTCGCTCGACAATAATGCACTGTTTTGCGTGGCATGTCTCATGATTTTGATGGGCGAGGGCAATATCGCAGAACTCGAGGCTTGCGGGGTGAGGCTATCGATGGTCGACCAGTCCTACTTCGTACGCGACTACCCGATCTTTGGCTTGGACCCTGCCGAGCGGAGTTTTACGTGTCTGGGCACGGAGGATAACGGACGCTTGCGCTTGCGTAAGTTGGTGGCCGAGGTTCGCCCCGAACTTGTTCCGAGGGCGGCCCGGATTTTGCTTAAGGCGGGCCGATGCGATGCGGCGATGGGCCTGGCGGACGCCTTTTTGGACCGTGATGCGGTCCTTGAACTTGCTGGGCAGTATGGGGTCGATCTGGCTCTGACGGGGCACGGGGCCGATATCTGCCGAGCAGCGCTGGGCACGATCGATGCCGAGGATCCGGCTCCAGAGCCAACGCCTGCCGAGGCGCTTGGCGTATATCTGGCAGCGGTCAGCGTGTCCAATACAAAGCTCGCTCGCTATATGGCATCGGTCATCGAGCGCGGGGGCGAACGGGCGGCCTGCGAAATAGACCCTGTTTCATGGAGGGTGGCCCAGACACTGACGGCTGTTTGCTATGGGGACAACGGGCTTGGGCTTCCTACGAACCTGACCGTGCCAGAAATCGAGACATCCCATACCGCGCTCGATATGTTGTCCGCGCATATCGAGGTCAAGCGCTGCCTGACCGAGCGGGGAGATGACGGCGGCGTTCTACAGCAGCTCAAAACGAGCAAGGCCTACGACTGCGAGCTCGACATCGCGGGGATTGTTATACGGGCCGACAGCATGCTGGTGGAGCTTTTTGACGGGTCGTTTGCGGGAACCGACGAGCGCGACGACGAGATGACGGTGGTGCGGGAGGCGCTCGACGTACGTGGGCTCAAGGCGATGGCTATCTGGGTGCGCATGGTGTTGGCGGCACGGCGGCTCCTTTCCGGCTTGCCGGTAACCGACGACGCGGCATTCAACGAGCTCGATCGTTTTGCCGTGCGCATGCGCGACAACCAGATTCAGCTGTTTGGCCTGTTGCTAGAAGGCTGGCAGTCGCTGGCAGAGGGACGGCCGGTTAATGCAAAGTTCCGTGCGGTCCAAGTGCTCAAACTTGCCGAGGAGTCGATTGCGTACATGCGCGATAACGCATTGCTGTTGGAGCGCGCGGCGTATCTGCGTAACACTTCGATGGTTTCGGTGCGCGAGGAAGCGGAGCTACTCGATATAAGCCAGACGCAGGTTGGTGGAGCGGAGGCCTGGATGGTGGCGCTGCATTTGGCCTGTGCGGGCCGAGACAGCGATCTTGCGGCCTGGATGTCCATGAATCGCGCGGGGATTCTAGAGCCATCGTATCGGCTCTTTGCGCGCCTTGCCATGCATTGTCTGGGCGAGCCGGCGACCAGGATTCGCAAGAAGCTTCCCGTGCGCGAGTTATCGCGGTATTCGCTGCGCGACGATCTGGAAGGGGAGGGCGAGCGCCTGTTCCAGGCCGGCGAGGTTGAAGCCGTTGATACCATCGACCATATCGAGATTCGCATGTTTGGTGCGTTTCGCGCCGAGCGCGATGGGTTTCCCATCACGGACAAAATGTGGCGGCGCAAGAAGGCGGCGACACTTGCCGAGCGGCTTGCGCTGGGCATGGATGCGCTCGTCGATCGTGAGACGCTGGCCATGGAGTTGTGGCCCCATGCCGAGTTCAATAGCGCCCGCAACAACCTGTACTCGACGATATCGCGCTTGCGGTCGGCTTTGGGACCGACGCCGGATGGCAAGTCGTGTGTGCTCATCCAAAATGAATGCATCGGACTCAACGGCGACTACGTCAAGACCGATGTACGACTGTTTGACCAGATAAGCCGCGAGGTTTTGGGAAATCGCACGGGTGCGCGCGGGCCCCATTTAGTTGAGCTGTGCCTTAAGATTGAGCAGCTTTATGCCGGGCCGCTGTATGTTCCCAATGGCTGTAACCCCACCTACTTTTTGCGTATGCGACGCATTATGCAGTCAAAGTTCATCGATTGCATGATTAAGGGAGCAAATGCCGCTCTAGAAGAAAACGATTTGCAGTCGGCGATTTGGCTGGCGGAGTCGGGGCTTCGACAGGAAACGGCGCGTGAGGATATGGTGCGCTGCGCCATGCGCGTCTACAGTGCGGCGGGGCGGCGGCGCGATATCGTCGAGCTATACAGCGGGCATATGCACCATCTAAGGGAACAGGTCAATGGCGTACCCGAGCCCGAGACGCGGCATCTATACGAGCGCTTGGTGGAGGGGCGGCTCAATCGCGTGCTGGTCGAGCGATAAAAAAACGGGCGCCCGAAGTACTTGGGCACCCGTAAGCTTGCTATGTGTTGGCTCGCCGGATCATTGGCTCTTAGACGAGCTTGATCTTCTCGATGTCCTTGCGCGAGGACTCGCGATACAGCGAGAACTTGCGGCCGATGACCTGGACGACCTCGGCGTGGCAACGCTCAGCGAGCTCTTCGGCGGCCTCGCGGGCGGAAAGACTGGAGCCATCGAGCACGGAGCACTTAACGAGCTCGTGCTTCTCCAGGTAGGCGACCGTCTGCTCGACGGTGCCCTCGTTGACATCGGACTTGCCGATGATGATGGCGGGGTTGAGGTGATGGGCCATGCTGCGAAGCTGCTTGACCTGGGCTCCTGTCAGTGCCATGGGTTCTCGCTTTCTATGTATGGGGCGCCCCGCGACGGGGCCTTAATCTACGTGAGCTGTCCCACGATAGCGCAGGAACGGCGCGGTGTGGAGCGCGTTTGCCCAGTTCAAAAAGAATGCGGATGCCGAGTGAGTGGGCGGCGTGGGCTGCGAACAGGCTATGAGCTGGGCGCAGAGACTGGATCCCATGCAATAAATGCCCAACGGACCTTGCGGACGTGGTCGAGCATGTAGCGTCCCTGCGGCACACCCTTGGAGCCCGGCTCACCGGCATGGGGATTCTCGATCATGTGTTGGGCGATGTAGTCGCGCAGACGGTCGACCTTATCCTCGTTGCCATGCTCAAGCATGCGGGAAAAGTCCGCCACGCCCGCTTCAAGACTGTCGAAGGTATCGCGACGCGGCGATTCAAAGTACGTGACCTGCGGCAGGGCACCCATCTGAATGAGGATGTTGAAGGCGTACACAAAGCCATTACTGCAGGTAACCGAGGCGCCGATAGCGTTCATCAAGTGCAGATCATAGCGCGGGCTGGAGTTAGCGACCATCGTGACAGCACAACGGCGACGAGCCGTACGGTCGAGCTTGGCAAGCGCACCTTTTAGGTCATTTGTGGTGACGGAACGACTGGCAAAGGCAACATCCACAGTCTTGGCAACCGGCCCAACCAAATCCCAATCATCGTCCCAAGCAAGCTCAAGCGGCGTAATGCGATCTTCGAGCCCATAGTACTCAATGCCAGCATCAAGCGTGCCCAACATGGCAGGGGAAAAGTCAGCAGCAATCACAGGATGCCCAGCCTGAGCAAGCGGAATAGCAATCGACCCAGCCCCGCACCCCATATCGAGTACCGACTCGCTGGGCTCAAGCGCCAGCAGCTTTATAAAATCCCGAGCATAAGGGGCAGTCTCCAACGGCCGAAAATGCCGAGCCCTTTTATCCCACTCAAAAGAATCGTCAGCCCGCCGCCGATCAGCTTGCAGACGCATCCACTCCAGATTCCAATCTGTGGAAAGCAGCTCAGAACGATTCTCCCCATCAGCCACGGGCCAACCTCCTAGCAACAAAAAAGCGACTCCTCCCAAAAGAAGAGCCGCAACCAGCATATATCAGAAAGAACCGATCCAACGCCAAACCGCCATACCAGCAAAGTAGGGCAGAAGCGAAGCGACTGCCAAAGGGATAGAACCCAACCGAGGGCCCGTTGTGCGGGAGCCCCGGGGAGGGCAAATATATAAGGTCGATCGCGAGTTCCGCACGAGCCGGAGAGCACTTAATGTGCTCTCCGTGCGAGCCAGGACTGTCCGAGCAGGCGACCTTATATATTTGCCCTCCCCGGGGCTCCTCGCCAGTCCCCCTCAGCTAGTTCTTCAGCGAGTTCAGCGGCGCCGGGAAACGTCCACCGCGATGGGCAAGCACGGTGCCGGCGTTGGGGTTCACCGGCATGATGGGTGCACGGCCGAACAGGCCGCCGTACTCGACGCAGTCGCCCACGCCCTTGCCGATGGCGGGAATCACGCGGACGGCCGTGGTCTTGTTGTTGATGACGCCGATGGCCATCTCGTCGGCGATGATGCCGGCGATGGTCTCGACCGGGGTGTCGCCGGGGATGGCGATCATGTCCAGGCCGACGGAGCACACGCAGGTCATGGCCTCGAGCTTCTCGAGCGAAAGCGCACCGGCTTCGACGGCGGCGATCATGCCGGCGTCCTCGGACACGGGGATGAAAGCGCCGGAGAGACCGCCCACGCTGGAGCTGGCCATGACGCCGCCCTTCTTGACGGCATCGTTGAGCATGGCGAGCGCGCAGGTCGTGCCCGGGCCACCGCAGGTGCCCACGCCGATGATCTCGAGGATGCGCGCGACGGAGTCGCCGATGGCAGGCGTGGGAGCCAGCGACAGGTCGACGATGCCCTTCTCGACACCCAGGCGATGGGCGGCCTCGCGGCTCATGAGCTCGCCGGCACGGGTGATCTTAAAGGCGGTCTGCTTAATCTTTTCGGCGACTTCCATCATCGATGCGGAATCGGGCAGCGTCTCCAGGGCTGCGGCCATAACGCCGGGGCCCGAGACGCCTACGTTGATGACGGCGTCGGCCTCGCCACCGCCGTGGACGGCGCCCGCCATAAACGGGGAGTCCTCGACCATGTTAGCAAAGCAGACAAACTTGGAAGCGCCGACGGAATCCTGGTCGGCCGTGAGTTTAGCGGCATCGATGATGGTCTGGGCGGCCATAAGCACGGCGTCCATGTTGATGCCAGCGCGCAGGCTAGCAACATTGACGCTGGAGCAGACGCGGCTGGTGGTAGCGAGCGCCTGGGGGATGGACTGGATAACGCGGCGATCGGCGTCGCCGATGCCCTTCTGGACGAGTGCGGAGAAGCCGCCCAGGTAGTCGATGCCGAGCGTCTCGGCCGCGCGGTCGAGGGCGTGCGCGATAGGGGTGAGGTCCTCATCCTTGCAGCATGCGGCGATCTGCGCCACCGGGGTGACGGAAACGCGCTTGTTGACAATGGGGATACCGTACTCGCGCTCGAGGTTCTCGGCGGTCTCGACCAGGTGCTCAGCCGTGTGCGTCACGTGGTCGTAGATCTTCGTGCACATGCGGCTGAGGTTCTCGTCACCGCAACCCATGAGCGAAACACCCATAGTGATGGTCCTGATGTCGAGGTTCTGTTCCTCAACCATGCCGCGGGTTTCCGCGATTTCTGCGGGCGTGATCGCCATCCTTGCGCTCCTATCTGCCAAAACGAGCATAGTCCCCTCTATTCTAACGTGCCGCACACGTCTCGTGACGCGTGCGGCACGTTTTGGTGCGGGGTTGTTTCCGTTGTGTTACCGGCCAAAGACCTCTTCGGCGATACGAGCGCTTTCGGCGGCGTCCTTGGCGTAGTAGTCCGCACCGATCTGCTTGGCGTATTCGGGGGTGAGCACGGCGCCGCCCACGATGATCTTGACGCCCGGAACCTCGGCATGAAGCAGCTTGATGGTCTCTTCCATGGCGACGACCGTGGTAGTCATAAGCGCCGAGAGGCCGACGAGCTTGATGTCGCGCTCCCGCACGGTCTTGAGCACCTCTTGCGGGTCGACGTCGCGGCCTAGGTCAAAGACGGTATAGCCGTAGTTATCGAGCAGCATCTTGACGATGTTCTTACCGATGTCGTGGATGTCGCCCTTGACGGTGGCCACGCAGATTTTGCCCTTGTCGGCAATCTCGCCGGCGGGCATCAGGCGCTTGATGGTGTCAAAACCCACGCGCGCGGCCTCGGCCGAGGCCATAAGCTGCGGCAAGAAGAACTTGCCCTGGTCAAAGAGGACGCCGACCTCGTCGAGGGCGGGGATAAAGTGGTTGTTGATGAGGTCCATGGCGTCGTGATCTGCCAGCAGACGCTCGGTCTCGGCCGCGATCTCGCCTTTGCGGCCCGAGACGACCATGCGACGAATCGGGTCGTCGTTGCCGTCGGTGCCGGCGGTGCCAGCGGCGGGCGCGGCGTCGGTCGATACCGCCTGGGCCGCCGCCGGGTTCGCGGCGATCTTGTACGGATCGGTCCAGCCGGCGTAGCGCTCGATGTATCCGGTCGAGCCCTCATCCTCAACGCTCAACACGCGATAGCTGTAGACGGTGTCCATAAAGCGCTTGGAGCCCGGGTTCATGATGGGGGCGTCCAGGCCCGCGCCAAAGGCGGCGGCCAAAAAGACCGAACCCAGCAGCGGGCGAGCGGGCAGGCCAAAGCTGATGTTCGACACGCCGAGCGCGCATTTGACGCCCAGGCGCTCCTTGCACAGGGACATGGCGCGCAGGATCTGTTCGGCCTGGCGTTGATTGGTCGAGGCGGTCATGACCAGGCAGTCGATGAGGATGCGGTCCGGGCCGATGCCGTAGCGGGCGGCCTCGGCCACGATGCGCTCGGCGATGGCGAAGCGAGCCTCGGCGGTATCGGGGATGCCGCCCTCGTCGAGCGTGAGGCCGACGACATTGGTGCCGTAGTGGGCGACCAGCGGAAAGATCTCATCCATGATCTGCTGCTTGCCATTGACCGAGTTGATGATGGGCTTGCCGGCGTAGCGGCGCACGGCGGCCTCGACGGCTGCGGGGTCGGTGGAGTCGATCTGCAGCGGCAGCAGCGTGGAGCCCTGGAGCTGCTCGGTCGCCTGTTGGATGATCTTGACCTCGTCGATCTCGGGCAGGCCCACGTTGACGTCCAGGATGTCGGCGCCCTGCTCTTGCTGGCTGATGCCCTGGCTTACGACGTAGTCCAGGTCGCCGTCGCGCAGGGCCTGCTGCAGGCGCTTTTTGCCGGTGGGATTGATGCGCTCGCCGATGACGGCGATCTTGTGGCCGTCACAGGGAAGGTCCACGACCGTCTGAGCGCTCGTGACCGACATGCTGGGCTTGCGGTGGCGCGGGCTGGGCGTGTGATTGTCGATGAGGGTGCGAAGTGCCGCCATGTGCGTCGGCGTGGTTCCGCAGCAGCCGCCCACGACGCTTACGCCGTCGGCGATCATGCCGGCGACGGCCTGGGCGTACTCGGGGGCCTGGATGTCAAAGACGGTGTTACCGTCGTCGTCCACGCGGGGGAGTCCTGCATTGGCCTGCACCATAACGGGCTTGTCGGTAACGGTGAGCATACGTGCGGCAAGTCCTCGGAGCTCGGCCGGTCCCTGGCTGCAGTTGATGCCCAGGACGTCGGCGCCGATCGCGTCGAGCGTGATGGCAGCGACCTCGGGACTCGTGCCCAGGAAGGTGCGGCCGTCTTCCTCAAAGGTCATGGTGGCAAAAACGGGCAGGTCGGAGTTCTCGCGGCAGGCGAGGACGGCAGCCTTGATCTCGGCTAGGTCGGTCATGGTTTCGATAATAAAGAGGTCCACGCCCGCGGCGACGCCGGCGCGCACCTCCTCGGCAAAGAGGTCGTAGGCCTCGTCAAAGCTCAGGGTGCCCAGGGGACGAAGCAGCGCGCCGATGGGGCCGATGTCACCGGCGACATAGCCCGCGCCGGCCGCGCGGGCGCGGGCGACGGCGGCGGCAAAGACATCGGCCACGGTGGCGGCGCCGTCGAGTTTGTGGGCGTTCGCGCCAAAGGTGTTGGCGGTGATCACGTCGCATCCGGCCTCGACGTATTGGCGCTGGATGTCGGTGATGACTCGGGGCTCCTCAAAGTTGAGCAGCTCGGGCAGGGCGCCGGCCTTCATGCCGGCTGCCTGCAGCATGGTGCCCATACCGCCGTCGAACAGAAGATGCCCTGTGCCCTCGATGGCGGCGCGCAGGCGATCGTCCTTAATGCGCAGGTCATCGATCGTGCGCGTCTTGTACACAGCGCCGTTGCAGCGCGCAGTATTGACAGGTGCCGCCAGCGCAGTACCGTCAGAATCATGAGTGATAAGCGGAGTAGACATCGATGGCTCCTAATGGCTGGAATAGCAGGTGGTGTGGGCGGCGTGGAAGCGGCAGTGCTCACGCATGCGGCAGATATTGCAGGTGGGGCGGCTCTGGGCGTCGTGGACCTCGCCGTCAAACAGACCGATCACCGCGGTCACGCTCTTGGTGGGCATGAGCAGGCTGGTGGGGGTAACGGTAAGCCCGATGAGCCGTGTGGCGTTGAGCGCATCCACGATCGAGCGCTGGGCCGAGAGCGGGCAGTCGCCGTAGCCGGGGCTAAAGCGCCAGTTGCCGGCGAGTCCGTGTGCGGCGGCCGCAGTCTTGACCTGTCGGTCCATTTGCTCAACAGCTGCCTCCACATAGGCAGAGCACGCGGCGTCGAGCACGGCTCCCTCGAGGGGCTGCTGGGCTCCTGTGATGCGCAGGCGACGCTCGGCGCCCATGCCGAGGGTGCATGCCATGAGCGCGGCAAAGCGGGCGTCTTTGAGATGTCGATAGATATCGCGACCCCGCAGCTCAACGTTCGTGCCAACCAAGCGGATGCAGGGCTCGCCCTGCTCGTCGACGCCCGTGGCATCGACGGCAAACACGCGTCGCACGCCACGGGGCTCAATGTCCAGTTCTAGGCGCTCGACCACAAGCTCAATTCGTCGAGACAGCTCGGGCTCAATCTGTTGGCCGCCGTAACCCAGATACCGCAGCATCTCGGCACGGTCGACACGGGGATGGTGCGCAGCATCGACACGGTAAAGCGCCGGCGACGCAAGGTCGGCCGGCACTTCGACAGCAGTTGTATCGATGTGCGGTTTTTCCATTACCCCAGGCGCTCCATAATGGTCGCGGCGATCGCAGGACGGTTCATAGTGTACAGGTGCAGACCGGCGGCACCGTGCTCCTTGAGGTCGCAAAGCTGACGGGCGGCATAATCTACACCGGCTGCCTGCAGGCTCTCGGGGTCGTTCTCGTACTTGGCGAGAATCTTGATGACGGGGGAGGGCAGCGACGCGCCGCACATAAAGACCATGCGGCTGATTTGCGACTTGCCCATAAACGGCATGATGCCCGCGGTAATGGGCACGGTGATACCTGCCTTGTTGGCAAGCTCGCGGAAACGGTAGAAGCACTCGTTGTCAAAGAAGAGCTGCGTCACAAAGAAGCTCGCGCCGGCGTCCTGTTTTTGCTTGAGGTATTCGACCGAAGCGTTGAGGTCCTCACAGGCAATGTGGCCCTCGGGGTAGGCCGCGGCGCCCACACAAAAGCCGGCGTCAACAAGCTCGGGGATGAGCTCGCGGGCGTAGGCGTAGTCCGAGGCGGGCTTGTCATCCTCGGTCGCGCCAGCGGGCAGATCACCGCGCAGGGCCAGGATGTTTTCTACGCCGGCGGAGCGGTATTCGTCGATCTTGGCGGCGATATCGGCGTGCGAGCGGCCCACGCAGGTGAGGTGCGCCACCGAGGGCGTATTGAATTCGCTCGTAATCATTTGCGCGATGGGGGCGGTGGTGGCGCCGTTGCCCGAGCCGCCGGCAGAGCAGGTGACCGAGACAAAGCTCGGCGAAAGCTTGCACAGATTGCCTGCCACCTCGCGAGCCGTGTTGAGGGTAAGCTCGCCCTTGGGCGGGAACATCTCAAACGAAACGGGTGCGGTGCCCTGGGATGCTGCCTGCTTAAAAACCTCGTCGACGCGCATATCGTGCTCCTTTAGATACGTAATAGTGTGATGTGTTGTAAGGATTCTACAGCACCACTGTGTCACGGTGGAGTTTCACTCGCTATTCGGGGATACCAATCAAAGATGCCTTGCTATCGACATTCCCTATAGCAGAGCGGTCAATCTAGGATGGGGCTATAAAGACTGGTATCTGATGCGAAATACCAGTTAATAGAGCCCCATCCCAAATTGACTACCCTTAAACCATGGGGAGAGGTCTACAATTTATACAGTTGATTGGCTGTTGAGGGCGGCAACGCCGCCGCGATGCGGTAACCTCATTGATTGGTTTCGTGACAGCAACATAACGGTAATGTTGCGGAAACACGACGAGCCTAATCTATGACTCGTTCGTTAGTAATCAACACCGCTTCTCACGCGGTGCCGATACGAAGGGAGTTCCGTATGGCCGAACTTACTGACCGCTTCGGGACCATGGTGTTCTCTGAGGAAGTCATGAAGGACTACCTCCCCAAGGACATTTGGAAGCGCCTTGCTGCAACCCTCGAGGACGGTGAGCCGCTCGACCTGGATGTGGCCAACGCCGTTGCCCATGCCATGAAGGTCTGGGCCATCTCCAAGGGCGCGACACACTACGCGCACTGGTTCCAGCCGCTTTCGGGCATTACTTCCGAGAAGCACGACAGCTTCCTCGAGCCCAACCACGACGGCACCGCCATTACCAAGTTTACGGGCAAGAACCTCATCCAGGGCGAGCCCGATGCTTCCAGCTTCCCCAACGGCGGCCTGCGCGCCACCTTCGAGGCCCGTGGCTACACCGCTTGGGATCCCACCAGCCCCGCATTCATTAAGGACGATGTCCTGTGCATCCCCACAGCTTTCTGCTCCTACACGGGCGAGGCCCTGGACAAGAAGACCCCGCTGCTGCGCTCCATGACCGCGCTCTCGCGTGAGTCCAAGCGCGTTTTGGCGCTGTTTGGCAAGACCCCCAAGAAGGTCGTTCCTTCCGTGGGCGATGAGCAGGAGTACTTCCTGATCAAGAAGGACGCTTACCGCAAGCGCAGGGACCTGGTCATCACCGGGCGCACCCTCTTTGGTGCTGCTCCCTGCAAGGGCCAGGAGCTCGAGGAGCACTACTTTGGCGCTATCCGCCCCACCGTCTCGTCCTATATGAAGGACCTGGACGATGAGCTGTGGGCGCTTGGCATTCCTGCCAAGACCAAGCACAACGAGGTCGCTCCCTGCCAGCATGAGCTCGCCCCTGTCTACGGCGAGGTCAACGAGGCCATCGACCAGAATCTGGTCATGATGGAGAAGATGAAGCTCATCGCCTCCCGCCACGACTTGGTCTGCCTGCTGCACGAGAAGCCCTTCGAGGGCATCAACGGTTCGGGCAAGCACAACAACTGGTCGCTTGGCACCGAGTCCGAGAACCTGCTCGACCCGGGCGACACCCCGCTCGACAACCTGCAGTTCATCGTCTTCCTCACCGCGGTGATCGAGGCCGTCGATAACTATCAGGAACTCCTGCGTGCCTCCGTTGCCTCGGCCGGCAACGATCATCGTCTGGGCGCCAACGAGGCTCCTCCGGCGATTATGTCCATCTTCCTGGGCGACCAGCTCACCGAGGTCGTCGAGAAGATCATCGATGGCAAGGCTTCCGTCCATGCCACGCGCGGCGTGCTTGACCTGGGCGCCGATACCCTGCCCAAGCTGATGCAGGACAACACCGACCGCAACCGCACCTCCCCGTTTGCCTTCACCGGCAACAAGTTCGAGTTCCGTGCCTGCGGCTCCGAGCAGAACGTCTCCGACTCCAATCTGGTGCTCGATGCCGCCGTGGCCAAGTCGCTCAAGTCTTTCGCCGACGCACTCGAGGGTACGCCCGAGGATAAGTTCCAGGACGCCGCGCTCGAGTACTGCAAGAAGGTGCTGACCGATCACCAGCGCATCCTGTTCTCCGGCGACGGTTACTCCGACGAGTGGCCCATCGAGGCCGAGAAGCGCGGCCTTGCCAACAACAAGACCACGGCCGACGCTCTTCCCGCCTTTGTTTCCGATAAGGCTATCGCGCTCTTTGAGGAGACGGGCGTTCTGACCCGCGCCGAGGCCCAGTGCCGCTATGACTGCAAGCTCGAGAAGTACAACAAGCTCATGAACATCGAGGCCACCACGATGGTTCGCGAGGCGCGTCGTACCTATCGTCCGGTCATTACCGCCTATGCCACCAAGGTCGCTAAGGGCCTTGAGACTATTCGTGCCGCCGGTGCTGAGGCCGCCATGCAGTGCGAGCAGAACACGCTCAACAAGCTCTGCAACGGCATCACCGCCATCAACGACTCCATCAAGGCGCTCGACGCCGTACATCAGAAGGCCGAGGCTCTCGATGGCCAGGAGCAGGCCAACGTGTACGCGCACGAGGTCGTTCCTGCTATGGATACGCTGCGCGCCGCCGTGGATGCCATGGAGGAGATCGTGGCAGCCGACTACTGGCCGGTTCCGACCTACGACGACATCCTGTTCTACGTGTAGGGCGTAACTGACATATCGTCACGGTATTGAGCCGGGGTCCGCATCGCGCGGGCCCCGGCTATTTGTTTGCGAAGGACGCTTTGGAGTCCGTTTTGCCGCCGATTTGCCGGGATCCGCACCCTGTCGGGTTCGAATCCCGGCATATCGGTAGCAAAAAGCCCGCTACCGAATTGGTAACGGGCTTCTCAGATTTTGTGGTGCCCCCAGCGGGATTCGAACCCGCGATATCCACCTTGAAAGGGTGGCGTCCTTGGCCGCTAGACGATGGGGACAGCGGGAAAGAGTATAGCAGACTTTTTTGCCGGCGCGTATATCGTTGGCAAACTGGAAAACCACCACAAAGGTGCCTGTCTCCTTTGTGGTGGTGGGGCGTTAGGGGAGGAGCTTCATGGCGGCGTCGTGAGCGGTGCGCTCGTAGGTGTCGTCGAGGGGCTTGAGCGGCAGCAGGGCTGTGGCCTGCGCATCGCCGCGGCGCTCGAGGGCGTGGGTGATGAGCCAGTCGGCGAGCTCGGGGTTCTTGGGGAGCGCCGGCCCGTGCAGGTACGTGCCGATGACACCCTTGTAGATGATGCCCTCAAAGCCATCGTCGCCGTTGTTGCCGGTGCCTGTGACGACAGACGTTCCGAGCGGCGTGGCCTCTGCATCGAGCAAGGTGCGGCCGCCGTGGTTCTCGAATCCCACAAAGGGCTCGGGTGACAGGTCGGTCTTGACGGCGACGTTGCCGATCAGGCGGTCGGAGCCGCGTACGGTTTCGGCGGCAATGACGCCCAGGCCCTCGATGCGATCTTCGCCCATATAGTACGAACGGCCGAGCAGCTGATAGCCGCCACAGATAGCAAGCAGTGTGCCGCCGTCCTCAACATAGGCCGCGACCTTGTCTTTTTGAGCGAGCAGTTCGTGTGCCACGGCCAGCTGGTCGCGATCGGAGCCGCCGCCCATCATAACGATGTCGGCGTCGGTCAGGTCGAGCGTCTCGCCCATGTGGACTTCGTCCACACGCACGGGAATGCCGCGCCAGGCGCAGCGGCGTTCGAGCGCGATAACGTTGCCGCCGTCGGCGTAGAGGTTGAGCGCATCGGGATACAGGTAGACGATGCGCAGGGGGCGCGAAAGCTCGACCGGCGCAATATCGGTGGGGACAGCGCTACCATCGGCGCGCGTTACGGCGTGGGAGACAATCGAGCTTGCATCGTCGTCTTTAAGCCCGTCGAGCTCCTTGACTAACGGCGGGAAGGCCGTGTAGTTGGCGACGGCGTAGAAGGTGTCATCGGCGGCCTCGTCTGCCACGGCGCCGATCGCCTGCGCGACGTCCGAGATAATCGCGGCATCGATGCCGGCGTACTTGAGGCGTACCTGCATGTCGTGCGCACGCGTGCCTCCGGCAAAGGCGACAAGACCCGGCGTGTCGGCGATGCGCTCGAAGTCGACATCGTAGATCCACGAGACATCGTGGCCGTCGGCATCGTTATCGTTTAGGAAGAAGGCGCAGAGCCTGCCGCCTGCCGTTTTAATGGACTGGATCTGGCGATCGAAGCCCACGGGATTCTTGGCCAGGTTTGCCTCGACGGTGCGACCGGCAATATCCCAGCGGCCCATGCGTCCGCCGGCAGGCACGTAGGCATCGAGCGTGGGCTGCAGGTGCGCCGCGTCCACGCCCAGCTCGTGCGCCGCAAAGAAGGCGGCGGCGACGTTATAGACCATGTACAGGCCGTTGTAGCGCGTGGCGATGTGCGTTGCGGGTGCGTCGGTATTGGGTCCAAAGACCAAGTCAAATTCGTAGCCGTCGTAGGTAAGCTCAACGTCCGTCACGCGACGGACAAGCGCAGGGCGGGCCCAGCCGCACGAGGGGCAATGGTAGGCGCCGAGCTGGCCGTATTGCACGTAGTCATACTCCAGCGGCGCGTTGCACTGCGAGCAAAAACGCGAGTCGCTAATGCGATCGGACTCGGTGCCCGTGGCGCCGTCGATGCCAAAGGCGATGCTCGTGTTGGGAACGCGTGCGGCGATCGCGGCACACAGCGGGTCGTCTGCGTTGTAGATGAGCGTTGTTGCCGGAGAGAGCTCCAACGCATGGGCAATGACGTCTTGGGTATGGTCGATCTCGCCGTAGCGGTCTAGCTGGTCGCGGAACAGGTTGAGCAGCACGAAGTACGTCGGCTTGAGCTTGGGTAGGACGCGCACGGTGTAGAGCTCATCGCATTCAAAAACGCCCACGCGCTTGCCGCCGCCGGCTCGCTTGAGGCCGCTGCGCGCCTCGAGCAGTGCGCCCACCACGCCCGGCTCCATGTTGTTGCCGGCGCGGTTGCATACCACGGTGGCGCCGCTGGCGGCAACGGCGTCGGCGATGAGGTTGGAGGTGGTGGTCTTGCCATTAGTACCGGTGATCACCACGCTGCGGTCGACCAGGCTCGCGAGGTCGCTTAGCAGCTCGGGGTCGATCTTCATGGCGATGCGGCCGGGAAGCACGCCACCCTGGCGTTTGAGGACAGAGCGCAGTCCCCAGCGGGCGATATCGCTCGAGGTGCAGGCGAGAGATGAGCGGAGGTTCATGAAGCCGTTCCTAACATAGATGACATGGTCGGGGCGATCGCGTCGCTAAAAGCCGTAGCGGCGCGCAAATTCCTGGGCAAGCTGCGATACATCTTCGCAGGCGTTGGCCCAGGGGGCAAAGTCGGGGGTGTCCGAGATAATACCGTCGGCTTCCCAAACCGCCTGGTGCGAGAGGTCCCAGGGGTCGCGCGGCTCGGGTCGGCAGGGAAGATACGGCGTCTGGTACATGGGGTTCAGCAAGAAGAACGCGCCGCCCTCGCAACGGTTAGCGAACTCACGCAGCGCGCGCGTCGCCGGGCGCATCTTGTTCGTTTTGAACAGCAAGATCGTGCGGGCGAGCAGGTACCAAGGAGAGTTTTCGAGTGCGTCTGCCCCCATCTGCTCCTCGAGCTGGTGGGCCAGGGCAAAAAAGCCGTCCTGGTCTTCTAGGCGGGCGAGGGCGAGCAGCACGGTGCCGGCGGCCCGGGTAGGATAGCCTTCCGCCTTAAGAACGCGGCGAGCATAGTTGGCAGCGGCGCGGTAACGAGCGCTCGCCATGCACAGCTGCGAGATGGCCTCGAGTGTGTGAAGCCACCCGATAAGGGCCGGCTCGCTCACGGTAAGGTCCGCTGCGGTGACACCGTCGGCCAAAACATTATTGGCCCAGTAGTGCGGGACCTCCATATCAAACCCGGGCACGCCCTGTTGCAAGTAGTCGGCCGTGCTCGTCTCGAGCTTCATCAGGTCGCCCAGGCAGGCGTCGACGGGCGTGTCCGCCAAAATGATGGCGAGCAGCTGGGCATCGACGGCCAGCGCATCGATGCGGACGATCTTGAGCAGCTCATCACGCATATCGTCGAACAGGCGGTTGCGCGTCTGCTCAAACTCCTCGTCGCTGCCCATGTCCTCGATGCGATGGAGCTCGTCGAGCAGGTGGCGATGAACACCGGCATAGGACAGCAGCGCCTGAGCATGCTCGGACTGCGCATACTTTTGGGGATTCGCGCTAATGTCGTTATGGACAAGCTCGCGTGCTGCATCGGTGAGCTCGGGGTGCGACGCCAGATAGGTGCGCTCCAGGTAGGCGGGGATGTAGACGCTCGGATCCATTAGAGGTCTCCTCCCTTAAACGGCAAGCCCTGCTCGGCCGCCCGCAGTATGCGCTCGTCGATCTGGGAGCGCACGATGTCGTTGGTGGCGACCCAGGCGGCAAAGCTGGCGTTGTCGGGCGCGCCCAGGCCCTCCTGCAGTACCGGCGTCGCCTCGGAGAGTGCAAGGACGAGCTCGTCGGTGGAGCCTGCACCCACGTTGACGCGGGCATAGACGCCATCGGGAAACTCGGTTTGGAAGTAGAGCGCCTCGGCTGCGTGCGGGCACGAGCGCGCAAGGATACGCAGGTGGTGCTCGGCACCCTCGTAGTCCAGCTCGCGCCAGGCTGCGCTCATCAGCGCGATGAGCGTCCACGGGTCCAAGTCACGCTCCGCGTCCTTGGGACGACGGCGCAGCGGCGTGTTGGTGAGATAGGGGACGGAGTGGGCAGAGCGAAAGCGCTTGAGTTCCTCGGCGGGGTATTCGAGCTTTGCCATGGCGAGCATCGCGGTGTGGCGGACACCGGCGGGGTCGTTGGGCGCAAAGTCCAAGCTGCGATTTGCGGCTTGGAGCGACATGCGATAGCGGCCGCTAATGAGGGCGCGCGATGCCAAGGCGGCAAGCCAGCGCAGATAGGGGCGGCACGTAAGGTCGCCTGCGGCCTCGCGCTCGTAGGGGTCCTGCGCCGAGGCGATCTTGAGTGCCAGGTCGTGCTCCACCTCGTCGCACTTGGACACCAGATACTGCACGTATTCCTCGTTGGAGCTGGCGGTGAGGGCGGTCAGCATGCGCTGAGCGTCCCAGTTGGCCGGATCGAGCGCGGCTGCCTCGCGGAGCATGTTCTCGGCAGCTGCCTCTTCCTGCTCTGCCTGGGTATCGTCAGGGATAAAGGGGATGCGGTAGTCGACAGCCTCGACCACCTTGGCAATCAGATGCCCGGCGCGGTCGCGGTCGTGCACGATGAGCGGTGCGGGGTTGCGGGTGAATTGTTCCATCAGGCGCTCTGCGGCGGCAGTGTCGGTGAGCGGGATATTGTCGCGGCGCAAGGCCTCAAGAACGAGGCGATGGCAATCCTCTTGAATGGGATCGAATGCCATGGGGCCTCCTTTGCTGCGGTTAGGGTTCAAATATCTCTATATAAGGTTCTAGTTTACCCGCATGTGGCACACCGGGGGTGCCGCACTTGGACATGCACCTTTGCACCACGAAGTCGGATGTCGCACAAATGTCGGCACCTTGGACGACCGAGTGGTATCACGGTGCCGCAAACGGTCGATTTTTGGCGGCGAACGGTGCATATTTTGGAGGGGCACAGTCCTGCCCAGGATATGTAGTCAACCTTGATAAAACGTTTGCCCAGCTTGGGAGTATGAATGCCGCACAAGGGTCTTCGGGGATAGAAAAAACGTTTCATCATTGGCGGCTTTAGGTGAATAACTGACCAACCAGAACGGTAAAATAGTGTTTGTCTGAGCGTTGAGACGTTTAGACATCGCGCATTGTCATCGCCGGCAACGCGCAAACCGGTCCTAACGGAGCCAATTGGGTGCTCCGTTATATACGCAAGTCTAAGAGGGGCTTGTTTAGGAGGCACAGTATGGGACGTTTTACCAATCCTCGCGATCTGTACTTTGGTGAGGGCGCTCGCCACGAGGTGAAGAACCTCAAGGGCAAGAAGGCCATCATCGTTTCTGGCGGCAGCTCTATGCGCCGCGGCGGGTTCCTGCAGGACGTCGAGAACGACCTTAAGGAAGGCGGTTTCGAGGTCAAGCTGTTCGAGGGCGTCGAGTCCGACCCGTCCATCGAGACGGTCATGAAGGGCGCCGAGGCCATGCGCGAGTTCGAGCCCGACTGGATTATCGCCATCGGTGGCGGCTCGCCCATCGATGCCGCTAAGGCCATGTGGGTCTTCTACGAGTATCCCGAGGAGTCCTTCGATAACATCATCCAGCCGTTCAGCTTCCCGGAGCTGCGTCAGAAGGCTCATTTCTGCGCCATCTCCTCTACCTCCGGCACCGCTACCGAGGTCACCGCGTTCTCCGTCATTACCGACTACGCCAAGGGCATCAAGTACCCGCTGGCCGACTTCAACATCACCCCTGATGTCGCCATCGTCGACCCCGAGCTCACCTACACCATGCCCGCCAAGCTGTGCGCTCACACCGGCATGGATGCTCTGACCCACTGCATGGAGGCCTACGTTTCCACCTGCGCCTCTATGTTCACCGACGCCAACGCCCTGCACGGCATCCGCGAGATCGTCGAGTGGCTGCCCAAGTCCTATGCTGGCGACCATGAGGCCCGTCAGCACATGCACGAGGCTCAGTGCATCGCCGGTATCGCCTTCTCCTCGGGCCTGCTCGGCATCGTTCACTCCATGGCTCACAAGACCGGTGCTGCCTTCGAGAACGGCCACATCATCCACGGTGCCGCTAACGCCATGTACCTGGGCAAGGTTATCCAGTGGAACTCCAAGGACCCGCGTGCTGCTGAGCGTTACGCTTACGTGGCCAAGGAGATCCTGCACCTTCCCGGCGAGACCAACGAGGAGCTCATCGCTGCGCTCGTCCAGAAGATTCGCGACCTCAATGACCAGCTCAACATTCCGCAGTCCATCAAGGATTACGCGAATGGTGGCGTGAAGGTCGACGCCGAGAACCCGCAGATGGTTTCCGAGGAGGAGTTCCTCGCCAAGCTGCCCGAGATCGCTGCGAACGCCGAGACCGACGCCTGCACGCCCGAGAACCCGCGTGAGACCAAGGCTGCCGACTTCGAGAAGATCCTCAAGGCCTGCTACTACGACACCGACATCGATTTCTAATCGACTCTTGTTATCGTAACGAGGGGCTCCGCACGTATCCGTACGGAGCCCCTTTCTTTTTTCTTTTAGAGAATGGGATAGTTATGGCTGCAATTTTCAATAGCCCCAGCAAGTACATCCAGGGTCCGGACGAGCTCGCCAAGCTCGGCTCCTATGTCGAGCCGCTCGGCGCTAAGGCCCTCGTCATCGTGACGCCTTCGGGCAAGAAGCGCGTCGGTGCCAAGATCGAGGGTGGTTTTGCCGAGGCTAAGGCCGAGCTGCTGTTTGAGGACTTTAACGGCGAGTGCTCCAAGGGCGAGGTCGATCGCCTGGTTGCGCTCGCGCGCGACAACGGCTGCGACATCATCGTCGGCGTCGGTGGCGGCAAGATCCTCGACACCGCCAAGGCCGTCGCCTACTACCTGGAGTCCCCGGTCATCATTTGCCCCACCATCGCTTCGACCGATGCCCCGTGCTCGGCGCTCTCCGTGCTCTATACCGATGACGGCCAGTTCGATAAGTACCTGTTCCTTAAGGCGAACCCCAATATCGTTCTTATGGATACGACGGTTATCGCGGCGAGCCCGGTACGCCTGACGGTGGCAGGTATGGGCGATGCGCTCGCAACCTACTTTGAGGCCCAGGCGACGCACGATGCCGACGGTGGCACTTGCGCTGGCGGCAAGGGCGGCATGGCCGGCCTGGCGCTCGCCAAGCTCTGCTACGAGACGCTTATGGCCGATGGCGTCAAGGCCAAGGTTGCGCTGGAGAAGGGAGCGTTGACGCCTGCCGTCGAGCATATCATCGAGGCCAATACGCTGCTTTCGGGCATTGGCTTTGAGAGCTCGGGCCTTGCTGCTGCTCATGCCATCCACAATGGCCTGACGATGCTGCCCGAGTGCCACGGCATGTATCACGGCGAGAAGGTCGCCTTTGGCACTATCGTCCAGCTGGTACTCGAGGATGCCCCGACTGAGAAACTCGAGGAAGTCTTGGGCTTCTGCATTGAGCTGGGCCTGCCGGTCACGATGAAGGAACTTGGCGTTGCCGAGCTTACGCGCGAGCAGGCCATGATTGTTGCCGAGGCCGCCTGCGCGCCCGATGACACCATGTGCAACATGCCGTTTGAGGTGACGCCCGAGATGGTCGCAAACGCCATTCTGGGTGCAGACGCACTGGGCCACTACTATCTCATGGATGAGTAAATCAAGCTAAGGAAGGGGCAAAGCCAGCAGATGGCTTTGCCCCTTTTTTGCTAAGGTGCAAAGGGGTCAGGTTACTTTGCACCAATCGTTGTTTGATGAAGGGTGGATTCTCGTATGGCGCTTCCTATGGTTTACGGCGGTCCCGGCCGGTATGTTCAGGGGCCGGGGGAGCTTTCGCGCCAGGGCAGGTATTTGTCATGGTTGGGCTGCGCTGCCTATGTCTTGTTTGACCAGGGCACCGAGGATCGGCTGTGCAGGCAGATTGTCGATGGATTTCTGGACGACGATCTAAGCGAGCCGTTCTTTAAAATTTACAACGGTCCGTGTACGGAAGAGGCTGTTGCCGAAATGGCTAAGGAAGCCCAGGCTGAGTATTGCGACATGGTGGTGGGTATTGGCGGTGGCAAGATGCTCGATATCGCCAAGGCAGTAGCGTTTTATGCCGAGTTGCCGTTGTGCGTATGTCCCACGGCGGCCTCAATGGATGGTCCGTGCAGCGCGATTTCGGTGCTGTATCACGAGGATGGGTCGTTCGACCGCTACCTGATGCTCGAGAAGAATCCAGATCTGGTCGTGGTCGATACCAACGTGGTCGCAGCGGCCCCACTGCGTATGACGGTCGCTGGTATGGGCGATGCGCTGGCAACGTACTTCGAGGCGCGTTCGTGCGCCGCGGCGCACGGCGCCAACGAGCACGGTGGCGCGCCGGGGCACTTGGCTCTGGTTGCGGCTCGTGCCTGCTACGACACACTTATGGAGTGCGGTGTCGCTGCCAAGCGCGATCTCAAAAAGGGGCGTACGTCGCCAGCGGTTGAACGCCTGATCGAGTGCAATATTTTGCTCTCGGGTGTCGGCTTTGAGGGTGGCGGCTTGGCGTTGGCGCATGCCATCGCCAACGGGCTGACGATTCTGCCCGAGTGCAAGGCCATGCATGGTGAGGCCGTGGCATTTGGTCTGGTGGTGCAGCTGCGCCTGGAGCGTGCACCCGAGCTTGATCAGGTGCTCGAGTTTTGCCAGCGCGTCGGTCTGCCGACGACGCTCGAGGAGCTGGGCCTTGGCGAGATTTCCGATGCCGATCTGCAGGGTGTTGCAAATGCGGTCTTTAGAAACGAGCGCAATATGGCTAACGAGCAGGCCAAGGCGACCAAACAACAGCTCCTGCAGCTCATGTGCGAGGCATAGTTTGGCGCTTGATTGACCTTGTGCAATCGAGACGGCGATAGGCCATGGGCTATTTGCCTCAAAGGTGCTCCGCGTGTAATTTGCCCGAGGCGTGGGCCGATAGCGTATCATTATCTTTTGCTTGTTTGCACTGCTCAGGGAGGGGCCGCGCATGGCGCAGGAACACGATCTGTTTGATGACATTATCGAAATCAGCAAGGGTTTCGACTTTCTCAAAAACCCGCTTGGCGGTGTGACCGACGCACTCGATCCGTCGGCGCCGCAGTGGAATCCTGCCGACTACAAGGAGCGTCCGCGCGGCAACACCATTCCGTGCCTGACCTGCAAAAACGAAAAGAGCGGCTGCACCGCGTGCATGGACGTGTGCCCGGTCAACGCTATCGAGGTCGAGGAAGACGCCATTGAGATCCTCGACTCCTGTCGTAAGTGCGGCCTGTGCGCTGCCGCCTGTCCGACTGAGGCGATTATTTCGCCGCGTCTGGCGCCCAAAAACCTTTACGACGACATTGTCTCGGCGGCTACGAGCCACGAGACCGCCTACGTTACCTGCACGCGTGCCCTTAAGCGCATGCCGCGCGAGAACGAGGTTGTTGTCGCCTGCGTGGGCGATATTACGGCCGAGACCTGGTTCTCGGTACTGGCGGACTATCCCAACGTGAGCGTGTACCTGCCACTGGGCGTGTGCGATAAGTGCCGCAACACCGGCGGTGAGGACATCCTGGGCGAGGCGATTGCGAAGGCCGAGGAGTGGGCCGGCACGGGCATGGGTCTGGAGGTCGATCCCAAGAGCCTCAAATGTCATAAGCGCCGCGAGTACGAGCGCAAGGAGTACATGGAAAAGATCGCCCGCACCACGGGCCTTACCGTGACAAAGCTCAATCCGGCAACGGCGGCACTGGCCTCGGTGACGCAGAAGCTCAAAGCCCATCGCCATCAGATTACCCAGTTGGAGCGTACGCTCAACACCATGTGCGGCACCACGACGACCAAGCGTCGCCGTTCGCTCACGCACGGGCGGCAGCTGGTGCTCTCGACGCTGCAAAACCACCCCGAGCTTGCCCAGAACATGCAGGTGAGCACGCCGGAGTGCGATTTTGACAAGTGCACGTCGTGTGGCGAGTGCGTCAACGTATGCCCCACGTTTGCCTGCGATCTGGTGGGAAGCGGCCGCTTTGCACTGGAATCCACGTATTGCCTGGGTTGCGGAGCCTGCGTCAAGGTGTGCCCCGAGCATGCGCTCAAGTTAGTTAAGCATGACGCGTCCAATCTGGTCGTCGTCGATCCCGAAGCCGAGGAAAAGGCCGCCCAGAAGGCGAAGGCTCACGAAGAAGCTGAGAAGGTCAAGGCCGAGGCAAAGGCCAAGCTTGACAAGATGCTCGACCAGGTGGAAAAGCTCGCGGACTAGTCAGCGACCTCTATCTCTGCTTCATTCGTGCCGCCGTGGCGTCCGGGTTCGCCCAGATGCTGCGGCGGCGCTATACTTATGCAGTTTGAAGTACCTGTATCAAAAGGAGCTGTCGTGTCCCTTTCCATCGGTATCGTGGGCCTGCCCAACGTGGGCAAGTCGACGCTGTTCACCGCGCTTACCAAAAAGACCGGCCTTGCCGCCAACTACCCGTTCGCCACGATCGACCCCAACGTGGGTATCGTCGATGTGCCCGATAGCCGCCTGCAAAAGCTCGCCGACATCGTCAACCCGGGTCGCATTGTGCCGGCTACGGTCGAGTTCGTCGACATCGCAGGTCTGGTGAAGGGCGCTAACGAGGGCGAGGGTCTGGGCAACCAGTTCTTGGCAAACATCCGCGAGACCGACGCCATCTGCGAGGTCGTGCGCTACTTTAAGGACCCCAACGTCATGCGTGAGGTGGGCCGCACCGGCGAGTTCGTCGATCCCGCCGGCGATGCCGACACCATCATGACCGAGCTCATCTTGGCCGACATGGGCACGCTCGAGAAGCAGCTGCCCAAGCTCGAGAAAGAGGCCAAGCGCGACAAGGAGCTCATGCCCAAGTTCGAGGTTGCCAAGCGTCTGCTTGCCTGGCTCAACGAGGGCAAGCGCGCCGCATCCATGGAGATGACCGACGAGGAGCGCGCCGCTGCCAAGGGCCTGTTCCTGCTCACCATGAAGCCCATCCTGTATGTGGCCAACGTAGACGAGGACATGCTCAACGAGGACCTGGCACCCATCGACGGTGTCAAGCCGCTGCCGATCTGCGCCAAGATCGAGGCCGAGCTTTCCGAGCTCGATCCCGAGGACGCTGCCGACTACCTGGAGAGCCTGGGCCTGGAGCAGCCCGGCCTGGACGTGCTCGCGCAGGCAGCCTACAAGCTGCTCGGCCTGCAGTCGTTCTTTACGGCCGGCGAGATGGAGGTCAAGGCCTGGACGGTGCGTCAGGGCGCGACCGCCCCGCAGGCCGCCGGCGTCATCCACACCGACTTTGAGCGCGGCTTTATTAAGGCCGAGGTCATTGGCTACGACGATTACATCGAGCTCGGTGGCGAGCAGGGCGCCAAGGCTGCCGGCAAGCTGCGTATTGAGGGCAAGGACTATGTTATGGCCGATGGCGACGTCGTGCACTTCCGCTTTAACGTGTAAGGACGACGCATATGTTTAAATATGGCAAAAAAGCTGGCTACATGGGTATTGCGCTGCTCGTACTTGCGGTGATTCCGCTGGTGGTCGCAGCGTGTGTTATCCCCAACATTGGTCCCGAGGTGGCAACAAAGTTTAATGCTGCCGGCGAGGCGACGCGCTGGGGCAAGAGCTACGAGCTGCTGGCGTTGCCGGTGCTCAATCTGCTGCTGAGCGTGGCGACGTACTTTACGGCGGGACGCCAGGCAAAAAACAACGATGACTCCGCCGCCATGGCACGCATCGTGTGCGAGCGCTACCTGCGCAACGGTTGCATCACGGGTGTATTTCTCAACGTAATCAACGTCTACTTTATGTATTCGGCGATTACCGGTATGGGCTTTGGCCTGGGCTTTTAGCTTGCGCCTTTAGGCAACGAGCCTGCAAGCATATTCGATGGCTGCTGCGAGGCCGCCGCTCGATCGTGGTTGAAAGACCATGTCGGCGGCGGCCTCGTTTTCGTATCCGGCACCGCGAAGGGCGAGCGCGACGCCGGCTTCCAGGAGAAGGGGCAGGCCACGCTGGCTGGTTACGATTACGGCAGCCTGATTGAGCGAGCGGCTGTGCGCTTGGCATTGGATGGCAAGCGCACCTTGCGCCGGACAAGGGACCAGAACGGCGGCGACGCGACTTGATAGCAATGCAAATGCTGTGCGCTCATCGGGCGAAAGATATTCTGCTTCAACGACGACGAGCTTGGGCGGTGCGCTGTTTGTGCGAAGCGTGGCTCGGTACGTGCGGACCGAAGAACCCGACATAGAAAACTCCTGTGTATTCGGCAAAACGTAAACTATAGTTTACGTTTATGTTCGGCTCCATTTCAAACTCGGCTGCATGGACGAACGTGCGAAACAGATTCTTGGCAGGCGGGTCGAAGAGACACGCAGAGACCTTGGTATCTCCAAGGTTGATTTTTGTGTGGCGACAGGAATCAGCCGACCCTACCTCGACCGAATCGAAGATGGGACGGCAAATTTCACGCTCAAGGTTCTATTTAAGATCGCGCCCGCACTCGGCATGACGGTGTCAGAGCTTCTCGAGGGTATCGAGTAGCCTTTTTTTGCTAGATTTGCCGTTTGCTGAACGGGTCCCCCCGACGGCGGCGTGCAAAAACGCGAGTATTCAGCATCCCTCAATAATTTGACGGCAGCCGGGGCCACAAATACGACGCGTAATGTTTTGGATTATCCACAAAATTCAATAATATGAGGAATAACAAGCGCGCGGAACGAGTCTTTCGAGTCGAAAGGCAATTTACAGCCAGCGGTTTTAACGTTCCCGGAAGGGGCGGATGCTGAAAACTCCGCTTTTTGCACGTTCCGAGGGGTATCACGTGCCCTACAAGGCCCAAAGAGGCGGATTTTGTTTTAGCTACGCCATCGGGATGCGGTCGTGGTTGACTTGGCTGTAGAACAGGCGCTGAATCTCGGCCGCATCACGTGACTGGCCGAGTGCCCACATGGTCTTGGCCACGAGCGTCTCGGTGGTCATGTCGTCGCCGCGCAGAATGCCCGGATGATCCGCGTAAGCACGGCCGACCTCATAAACGCCCAAATCGAGGCCCTCTTCGGGGACCTGCGTGGTCATAACGACAGTACGGCCCGAATCGACCCAGCGGAAAATCGCCTCCTGGAATGACTCGCCCGACTCACCAAACTCGGGGATACCGCCAATGCCAAAGGTCTCCAGAATCATGGCGTCGTAGCTATCGGCAAGGGCGTCCAGGATACCCGGGTTCACGCCGGGTGTCAGCTTAAGGACAAACACGCGCGGGTCGATACTGTCGTAGAAACGAACCGGATTCTCATTCTGGTGAGTGCCGTGAAGCCCGTTGCGCACAATGCGGTCGTTGCGGATGTAGGCAATGGGCGGATAGTTGACACTAATGAACGCGTTAAAGCTCATGGTGCGCTGCTTGCGGGCACGCGTGCCGGCAATGGCTACGCCGCCAAACACGATTGAGACGTCGTGCGAGTGCTCGTCGAGCGCATAGAGCAGGCTCTGGTACAGGTTGAGCTTGGCGTCGGTAAATGGATTGCCCATGGGCTTTTGCGAGCCGGTGAGCACGATGGGCTTGGGGCTGTCCTGAATCAGGTAGGAAAGCGCTGCCGCGGTGTAGCTCATGGTGTCGGTGCCGTGCAGAATCACGAAGCCGTCGTGGTCGGCATAACCCTCGACGATGACGTCGCGGATACGCATCCAGTCGCTCGGGCGCATATTGGTGCTGTCGATGTTCATGGGCTGCACGACGTCGAGCTCGCAGAGGCCCGAGATCTCGGGGACGCTCTGGGCGAGCTCCTCACCGGTCAGGGCGGGGGAGAGGCCGTTGCCGTCCTCGGTCGATGCGATGGTGCCGCCCGTGGCGATGAGAAGGATGCGCTTCATGCTGGTATTCCTATCGTATTTGCCGCCGCAGAGGCGGAGTCGTTCGGCAGTATTGTGGCACAGGGCGTCCAATGTTCAAACGTATTACATCATCTGTAACGTTTGGTAACACTTCAATTGCCGTCAAATAGGGGCCCTGGTCGTGCGTTTGCCGTGCGCTGATGGCTGCGAGGGACGAGAAACCCCATATAACGTGTACACTATGGAAGTTATTTTCGTTCATTCACGCGGGTGGGCACCGGCTCCCCGCCAACAAGAGGGGGAAACCATGGATCAAAAGGCTTCCGCAAAGGTCCTCGTACTCGACTTTGGTGCGCAGTACGGTCAGCTCATTGCCCGTCGCGTCCGCGACCTCAACGTGTATTCCGAGATCGTTCCCTGCGACATCTCGGCCGATGAGATTCGCGAGATGAACGCCTCTGCGCTCATCCTTTCTGGCGGCCCGGCCTCCGTGTACGCCGAGGACGCTCCGTCCATCGACCCCGCCATCTTTGACCTGGGCCTTCCCGTCTTGGGCTTTTGCTACGGCCATCAGATTACGGCCGTGACGCTCGGCGGCAAGGTCGGTCACTCTGAGGTGGGCGAGTACGGCCGCGCCACTATCACGCGCACTGCCGGCGCCAAGCTCTTTAACTCCACGCCCATGGAGCAGACCGTGTGGATGAGCCATCGCGACGCTGTTTCCGAGGTGCCCGAGGGCTTTACCGTTACCGCCAGCACCGACGTGTGCCCGGTTGCCGCCATGGAGTGCGTCGAGCGCAAGATTTTCACCACGCAGTTCCACCCCGAGGTCAAGCACTCCGAGTACGGTCAGCAGCTGCTGAGCAACTTCCTGTTTGAGATCTGCGGCCTGGAGCCCAACTGGAGCATGGACAACCTGGTCGAGACCATGACGGCCGAGTTCCGCGAGAAGGTCGGCGACGACCGCGTGATTCTGGCCCTGTCCGGTGGCGTCGACTCCTCCGTCGTGGCTGCGCTGGGCGCTCGCGCCGTGGGCAAGCAGATGACCTGCGTGTTCATCAACCACGGTCTGCTGCGTAAGGGCGAGCCCGAGCAGGTGGAGGAGGTCTTCACCAAGCAGTTTGACGTCGACTTTATCCACGTCCACGCCGAGGACCGTTATGCCGAGCTTCTGGCCGGCGTGACCGAGCCCGAGGAGAAGCGCCGCATCATCGGTACGCAGTTCTGGAAAGAGTTCTTCGCGGTTGCTCAGCAGCTTGAGACCGATGGTAAACCCGTGAAGTACCTGGCTCAGGGCACCATCTACCCCGACATCATCGAGTCCGGCGCTCGCAAGACGGGCGGCAAGACGGCCACCATCAAGAGCCATCACAACCTGATCCCGTTCCCCGAGGGCGTGCACTTCGACCTCATTGAGCCGCTCGACCACTTCTTTAAGGACGAGGTCCGCGCGCTTGGTCTGGCGCTGGGTCTGCCGGGTCACATCGTGTTCCGTCAGCCTTTCCCGGGCCCGGGTCTTGCCATCCGCATCATCGGTGCGGTCGACAAGGAGAAGCTCGAGATCCTCAAGAACGCCGACGCTATCGTGCGCGAGGAGCTCGACGCCTACAACCAGCGCCTGTTTGAGCAGACCGGCGAGCGCAACTCCGAGCACAGCTGCTGGCAGTATTTTGCGGTCCTGCCCGACATCAAGTCCGTTGGCGTTATGGGCGACGAGCGCACCTATCAGCGCCCGATCATCTTGCGCGCCGTGGAGTCCAGCGACGCCATGACCGCCGACTGGGCCAAGCTGCCCTACGACGTCCTGGCCCGCATCTCCGGCCGCATCGTTGCCGAGGTCCCTGGCGCCAACCGCGTCTGCTACGACATTACGTCCAAGCCGCCCGCGACGATTGAGTGGGAATAGTAAATTCCTAAGTTATGGGGGTAGAATTTTGATTTCCTATAGGATATGCTCCCATTAATAAATGAATTGATCTGCTGCCTCAAATAGTAGGGCAGACGTTCGATATAGATTTGATAATGCAAGATAGCGGGCACGGTTTCAATAGAATCTGTGCCGCTGCTGTATATGTGGTGGTGCTTGTGATCGGTGCCTGCAATATTCTTGCCTGCGCTTCGGCCCTCGCCGCTCGAAATGCATCGCAAGGGGTTCCTCGCCGGCAATCTGTCTTCTCGCTGGAGGAGGGGTGGCCGTTCTTTTGGAGTCTCGAAACCAGCTAAAGTTGCTTACTGCGGGCTTGCTTGAGCCAGTTCCTTTTGAAAGGGCCGACACCGCCGAAGAACTTGCCGTACGTCTCGCCGCCCTCCCCGCCATCGAACTTGACCAGGGCGAGTTCGATGGCGGGGGAGATATCGCGCCCATGCGTTCTATTAGCCTTACCAGGTCGTTGAGCTGGCTACGGCGGTAGACGAGTGCGAGCAGATAGTAACGAGCCTTGCCGCCGCGGTCACTGCTCTCATCGACAAAGATGCTGAGCTCCTTGGCCAATGGAGACGCCTAAAGGAATAAAAAAGCCGGGGGACTCCCCCGGCACTTGGAGGTAGCTTAATGTGCCACCAATAACCTTATAGCCTGCGCTGGCGCTGAATACAAGAGGGAAGTGGAGAAAGACGCCCATACGAGCACCTGACTAGTAGCTGGCGGGCGTTGTCGAGGGCGGGTGCCCTCCAGCGTCTGGGCGTGAGCCTGTCGGTAGTTTCAGGCGGCGTCGCCTGCACGTCGTGCACCGCGGGATAGCCCTCCTGCGCCTCATTGGGACAATTATGAAATCGCCCTCGATCACACTGTTCTCGATGACGGTGCGCT
Source organism: Collinsella sp. AM40-7AC (assembly GCF_003468125.1). Taxonomy (NCBI): domain Bacteria; kingdom Bacillati; phylum Actinomycetota; class Coriobacteriia; order Coriobacteriales; family Coriobacteriaceae; genus Collinsella; species Collinsella sp. AM40-7AC. The sequence goes on along the minus strand of NZ_QSGK01000002.1, from coordinate 18,720 downwards.
CGAGTTTGGGCACCTTTTTGAATAGACTGTTTCTTATGGAAGCGCGTCCTTCGCGCGCTCATTTTCTTAGTCGGAAGATGGTGATGCGGAGGCGTGCCGCTGCTGCTAGGCGGGTGCTTTCGACGGGCGCGCACCCGCGCAAATCCCATAGTGCCTTATTGACCGCTCCTTTCGGCATATCTTCACTCAAGTCCCTACACTGCTTTTGCTTTCGTCGTCTCTATCCGCACACGATGAGGGTGACCAGTTCATCGAGTCGTTGTTCATCGGCAGCTGTTGGCTCGATGCCGCTGTTAAAGCGTTTTCCCATCTCGCTGAGTTCAGCCATTTGTTTATCGTTGGCGTCGAATTTTGGAACAGTGAGATAATCGACTACGCTCGTTCCGAGACTTAACGCCGATGCATACGCCCCGATTGCTCCCGATACCAAAGAGGAGTTAAGGAATGCTGTGAGATAAGCAGCCTCTGGTTCGGTTTGCACAGGGATGAAATAAACCTTGTGATCCGGAACAACCGTCTTCATCGTTCCACCGGGCATCGTCTCGGAGCCAATATAAGCCGCAACGAAGCTGGAGCCTGACATCTCCTTCCAAACCACCTTGTACGGAGCAAATGTGTACTTACCAACGGTCCATATGGACCAGAACGGCTTGCCTTTTTGGAAGCGGCGGTAGCTGGATCTGGTTTCAAGAACATTTTTGAAGCGGGCGAGATATTGAAAAAGCTGAGGTGACGTTGCGGGAAGCTTATCGTCACCAAACATGCCCGTCTGAGGTACGATGACGCAGCTTCCAGGGGATGGTGTTGCGTTAAAACGCGATATTTCACGACCCCGAAGGAGTGGATAGATATAGGAACTCTCAACATCGGCGGTTATGCGGGGCAGGCTGCGCCTCCCGTTTCTCGGATCGTTCGATATCCTCACAACATCAGGCACATTGGTCGCATGTGTGCTTACGAAGTAGATGCCATTTGCATCTGTTGTGACACCTTTTCGTGCGGAATAGCTCTTGTCGGATGAGGTGGCGTCCATTATCTGCGACCAAGCAGAGAGTTGGCCGTTCGACCCGACGAGCCACGGGCCATCGATGGTTCCGGGGATGGGAATGGCTTGTTTCTGTATGGGCATAGATAGAAGCTCGCCATCCACTGGCTTCCCTTGAGGCTTGCGATATTCGCGATATGTGACTGGATAAGCTGTATTTTCGCCATTACGTTTAATTATGAGAAGTGAGGGCCAATTTGCTACGCCTTCGAACGGGCGAATCGCTTTGTAGTCTTCAACGAGTTCGACGCTCATATTCTCTGAAGTTCCATTTTCATGGTGAAGAGTCCAGCGTCTGAAACCCTGGCTCGATTCATTTTTGAAAACCGTTCCTGTAATGAGGAATGCAAGCAATCCCCCTGGACGGACAAACCTATCCAAGGCGTGGTATGTGACAACGGTGGAGATGTCTGACTGAATGCCGCCAACCCAGTTATCCTCGCTAAAAATATCCATTCGTTCGCAGAGAGGTTTGATGAATTCAGCATACGGACGAGGAAGGTCGCTCCATTTGACCCAAGGAGGGTTGCCCACGACGTAGTCAACGTCATGCACGCAGCCTGCTTTAATTCTGTCGAAAAGAATGAAGCACAATATGCCGTTCCAGTGGTTTCTATGAAGCTCAACGAGGTCCGTTATTGTCTTTGCAAGGACATCTTTCATGTTGATGTCCAGGTACTTTACGGTTGGCGATATCTGTTCGAGTGTTACGGCTATGTCGCCGGCATCAAGGTCCGAGTCCACGCAAATGCGGAGATGGTCCATGACATCGTAGAAGTCTGGAGAGACTGCCATTTCGTAGGGAATAGCAAAAGTCTTCTCGCCCTTCTCTGTCAAGATGCTATGTGTGAAGACGCCGTCTTCAGGGTCAGCCGTATTTATGGCGTCTGCCAGAAATACGGGCAAGAGAGTTTTTCTGGATTCAGAGAAATGGCCTGCTAGGAACACGACGAGAGATGCTCGTGCTGTTAGAACGGCAAGCGGATTGAGGTCAAAACCGTATAAACCCTCGAGGATTTCACTGGCCGTATTCCGCGGGTGTGCATCTTCAAGTCGTCTCTTTACCGCTTCAAGTAGGAACGTTCCACTACCGCATGTCGGATCGAGAAGAGAGTCGTATAAATTCCACCCCGCGAGGTCGATCACATGTGCCGCTAGCCAGTCTGGTGTGTAGTACTCTCCCAAGGCATGGCGCATGGGAGTGGGCGTGAACTCCATATAGAGCCCCTTGAACAAGTCTATGACGGACTCGGAGCTTTTCCTAGCTACGTCAAAGTCCATTGAGCTTAGGCTATCCAGTAGGATTTGTAGTCCGCCTGCCAACGGCTTGAAGACGTCTGCTCCTAAGTACCACGAGAAGAAATCCGTGGTTAGCATATTCTGGATACCCTTTAGCTTGAAGTACATGCCGTTCTCGACATTCTTGAGGAATTCGAGTGACGTGGTATTTGGCTGGGCGGATTTATCGTCCATGTCAATTAAGGCGTGAACTGCACACACTTTAGCGACGATTGCGATGTAGGTGTTGAGAGCAAAGACATATGCCTGGGGGTACTCTTGGTAGTTGACCCCGTGCATCGCTGAGGCACTCGAGAGATAGGTCTGCAATCGCTCCGAGCCAGTACCATCCACCTGGCCAAAGAGGCGAGCCCACTCCGTGAATATCAATTTTGTTCGCGTCGTTCTCGAATTGTTTATCGCACCGACAATTGCTTGGTATAGCGAAGGAATGACGTTCTTGCCGACCTCTGTTTCCGGTCCAATAAACTGTTTGAGTGCCATAGGGCTAACGAGTGGTTTGCCTCCGCGGTCGATGAGGGTGAGCAGCCTGTGGAGGCAAACCGCATCGAATGACTCGGGGTCGTTCCAAAAGAAGTCGCCATCACGCACGTCGCCAAATGATATGGTCTCTCCATCCCAGACAACAAGGGAATAAGCGCCGTTGCGCCTGCCTTCTTCCTCTGCCAGGAGATTGCAATAATCTTCTGACTGCTGCCGCGCATGCCGAAGCTGAGCGCCTGCCATATGATTGAAAGACCTAGGGGGCTCATACTCTATGATCGTTGATCCATGTACCGCATCTAGGCGGAAGCTTCCAGAGCGAAATGAATGTTCATACGTATATGGATTCCAGAAGATACCGCAGGAGCTGCAAATCGTCCTTAGGATGTCTTCGACTTCAATCTTAAGTTGTTCCTCGTTCTGCGCTGCCTGAGCTGTACGGAGAATTTTCGAAGCATATGGTGCAAGTTCGGCAATGGGCGGTATGGAGGTTATTTCTGTGGCGTGGGTCATCTACATCCCGTCTTCCTCGTTATCCATGATTGCTACGTCAAGCGGCAAACCGTCGCGCCTTGCCACGGCTCGAAGGAAGATGTTAGCCGCTGTGGATAGAGACAACCCGAGTTCGTCGAAGATTTCACTGGACCAATCTTTTACTTCTGGGCCAATCCTAATCGCTGCAGTCGAACATTTAGCTATGGATCGTCTTTCGATTGATATGTGAATTACATTGTACATGATGCTGCCAGAGCGGTAGATATGTTGAGTAGCCTGGCCGAGTTAATGAGATTAGCTCTTGGGTCTCTGCGGCGTGGAGTTTTGACACTCCCAAAAGTGTAATTAGATTCGAGTTTTAGGAGTATTTCTTGAAAGGCGATAGGTCGAAGCGCCACAATAGATGTCTCGAGGAGGCGACGCTCTTTCGTAACGCCGGCTTCTCCAATTTAATCGCGGGCGCGCGAAGGTCGAAGCGCAGTGGCCGATCTCTCTCTATGCCACACATTACGACCTGCACGGCAAGGCGCTCCTCAAGACGAATCCAAATCAATGAGTGAGCGTCATTATCCCTGAGGACGATGTGAGACCGTTTCATGGGCAGTGAAACTGGATTTATTGATCCTCTTGATCCAATCCAAGTTCTTTCAAGTCTTTTTCGTTTTGGATATCTTCAGTGGTTTTCTTGCCAGTGATAGCACCGTAGGCTTCTTTTATGCCGTTTTTCACTGCCCATTTGATAACGAAATACAGCGCAATCAAAATAATGATAGCCGTTCCTCCGCTTATGCCCAGTTCATTCCACATGATTCAATTCTCCTAATTTCAATTTGCTGCTTATTTGTAGTCTTCGATTATAACTTGAACCCTGCCTGGGACAATCGCAGTCATTGGCCCTGAGCAGCTGCACTGAAAACCGGCATTCGCCGTTATGATTTGGCAGCCTCGTATTCAAGATGCATATATCGAATGCGAGTTGGATGGAGAACGACTGTCGACGAGTTATGAATGGATAGCCGCGTCGGTTTCGAGTGGAACCGGTGCCGCTTCTGCATAAGGCTTGCCGCAAATGGCGATTAATGCCCGCGATGCTTCAGCTTCCGCTGCTCGAAGCGTACCTCCGCCTCGTCAGCGCGGCGTTGGCTTCTTGTGTGGGCCGACTCCCGTTTCATTGTCTCCCGCTGACGCGCGAGCGCCTGCTGCGCCTTGGCGCCCATCGCCGGGTGCTTAAGGGCCTTCGATGCCTCGCGGGCGGGGCACTTGGGGGATTTCGCAAGATTTCTCGTCTCTGCGGGTTCGTCGCCGAAGAACGCGAGCTGCGCCCATTTGCTTGTAGCGAATTGCAGAATCTCCTCATCGGACAGTTCCGCACCGAAGACGATGCGGGTCGAGCATGATTGAAAAGCTCGGGCTTACAGCGCAAAACCCTCGCGATTTCCACGACAATGATCTTCATCACAACGCCTGACGCCATAAACCAAAAAAAAGGGGTTCTTTAGCCTGTTGCGAGCTGACCGCGCGAGAACAGCGCCGCGAGCGCATCATGAGCAGGCAGGACTACATCATGGCGCAGCTTGTCGGCACCGAGATAGCGGTGAGGCCGTCGTCGCGGGTCCAGCGAGCGCCGCGCGACTCCGTGAGGAGTCTGGCGGAGCGGCTCCTCGCCGTGTGAGAAGCCGACGAGCTCGATGCGGACCTCCAGAAGCAGCTCGCCCTGGTCATGGAGTTCTTCAACGGGCTCGGCGAGGCCCCGTCGGTCGGAAGGCGCGCAAAGCGCGAGAAAGGGCCCAGCGACGATCTCTTCGGGATGTCTCGATGCTAACCCCAGGCCGCGATTGGGAGACGCAACCGCTCCCGGGCGCACGCGCGCGTGCCGGCGCGGCGAGGGACCGCAGGCGCGATGCGTGGGCGGCCAAGGCAATCAGAGGCAATTTGATGAAAAAAGTATATACTATTTTCATCAAAAAGGAGGAACGCCATGACAGAAGCAGAGGCCATCGCTAAGCGCATAGAGAGCTTCGGCTCCGGTAGGGCCTTCACGGCCGCCGACTTCTCCGACGTCGCAGGCCGACGCAACGCTGCCAACGCGCTCGGGCGCTTGCATGCAAAGGGGGAGATCGCCCGCGCCGTCCGCGGCGTCTACTATGTGCCGGAGCGCAGCGCGCTCATGGGCACCGAGGTGCCGGCCAGCGCCGACGAGGTCGTGCGCGCCGTCGCCCGTGCCAACAAGTGGATCGTTGCGCCGTCCGGCGACGCGGCGCTCAACGCGCTGGGCCTCGACACGCAGGTGCCCGCGAAGCTCGTCTACGTCAGCAGCGGCCCGTACAAGCGCTACGAGTACGGGCCGTACGATATCGAGCTCCGGCACCGCGCCAACCGCGACCTGCTCGACTGCTCGCAAATCACCTGCACCATCGTGCAGGCCCTCAAGGCGCTCGGACGCGAGAACATGGGCGACGAGGAAATCAGAACGCTCGCGCGCAACCTCACGGAGGAGCAGGCCAGCGCGTTCCTGGAAGAGTCGGCGGGGCTCACATCCTGGGTTGCCGACGCCGCGAAGAAGATATGGGAGGCGAAGCATGGACAGGATCGCTAGGGCCTCGACCGGCGAGCGCAGACTGGTCTTCGAGGCCGCCGCGCAGAGGATGGCGCTTGCGCCGGCCATCGTCGAGAAGGACTTCTGGGTGTGCTACACCTTGGACCACCTTTTCCACAGAAGCGGCTTCGCCGAGTCCATGGTGTTCAAGGGCGGCACGAGCCTGTCGAAGGCTTTCGGGCTCATCGAGCGCTTCTCGGAGGACATCGACCTCATACTCGATTGGCGACTCCTGGGCTACGGCGAGGACGAACCGTGGGAGCCGCGCAGCAACTCGGCGCAGGAGCGGTTCAAGGCCGACAGCATCGAGCGCACGAACGCCTTCCTGGCCGACGCCTTTGCCCCGAAGCTCTGGGCTACGCTCTCCGAGTCCCTCGGCACCGAAGCGTCCGTTAGGTGCGGGGCCGAGGAGGAGACCGTGTACTTCGACTACCCGCGCTCCTACGAGTCGGCGGGCACGCTCGACACCATCAAGCTGGAGATAGGACCCATGGCGGCATGGTCGCCTTCCGAGGAGGCGGCGATAACCCCGTACGCGGCGGACGTGGTTCCGTTCGGGCCCGAGCTGTCGACCACGGTGCGCACCGCGAGTCCCGAGCGCACGTTTTGGGAGAAGGCCACCATCCTGCACCAGGAGGCCAACAGGCCCGAGGGCAAGGCTATGCCCAGGCGCTACTCCCGCCATTACTACGACATGTACCGCCTTGGCCACTCGTTCGTGCTCGGCCGCGCCGTAGCGCAGCCCGGCCTCCTCGAACAGGTCGTCAGGTTCAAGGAGAAGTTCTACCGCACGCCGTGGGCCAAGCTGGCCGATGCGAGGCCCGGCACACTCAGGCTCGCCCCTCCAAAGGACAGGCTCGACGAGTTGGCGGCCGATTACGCCTCGATGAGGCCGATGCTGTTCGGCGGCTACCCGAGCATCGATGAGATAGTCGCCTACATGGTGGAGCTCGAGGAGACCATCAACGGGCTAAGCTGATCAAGGCTGTCCCAATTCCGGGCGCCTGCCAGAATCGAAGAGGCGGAGCGGGCAACGCGATGGCTTTCCCGCCGAGAGCAGCGGAAGCCGGCTCGAACGCTACGCCCGTAACGACCGAGACGGCCGGCACGACTAACGAGGCGGAGGCGGAACCCGCGAGGCGCTGGGTCGAGGAGACGCGGCGCGTCTGGATAGTCGACCAGGAGGCGTGGAGCGAACAGCTGCCCGTCTACGAGATGCGCGAGCGGTCCATCTGCAGCATCTGCGGTGCCGACATCACGGGCGCTACCTTCCCACACAGCAAGCAGCACATACTCGCTGGCGAGGGATCTGGTTACCACAGCGAGGTGCAGCAGGTGCAGGTGGGCACAAGGACCGTGACCCACGACGAGGTTGGCCACTGGGAGACCGTCGTCACCGGCGGCCACTGGGAGTAACGCGAGTTTTTCGACTTTTTGGATGTGCCGGGACTCCATAGTCTTTCTGGGATAATGGCACTATCGAGAAAGTGGGTGGGAAATGGATTACCAGTCTCTGTACGACGAGTTCGCGGACAAGGCGTTGGCGGACATCAAGCTATCGAAGAAGTTCGCAGGCGCCAATGAGTTCAACAGCGGATTCCTTTTTGGAACCGATGATTGCAATTGCGCAAGCATGAAGCAGATGCAGCGAAACTGGGCTGACGCGGCGCCTGGCCTATTCGCTGACTTTGCAAGGAAGCTGGCATCTGGGCATTCCATCGAAACCTTCGACCTGCCATCCACGTCAAGATGGAAGAACGCCGGCTTCGGTTACATTGCGGACGGGGGGAAGCATGCATGCGTCATGCTATGGCCAAGCATCGACCATAGCCCGCTTAACCACACTAAGAGCAACTCCATGTTCTGGGCGTTCGAGTTGGTGGAGAACGGGGAGGTTGACGACGTCTACCTTGTATGGCTTGCGGATAAGGCCAACGTCAAGCTTCGCGAGAGGCTTGGCTGCTGGTACGAGTCTTCCTCTCCGCGCGGCGTCAAGCACGTCTCTGCAACAGATTGGTTCGAGAGGACTTTCGGAAAGGAAGAGGCCGACCGTTTGACCGACGTGGCTGGCAGGGTGAGAACGGAGGGCCGACTTGTCCAGGGGTTCACGGTTGTTGCCCTGCCCACCGAGCATGAGCTCGGCTCCTTCAGACAAGAGCGCCTTCGCGACTACGAGGCGATCGAGCTTCCTCTTATCAGGTACCGTCTGATGGGAAGAGGGATGTCGGAGCGCGACATCGATATCTTGTCGCGCAACATTCAGCGCAAAGATCTGTTCGAAATACTCTTCGGGCAAGCCAGCTTCGCCGTCAGCTTTCTGTCGTCAGAGTGGCGCTACAGGCTCAACACCCTCTCCGAGAATGTCGAGCAGACCGGAACGGTCGCTGGCTACATCAAGGCGATAGAGCAGATGATGTTCGACCTTCTTCCGCTTTGGGCGAACAGGGACTACAAGGTGGCGTTTGGCGCCGTAAAGGCCCGGAACCCTGCCGTCCCGCTCACCCCAGCCCTCCTGGCGGAGAAGGACAAAGAGGCAACGTTGGGCCCGCTTGCCTATCTATTTGCAAGCTACCAGCACGAATATTTCAACGCGCGCATCTACGATCCTGAGATTGATTACAAGTCCTTTCGCGAGCTCCTGTTCGGGCGGCTGCGGTCGTTCATGGACAACACCCGCAACGGGAAGCTCCATAAGTCCAACTTCTACGACCTAGGCAAGGTTAGGGAAATCAGGGACGAGGTTCTTGACATCATGTTCATGCTGCTCGGCGGCCTACGGCTTGACGAAGAACAGCTCAAGTATCTTGACGGCATGAGAGCCCAGGGCGAATCGAGTCCCGACGACCTCGCGGAGATGGCAAAGGCCCTCAATGAGGGACTCGATGGTTTAACCGTCAGCTCAATCGAGAGCGCGCATCTCATCGCTATAGAGCATCATGACGACACCCACCTCTGGTCCATCGCTCTGTCGATAATGGGTGACGGGATCGACAGCCATAACTCCTACTACTACTCTCCGCTGCGCGGGCTGTCGCAGGATGAAGAGCTGGAAAACATTGATCGCCTATTCAGAAGGTACCGCTCGGAAAGGTGCGCCTCTGATGCCCTTGCAGAGGTTCTGACCGAGTACGTCGTCTTTAGCGTTAAATCCGAGCCGTTTCATGTCCCCTTGCAATAGCATCTCGCTCGGCTCCCAGAGCGCTTTCAAGCATGGAGATATAGCCCTCGTGCGCCGCCTCGTAATCTTCGACGAACTGCCGAAGCGTATCGGCGCTGCATGACGAAAGGCCCCGAAAGGTCCTGGCCCAGGTGAGGCCTTTCGGCTTTGCAAGGAAAACGCCTCCTCCCATACCGAAAAGCCAACGGTAGAGGGTTGGAGACAGCTGCGTCCTCACGCAGGCGTAGCCATGGGGATTGCCGGCATCGTCCTCGGAGACGTGCGAAAAAACCAAGTCGTGACCGAACCTGTCGTAGGCATATTGGGCGCAACGCCCCTCGACTTTGAGGAAAAGCGTCCTGCTGGTCCCGTCGCCGTACATGTCAATCCGCTCTCGGACGTCGGCGGCCACCCTTCTCCTAAGCTCGTCAACCCTGCCGGGGTTGCGGAGCTTCTTCCCCGATACCATCGCGTTCGTCATATGGTCCAGCCTGCGGAAAAAGGATTCGCCCTCGGGAACCTCGTCAGTTGTCACGCAGGTCTCAAGATAGTAGTGTCCGAAGCTGTAGACGAGGCAAACGGGGTCTTCGGACGAGATCTGGCGGTCAATCAGCTCATCCCCGTTCATCAAGTGGCGGCGATAACGGAAGCAGAGCTGTTCGTTGTTGCGAATCGCGGAGGAGGCGGCGGCCATCGCCGCAAGTGCGTTCATGCCCTCATGGGTTTCGCGCTCATCGACAAAGATCGATTCGACCATCTCTTCCAGCTCGCGGTCGGACATGATTTCCTCGAGCTTCGCGCAAAGGCGAGCGCGCTGCTCCTCATTGACGAACTTGCTCGTTCTCACCATGCCCATCAGGAGCGAAGAGTCATGCGATGAAAAGGGCTTTGCCGCGCAGCGGTACCCGGTTTTCTCGCCCCGCCCAGGCTTTATGACTTCGGCTCCGAAGGGGCTGCATGATGCCAAAGCGTCGAGATCGGCGCGGACGGAGTTTTCGGCCACATTGCTCCCCGACAGTCGCGAGAGAACCCGAGCTATTTCCTGCGAGGTGAGTCCCTCGTTCTCGTCGGTGAAATCGCATAGCAGGCGCGCGACTGCCAGCAAGCGCTGTCGCGTTCCGCTCTCAATCGCGCCGCATCTCTCGAGAAAAGCCGCTATCTCAATGTCCGTCAGCTTCCTCGACATGGTTTCCTCGTTTCTATTGAATGACATTAAATATTGTAGGTCATTAGAGCGTCTGCATTCGAACGGCAGGGCTCTTATTCGAGAAACTGTCCTCAGTAAAACCCGTAGAGGAGGAGGAACTGATGACCGACAAGAGCCGTTTGGAAGATAAACACTTCGAAAAGGCGGGAAGTGGCCGCGACATGGACACGTGGTTCTTCAGGTTGATGGCTGCCGCCGTGACGTGCATGACCGTGGCGCTCCTCGCTGGAATGGCATGCCACATCGCCCTCACGTTCAAGCTGCTCGTCTAGACTAACCCCACGAAAGGAACGACCATGGACAGCAAGAACATCGCAAAGGCCGCCACCGAGCTCGTCGACTCGCCCGAGGGTGCGCTGAAGACCGTCAGGGAAGCCATCGGGTACGCGCTCGAGGTCAACCCAACGAAGGAGCAGGCCGCCATTGCGGTCGCCGCGCTGATGGCGTCGGTCGCCTTCTATGCGATCAAGAAGAACTACAGTTTCGCATACGACAAGCTGTCGTTCACCGCGCCGTCGGCCGGGTAGTGCGAGCGAGGGAAACGCCCAGAAGGAGGGACGGAGCCATAGGCCCCGGCCCTCTCTCGTGGTTTACAGGCTTTACCCTGTGCGGGGCGCGTAGCGCGCCGCATCAGAAACCACCCGCTATGCGGGTGGGGCCAAACGGCTTTACAAAGCCGCCCCCTCGCCGGACACTTGCGATTGTTCAGGCCGCAAGGAATCCGAGTCGAGAGGGCGGTGGTGGCGTATGGCCCAGAAGGCCTACAGCCTGTCGCACACGAAGTGGATGTGCAAGTACCACGTCGTGTTCACGCCGAAGTATAGGCGCAAAGTCATCTACAACCAAATAAGGTCCGACCTTGGGGAGATCTTCAGGAAGCTCTGCCGGTACAAGGGGATAGAGATCATCGAGGGGCACCTGATGCCCGACCACGTCCACATGCTGCTGGCGATACCGCCGAAGTACAGCGTGTCGAGCGTGATGGGCTACCTGAAGGGGGAAGAGCTCGCTGATGGTATTCGACAGGCACGCGAACATGAAGTACAAGTTCGGCAACAGGAAGTTCTGGGCCGAGGGCTACTACGTGTCCACCGTCGGCCTGAACGAGGCGCCGATCGCGAAGTACATCCGGGAGCAGGAGAGGGCCGACATCGCGCTCGACCGGCTGAGCGTCAAGGAGTACGAGGACCCCTTCGATAGGGGGCCGGGGCGTAAATAGCGCCGGTTTGACCGGCCCGCCACGGGTCAATCTGCAGTGCGGCCCGAACCCCGTGAGGGCCGGCGCCTTTAGACGCGTGCCGGAAATCCAAGGGTTATACCCTAAGAGCAAACCACCCCTTTTAGGGGTGGTTTTGATTACCTCGTGAAAACTATCTGAAGAAGATCCGCGGCTTCTACCTTCGGGCGAACTGACTACGAAGCTAACCGAGCGCTGCACCGAATTCGAGATGCATATATCGAATACGAATAAGGCGGAGATTGGCTGTTGACGAGCGGCGCAATAGACGGCGGTGTCGGTTTCAAGTGAAACTGACACCGCTTCTGTATACGGGTTTAAGGCTCGCTGCAAATGGCGATCAATGCCCACGATGCTTCTGCTTGCGCTTCAGCTTTCGCTGCTCGAAGCGCGCCTCCGCCTCATCCGCGCGACGCTGGCTTCTTACTTGAGCCGACTCCCGCTTCATCGCTTCCCGCTGTGCTGTGAGCGCCTGTTGTGCCTTGGTGCTCATCGCTGGCTGCTTGAGGGCTTTCGCCGCCTCGCGAGCGCGCCGCTTGGGGTTCTTCGCGGGCTTGCTTGTTTCCGTGGCCTCGTCACCGAAGAACGCGAGCTCCGCCCATTTGCTTGTAGCGAATCGCAGGATTTCCTCATCGGACGGTTCTGCGCCGAAGACGATGCGGGCGACGCCGTACCTTCCGTCCTCGACGTGCTCCGCCAGCCCGACCCAGAATTGCCCGTCGTGATATACGGTCAGGGTGGACGACACACTGATCTGCATGGCTGGTTCCTCCTTTATGTAGATGACCATGCAGAGAAGGGACAACCAAGGAGGTAGGTTACTGATGCGGACTAGCGCACGCCCACGACTACCCGACGGGGACTGTGTTTTCATCTCTGATGTCCGCATTGTAGCACGCGTGAATGCGCCCGGCATCGCTGCTGACATGGCGCGACTGGGAATTGCTCCTCGATGCATCCCTGTGCATATTGCCCCCCCGGTTTCGAAACTTTAAAAAAATTCGAGTTTCGAAACCGAGGAGGACCGAATGATGGCTTGGGTAGACCGCAATACGTAGGAAGTTTCGCCATCGCCTATGCTGAACATGAGGTCGTCTTCCTCCAATCCGATCAGGCTGACCGAGCAATCAGCACCTGGATCGACATTCCCCTGCACATGAACCCGCTTATGCGCGCGAACGGGGGGCTACAAGGGCATGACCGCGCAGGAAGCGCTTGAGGTAGCGAACGGGGCCGAGCATCGCCCTGCGCCGGCCTTGGTATCAGGTCCTCGCGCTGGGCGGTAATCCGAGGATCGGGAGTAAGGATTTGCCCAGCATCGATAATGCTCAGCTATACCCTTATTCCGTCTCCCTGCTCTTGCGGTATTCCGCGAGCCTGTCGTTCAATTCGCGGGTCTCGCGGCTCAGCTTGGCGTTGAAAGCAAGAGTGAGGACCGCCAGGATGGCGAGAAAGACAACCGTGAAGGTAACCCACGCCCCGGGGTTGTTCACGGGAACCCAAGCAAAGACAAACGCCAATGCACAGAGGGCTGCGTAGAGGCAAACGTCGAACAGCGCCAGGCGCGCGGGATACGCCATCTGTCTGATCACCGCGGGCGTGAAGAACACGAACTGCAGCGCGGGGACGGTGACGCACGCGGCGAGAATCGACCAGCAATAGTTAATGCCCTGCTTGGCGGTGTCATCAGCGAAACAAGTCCCTAATGCCAAGAAGGCTATCATGGCAACAGTGAAGCCGATACAGGTGCTTTTCACGAGTTGCCTGAGGTTTTCCACGGGCGTCTTTTTATCGGTGTCGATAATGTCCCTGTTAATCATTTCGGTCTCCCTTCCTTCGTTTCGACTGCTTCAGACCGAGCTTCGATTTGACGTCGGGCGCATACTGGCGCGAGATAACGACCTGCTCACCGTTTTCCAAGGTGGCGATGATCCTGCCGTTGACGTCGGGCTTGAGGGCGGTGATCGCGCGGAAGTTGACGATGCAACCTTTCGCGATGCGCAGGAAGTCGCAGTCCGCCAGGCGCTCCTCCATCTCGTAAAGGCGCAGGCCCGTCTCGAGAACCGTGTCGGCCGTATAAATGAACGTGTGCTTGTCGACCGACTCGATGAACAGGACGTCTTCTGCGCTCAGCACACGCGTGCAGCCGTCGGCCGTGCCCGTCACCTTCCTGTCAAGCATGCGCAGCCGAGCCGCTATATCAAGCACGCGGCGATCGACCCTTACGCAGACGATCGTGACTTCTATATCTTGAGCTGCTTCTCGCTCTTCGATTGTGATCTTCATGCGTCCTCCCTTCGGGTTGCTCTCATGCTAGCTGACGAAGATAGCTGAACCTTCGGCGTTTAACCAAGCTGCGCAGTCGAGGAACCAAGATGCAGACTGGATTTGAATGACACCCGAGGGCCTTCGTGTCTATTTCTGAACGCATCCAGCTATTGAAGCTCAAGACCGTGATCCGCCATTCCATCAAGCCGATTTAGCGAAACGAGCGCCGCCGTGCGGTCCGGCTTTTGGGGTTTATCAATTGGCAGTCCGCGATGATCGAGCAGGCTGCCTGCCTCCCGGCAGGTGCGTAATTCCTTTAGTCGATTCATCTCGAGGTGCGTTCTTTGCTCATCTTGTGGCGCAGAGTTATGAAACTCCCAAAAGTGTAATCAGATTCGAGTTTTAGGAGCAGCTCTTGAAAGGCGATAGACTGAAACGCCGTAATAGATACCTCGAGGAAGCGATGCTCTTTCGTGATGCCGACCTTATCAGGGTAAGCACGGGCGCGCGAAGGACAAAGCGCAGGGGACGACCTCTCTATGCCACACGTTACGACCTGCACGTTAAGGCGCTCCTCAAGACGAATTCAAATGAATGAGTGAGCATCATTGTCCCCGAGGACAAAGCGAGGCCGTTTTAGGGGCAGTGAAACTGGATTTATCGATCCTCTTGATCCAATCCAAGTTCTTTCAACTCTTTTTCGTTTTGGATATCTTCGGCGGTATTCTTGCCAGTGACAGCACCGTAGGCCTCTTTTATGCCGTTTTTCACTGCCCATTTGATAACGAAATACAGCGCAATCATCATTCCGAGCAGTTGCGGTGAGTGTCGACATTCGCCGATATAACATGGACACAACGTCCCGTTTGTGTTCTTCAATCGCCTGCACGTTCTTCCTATTCTTGGGTTGTCGAACAAGCCATAGAGAAAAGGAAGAAAACATGGACACCGACAAGACCTGCGCGGAATCGATCGCCAAGCAATACGCGCCCAAAAGCGCCTCCAAGCTCACCGCGCTCAAGAAGCTCGATGCCAAAGCAAAGCGCCCCGCGAACGTCTTCGCCTACAGCTTTGGCATCGCTTCCTCGCTGTTGTTGGGTGTGGGCATGTGCCTGACCATGGGTGTGCTGGGACCTGGCGAGGGCACGTTGTTTGTGCTCGGAATCGTCCTTGGTATCTTGGGTATCGCAGGCGCAAGCGTGAACCTTGTTCTGTATCGCTGGATTCTGGAAACCTCTAAGAAGAAATACGCCTTTGAGATAATGGAGCTTGCCAAGGGAATTGCCGGCGAATAGCTTTTGGCATCAGGGAGAGGCAGGCTTGGGTGAACAGGCAGCAGAGCAGATACTTTACGACGGCGCAGCTTATGGACGAGGCTTTGCTCGACTTGCTGCAGAACAAGGGCGCGGAGTTCATAACCGTTAAGGAGATTTGCAAGAAGGCCGGGGTGGGGCGCTCTACGTTCTACCTTCACTACCAGGGTGTCCCTGACCTCGTGAAGGAGTGTTCGGAACATGTGAACACCAAGCTCTTCGAGCGCTTTGAACAAAGCGCCGCAGACACGATCGGGGCTATCCGTACGGCTTCCCTCGATGAGCTCGTTTTCGTAACCGACGAGTATCTGAGGCCCTACCTCGAGTTCGTCCAAGACAACTGCTCCATCTATCGCGCGATGCTCGCAAACGGGCATACGCTGCAAGCTCAGGAGCGATTCGAGGCCCTAGCGAAGCACATCATCGACCCAGTGTTGGAGCGCTTTGGCTATCCCAGCGAGCAGCGGGCCTTCGTCATCAGTTTTTATGTGCATGGGCTCTCCGCCGTGGTACAGGACTGGATTCGGAGCGGCTGCGAAACGCCTATCGATGAGATGGTGCGCATTATCAAAACCTGCGTGCATCCGAACGGCACGAACCGATGTCTTGCCAACGCTAAAGAGAGGCGCGAATGAAACGATGTGACGGCGACGCCCCCTAGGCGCCATGCGCGCAGGCCGCGCACCTGCATTGAGAATACTGCGAAAGGAACGGAAAATGAAAGCAGCAATCTACCTTGGTAAAGGGCGTGTATCCCTTTCCGCTGCTCGCGCGGGCCGACTCCAGCCGTGCCGGGACCGCCAGCGCGGCCTCGAAGCCGTTTGCGGCGAGAACCAAGGAGGAGGGTTTCCCGTGATGGCGATAGGACGGAGGGGTTTCTGTAGGCGTGTAACCAGTAGGAGCTACTTATCGAAGCCCGCCGCCGCGGAGCTGCTCCTTGTAGTTCTCGCCCCAAGCTCTCATTGCGTCAAGAACGGGTCTGAGTGTCTGTCCCAGGTCGGTGAGCGAGTACTCCACCCGTGGGGGCACCTCTGCGAACGCTTCACGATGAACGAGCCCCGTTTCCTCCATGGTTCGTAGGTTGCTGGTCAGAACTTTCTGCGAAATCTTGCCGATCGAGCGTTGCAGCTCCTTAAAGCGCATCGTGCCTTTGAGCGAGAGTTCGCGCAGGATGAGCACCTGCCACTTGTTGCCGATGAGCAAAAGCGTTGTCTCCACTGGGCAGGCAGGCAGGTTCTCCAAAGTCGGTGTTGTCATGTTCGCGAAACCTCCGTCTGCAATCATGCACGTCATTTACATTAGTTTCCTTTTGGTGCTTACAGCACTTTTATGTGCCTACTTTCCATTATATACCTTTGACGCGTATCGTATGAGCTGCAAGGAAAGCGGCGTCGAGTGCCGCAGGTCGAAAGGAAAGCATGATGACCAAGAAAATCGCAGTTGTAGCAGCGAACGGCAGGGCCGGCAGCCTCATCGTTGAGGAGGCCGTGCGTCGCGGATTCGACGTGACCGCCATCGTACGCGGCGAGAATAGGACCGCCGCTCAGAACTCCGTCATCAAAGACGCACTCGAGCTCACGACGGAAGACCTCGAAGGATTCGACGCCGTGGTGGACGCCGTGGGCGGCTGGACGCCCGAGACCATCCCCGGTATCACCGACGCGGGCATCCACTTGGCTAATGTGCTGGTCGGCACCGATGTGCGCCTGCTCATAGTGGGTGGCGCGGGCTCGCTGTTCGTCAACCCCGAGCATACGGTCACCGTCGATATGGGCCCGGACTTCCCCGATGACTGGAAGCCGCTGTCCGCCGCGGCCGGCAAAGTCCTTGCTCACCTTCGCGAAACGGACGGCCTCAAATGGACCTTCGTTTCCCCTGCTGCTGACTTCCAGGCCGACGGCGAGCGCACCGGTGAGTATATCTTGGCGGGCGAGGAGTTCACACTCAACAGCCGCGGCGAGTCAACGCTCTCGTACGCTGACTATGCGATCGCCATGGTCGATGAGATCGAGTCCGGTGACCACGTCGCCCAGCGCATCTCGGTTGTGAGCAAGTAGCTTCATGCCGTTTGGGAAACGGGAGGGTCGATTCCAGTCGCATCGACCCTCCCGTTGCGTACCGGGGCAACCAGTCTTGTTGCCTAAGTTGTGACATCTTAAACAATGGTTGAGTTTCAGAAGGGGCGTTTTTGGTACTACCGAGCGTGAGCGTTCTCGTAGGCCTCTTTGATATCTTCTGGCAAACCGTCGGGAATCATGGCCCTCAGCTCAGTCTCATTCTCGCCCTGATTCAGCTGCCCGTAGAACCAGCATTTGTACTTCAGCATGTCCAGCGCGCGGTTCATGTTCGCGATCTCTAGCTCCATGTGGGCCTTCCGCTCCTCGAACATGGCCTTGCGTTTGGGGTATGTCGATGGACCCTCCGCGCACCATTCCATGAACAGCCGGATGTCCTTGATCTCCATCCCCGCTTTCTTGAAGCATTCGATGACCCGAAGCGCCTCGAGTTCCGTATCGCCGAATTGCCGAATGCCGGACGTCCGCTCCAATGCCGGGAACAATCCCTGCTTGTCGTAATAGCGCAGCGTTGAGGCGGGCAAACCGAACATCTCCGAAACCTGTCCGATTGTGTACATGGCTCCTCCGAATCAATCTCGAATTCATTCCTTGACCTAAAGTCAGGTTTAGGTATTACCTTCATTCTCGTCATTAGAACAGGGATTGCAAAGGGTGTTCCGTAATGAGGAAACAGATTTGCACCTAAACCATCGACAGGGGGAGATCGATCATGGCAATTAAACAGACGGCAGGCAGGGATGCCCTGGGGGAGTTCGCCCCCAAGTTCGCACAGCTCAATGACGATGTGCTGTTTGGCGAGGTGTGGAGTCGAGAAGACGGGCTTTCCCTTCGAGACCGCAGCGTGGTGACGGTTGTGGCCCTGATGGCGCAGGGACTGACGGACTCTTCGTTTAAATATCATCTGATGTCCGCAAAGAACAACGGGGTGACCAGGGCGGAGATAGCGGAAATCCTTACGCACGCGGCGTTTTATGCGGGATGGCCCAAGGCGTGGGCGGCCTTCCGCATGGCAAAGGAGGTCTGGGCGGATGACGATGCCGCTGATGCAAAAGCCGAGCACCAAAACGAGATGGCCTTTCCCATCGGTGCCCCCAACGACGCATTCGCGAAGTACTTTATCGGGCAAAGCTACCTCGCGCCTCTATCAACCGAGCAGGTTGGCGTCTACAACGTGACGTTCGAGCCCGGCTGCCGCAACAACTGGCACGTGCACCACGCCAAAAACGGCGGCGGACAGATTCTCATCTGCGTGGCTGGTCGAGGGTTTTACCAGGAATGGGGTAAGCCGGCGCAGAAACTGCACCCTGGCGACGTGGTCAACATTGCCCCAGGGGTGAAGCACTGGCACGGAGCCGCACCCGACAGCTGGTTCTCACATCTCGCGTTGGAGGTTCCGGGCGAGGAAGCCTCCAACGAGTGGTTGGAACCTGTGAACGATGAGGATTATCTCAAAGCGACTGACAAGGAGGCTTAAATACCTTCGCCGTCCGCGCCGCCGAGAGCAGGGCGCCCAAATCGGCCTGGATCGCCCCTGCCTTGCTT